>NZ_JBFBGS010000069.1:0-46886 GCF_040684795.1 Kitasatospora sp. NPDC089797 | reverse complement strand
GAGACGAGGGGGAGCGGCGCACGGCCGTCGCGCAGGACCACGGTGCCGCCGTCGGGGGAGCGGGTGGTGAGCACCAGCGTGCCGCCGCGCCGCACGGAGCCTGTGAGCCCGCGGGCCGGTCCGGTTCCGAGCGGTCCGGCCCGCGGGCGGTCGGTGGGGCGGTCAGGCCCTGGGCCGTCAGGCCTCCAGCGCGGCGCGCGCGTCCACGAAGGCCGCGACGGCGCGCTCGACGTCCTCGGTGGAGTGCGCCGCGGACAGCTGGACCCGGATCCGGGCCTGGCCGTGCGGCACCACCGGGTAGGAGAAGCCGATCACGTACACGCCGCGCTCCAGCAGCAGTTCGGCGAGCCGCCCGGCCTTGGCCGCGTCGCCGATCATCACCGGGGCGATCGGGTGGTCGCCGGGCAGGATCTCGAACCCGGCCTCGGTCATCTTCGAGCGGAACAGCGCGGTGTTGGCCGCCAGCCGCTCGCGCAGCTCGTTGGACTGCTCGACCAGGTCGAGCACCTTCAGCGAGGCGGCCGCGATCACCGGGGCCAGCGAGTTGGAGAACAGGTACGGGCGCGAGCGCTGGCGCAGCAGGGCGACGATCTCCCGGCGGGCGGCGACGTAGCCGCCGGAGGCGCCGCCGAGCGCCTTGCCCAGGGTGCCGGTGATGATGTCCACCCGGTCCATCACGCCGTGCAGTTCGGGGGTGCCGCGGCCGCCCGCGCCGACGAAGCCGACGGCGTGCGAGTCGTCGACCATGACCATCGCGTCGTAGCGGTCGGCCAGGTCGCAGATCTCGCGCAGCGGGGCGACGTAGCCGTCCATCGAGAACACGCCGTCGGTGACGATCAGGCGGCGGCGGGCGTCCTGGGTCTCCTTGAGCTGCTGCTCCAGGTCGGCCAGGTCGCGGTTGGCGTAGCGGTGGCGGCGGGCCTTGCTGAGCCGGATGCCGTCGATGATGCTGGCGTGGTTGAGCGCGTCGGAGATGACCGCGTCGCGGTCGTCCAGCAGGGTCTCGAACACGCCGCCGTTGGCGTCGAAGCACGAGGAGTAGAGGATGGTGTCCTCCTGGCCGAGGAAGGCCGAGAGGCGGTCCTCCAGCTCCTTGTGCACGTCCTGGGTGCCGCAGATGAAGCGGACCGAGGCCATCCCGTAGCCCCAGCGGTCCAGCGCGTCCTTCGCCGCGGCCAGCACCTCGGGGTGGTCGGCCAGGCCGAGGTAGTTGTTGGCGCAGAAGTTCAGCACCCCGCCGGGGCGGCCGCCGGAGGTGACGGTGACCTCGGCGCTCTGCGGGCTGCCGATCACCCGCTCCGGCTTGAACAGCCCGGCCTCGCGGATCTCGTCGAGGGTGGTGGCGATGTCGGCGCGCACGTTGTCGAACACGAACGGTCTCCTAGTCGGTCGCGGGGGCTCAGGCGGTCCAGTCGAGGATGATCTTGCCGCAGTTGCCGCCGGCCGCGTCGTCGAAGGCGGCCTCGAAGTCGTCGGCGGCGTAGCGGCCGGTGATCACCGGGCTGAGGTCCAGGCCGCCCTCCAGCAGCACGGACATCGCGTACCAGGTCTCGAACATCTCACGGCCGTAGATGCCCTTGATGGTGATCATCGAGGTGACGATCGAGGCCCAGTCCACCGGGAAGTCCTCGGCCGGCAGGCCCAGCATGGCGATCTTCCCGCCGTGGGTCATGTTGGCGATCATCGACTGCATCGCCTCGGGGCGGCCGGACATCTCCAGGCCGACGTCGAAGCCCTCGCGCAGGCCCAGCTTCTGCTGGCCCTCCTCGATGGTGTGCTCGGCGACGTTCAGCGCCAGCGTCACGCCGACCTTGCGGGCCAGGTCCAGGCGGTACGGGGAGACGTCGGTGATCATCACGTTGCGGGCACCGGCGTGCTTGGCGACCGCGGCGGCCATGATGCCGATCGGGCCCGCGCCGGTGACCAGCACGTCCTCACCGACCAGCGGGAAGGAGAGCGCGGTGTGCACGGCGTTGCCGAAGGGGTCGAAGATCGCGGCCACGTCGAGGTCGACCGGCACCCGGTGCACCCAGACGTTGGAGGCGGGCAGCGCCACGTACTCGGCGAACGCGCCGTCCCGGTTGACGCCCAGGCCGACGGTGTTGCGGCACAGGTGGCGGCGCCCGGCCAGGCAGTTGCGGCACTTGCCGCAGACCAGGTGGCCCTCGCCGCTGACCAGGTCGCCGATCGCGATGTCCGCGACCCCGGCGCCGATCTCGGCGACCTCGCCGACGAACTCGTGGCCGATCACCATCGGGGTCCGGATGGTCTGCTGCGCCCAGCCGTCCCACTTGCGGATGTGCAGGTCGGTGCCGCAGATGCCGGTGCGCAGCACCTTGATCAGCACCTCGCCGGGGCCGATCTCGGGCTTCGGGACATCGATCATCCAGAGGCCGGGCTCGGCGTTCTGCTTGACGAGTGCCTTCACGGGCGACGGCTCCTGACGTGCTTCGGGAACGGCCTTCGAGGGTTGCGGGGCCGTGGTGGCGCGGTTCGGCCGCTCCTGACGGGCACGCTCCGGCAGGCAGAAATCTGCCTGGTGGGAGGGGGTGCGGTCCATCGAGGAATTCTTAAGGGCGGCCACAGCTGGGCTAAACGATCGTGCCCGAGCAGCGGCCGGGGACGGCCGCGGCGTGCCGCCGCTCACCCGTCCGGCCGAGCGCGGGCCACCCGTCCCGACACCAACCGACCGCCCGGCCCGGGTACTTGACAGCGGTCGCCACCCGGGTTGGGGCAGTCGGCTGACGGCGCTCCCGTTCGGATCAGCCGGGCCCCGACCCGCGCGCGGCCGGGCCCCGACGGTGCTTACGGTGGCGACGCTCCGTGCGGCCCCGTGGAGCAGCGGCCGGTGTGCGCGCTCCGGGGCCCTTCGCCCCAGAGAGGCGCCTCGACCCATGACCAAGACCCGACGGCCGCGTCCGGCCGCCCCCCGCCCCGCCGGCCGCGCCGCCGTCCGCCGCGCCACCGCCGCCGCCCTGGCCCTGACCGGTCTGCTCGCGACCGCGGCCTGCTCCGGCTCCTCCTCCGCGCCGCGGGCCGACCGCCCGGCGCTGACCGCCGAGCCGGCCGCGCTCAGCCCCTCCGGCGGCCCGGGCTCGCCCGGCCCCTCCGGATCCGCCTCCAGCAAGGTGGTGCCGCTGACCTCGGACGTCACCGCCAAGCTGGACAGCGCGATCCAGCAGGTGATGAGCCAGGCCTCGATCCCCGGTGTGACGGTCGGCTACACCACCCCCGACGGCAGCTACCAGAAGTCCTTCGGGGTGGCCGACAAGAGCGCCGGCACCCCCATGTCGACCGACCTCTACACCCGGATCGGCAGTGTCACCAAGACCTTCACCGCCACCGCCGTGCTGGAGCTGGTCGACCAGGGCAAGGTCGGCCTGGACGACCCGGTCTCCAAGTACGTCCCCAACGTGCCGAACGGCGGCGGCATCACCATCCGCCAGCTCGGCGACATGCGCAGCGGGCTGTACAACTACAGCGACGACCCGGACTTCCAGCAGGCCTTCTTCAAGGACCCGAACCAGGTCTTCACCCCGGACCAGTTGCTGGCGTACTCCTTCAAGCACCCGGCGAACTTCCCGCCGGACAGCAACTTCGAGTACTCCAACACGAATTACGTGCTGCTGGGGCTGGTCGTCGAGAAGGCCGGCGGCCGGCCGCTGGGCGACTACCTGAAGGCCCAGGTGTTCACCCCGGCCGGGCTGACCAAGACGGTCTTCCCGACCGACGCGACCTTCCCGGACCCGCACGCCCACGGCTACACCGACCAGAGCGCGAGCGGGCAGCTCACCGACGCCACCACCTGGAACCCGTCCTGGGGCTGGGCGGCCGGCGCCGCGATCTCCAACCTGGCCGACCTGACCACCTGGTCCAAGGCACTGGCCACCGGGAACCCGCTGCTCAAGCCCGCCACCCAGGCCGAACGGCTCAAGGGGCGCTCCACCGGCACGCCGGGCATCGGCTACGGCTTCGGGATCTTCAACACCCACGGCTGGATCGGCCACAACGGCTCGCTGCCCGGGTACGAGAGCGTCGTGGTGTACCTGCCGGACGCCCAGGCCAGCCTGGTGATCCTGCTCAACACCGATGTGCAGTACCAGGGTGCGGAGCCGTCGACGCTGCTGGCCAAGGCGGTCACCCAGATCGTGTCGCCGAACAACGTCTACACGCTGCCCGCCACGGCCACCGCGCCGCCGAGCGGTACGGCGTCCGGCTCGCCCTCCGGTTCGGCGTCGGGCTCGGCGTCGGGCTCGGCGTCCGGTTCGGCCTCGGGGTCCGGCTCGCCGTCCACCGGCGCGACGGCCAGCGGCACCGCCCCGGGCTCGCTGCGCGTCTCCTGAACCCGCCGAGCACACCGAGGGCCCGACCGGGACGACCGGTCGGGCCCTCGCACTCCTCGTCAGATCCCCAGCACCTTGCCGAGGTCGTACGAGACCGGCTCCTCCAACTGCTCGTAGGTGCAGCTCTCCGGCGCGCGGTCCGGCCGCCAGCGACGGAACTGCGCGGTGTGCCGGAACCGGCTGCCCTCCATGTGGTCGTACGCCACCTCGACCACCCGCTCGGGGCGCAGCGGGATCCAGGACAGGTCCTTGCCGCCGGTCCAGCGGCTGACCGCCCCCGGCAGCCGGCCCTCGGCGTGCGCGGACTCCTCCGCCCAGGCGCCCCAGGGGTGTCCGGCCAGGTCGTCGGTGCGCAGCGGGGCCAGCTCCTCGACCAGTTCGCGACGGCGGGCCATCGGGAAGGCCGCGCAGACGCCGACGTGCTGGAGCCTGCCCCGGTCGTCGTGGATGCCCAGCAGCAGCGAGCCGACCACCGGGCCGCTCTTGTGCTCGCGGTAGCCGGCCACCACGCAGTCGGCGGTGCGCTCGTGCTTGATCTTGTACATGGTCCGCTCCCCCGGCCGGTACGGCTGGTCCAGCGGTTTGGCCACCACCCCGTCCAGCCCGGCGCCCTCGAACTCGGCGAACCAGCTCTGCGCCAGGTCGCGGTCGGTCGAGGCGGGGGCGGTGAACACCGGGTCGGCGGCGTGCGCGAGGGCCGCCTCCAGGGCCGGTCGGCGCTCCGAGAGCGGCCGGTCCACCAGCGATGCGTCGCCCAGGGCGAGCAGGTCGAAGGCGACGAAGGAGGCGGGCGTCCGCTCGGCGAGCAGCCTGACCCGGCTCGCCGCCGGGTGGATCCGCTCCAGCAGTTCCTCGAAGCGCAGCCGCCCGTCCCGGGCGATCACCACCTCGCCGTCCAGCACGCAGCGCGGCGGCAGCTCCCGCCGGAGGGCCTCGACCAGCTCGGGGAAGTACCTGGTCAGCGGCTTCCCGGTGCGGCTGCCGAGTTCCACCTCGTCGCCGTCGCGGAACACGATCGTGCGGAAGCCGTCCCACTTGGCCTCGTACTGCATCCCCGGCGGGATCCTGGCCACCGACTTGGCGAGCATCGGCGCCACCGGCGGCATCACGGGCAGGTCCATGCGTCCGATCCTCGCCCCGTTCGCCCCGGGGCGCGCGCCGGGCGCGGCGCCCTTAGCGTGGGGGGATGGGCGCAGCCGTGGAACTGGAAGTCGCCGGGCGCACCGTCCGGCTGTCGAACCCTGACAAGGTCTACTACCCCGAGCGCGGCTTCACCAAGCTGGACGTCGCGCAGTACTACCTGGCCGTGGCCGACGGGGTGCTGCGCGGACTGCGGGACCGGCCGACCACCCTGCAGCGCTTCCCGGACGGCGTGGACGGCGAGTTCTTCTACCAGAAGCGGGCGCCCAAGGGCCTGCCGGACTGGCTGCCCACCGCCCGGATCGAGTTCCCCAGCGGCCGCTCCGCCGACGAGGTCTGCCCCACCGAGCCCGCCGCCGTGCTGTGGGCCGCCAACCTGGGCTGCCTCACCTTCCACCCCTGGCCGGTGCGGCGTTCCGACACCGACCACATCGACGAACTGCGCATCGACCTGGACCCGCAGCCCGGCACCGACTTCCACGACGCCGTCCGCGCCGCCCACGAACTGCGCGCCCTGCTCGCCGAGTTCGGGCTGCGCGGCTGGCCCAAGTCCTCCGGCGGGCGCGGCCTGCACGTGTACGTCCCGCTGGTGCCCGAGTGGACCTTCACCGACGGCCGGCACGCGGTGATCGCCCTCGGCCGGGCGCTGGAGCAGCGGATGCCCGGCCGGGTCACCACCGCCTGGTGGAAGGAGGAGCGCGGCGAGCGGATCTTCGTCGACTACAACCAGATGGCCCGCGACCGCACCATCGCCTCCGCCTACTCGCTGCGCGCCCGCCCCCGGGCCACCGCCTCCGCCCCGCTGCACTGGGAGGAGCTGGACGACGCCTCCCCCGAGGACTTCGACCTGCGCACCCTCCCCGCCCGCTTCGCCGAACTCGGCGACCCCAACGCGGAGATGGAGGAGCACGCGTTCCGGCTGGACGCCCTGCTGGAGCTGTACGACAAGCAGCTGCACGACGAGGGCCTCGGCGAACTCCCGTACCCGCCCGACCACCCGAAGGCCGCCGGCGAACCACCCCGGGTCCAGCCGAGCCGGGCCCGGAAGAAGCCCTGACGCGGCGGAGGCCCTCCGCCCCCGCACTGTTCACCGCCCGGTCAGCGCGGAGGCCCCGCCGCCGCCCCGGGGCGCCCGAAGCGGACCCGGTCCGCCGAGTGGTCGTACCAGAGGAACGGGCCCGTACCGCGGTCGGGCGTCGGCACCGACCGGCCCAGCCGCCGCCCGACCTTGGCCAGGAAGCCGCACAGCACGGCCAGGCCCTCCTGACCGCCGAGTCGCTCCACGTTGATGCCGAGGTCGATCCGCTCCGCGCTGCGGAACCGGAGGACGACCGCCACCTCCGGGCCCGGGAGCACGCTCAGCACCGGCCGTGCCGCCCCGTGCGGCCAGGACAGGATCTCCTCGGCCCGCGGCAGCGGCATCTCGAAGCAGCCCACCAGGAACGTCCGGTCCCAGCCCCGCTCCACCACCAGGTCGAGCAGCGCCTGCCAGTCCGCCACCGTGGTGTCCGCGACGCCCTCGCCGGGCAGCCACCCGTCGGAGGCCGGGTCGAGCAGCCACCCGGCGTGGTCCTCCCGGCTCGGCCCGAACACCTCAGTCCCCCTCCGGCGTCCACAGCACCCGCACCCGGTCGGCGTCGGGGTCGTACCCGAGGAACGGCGCCCGGGTGTCGCCCTGGAAGTACAGCGGGACCGGCTTGCCCAGCCGCCGCCCGATCGCGGCCAGGAAGCCGCACAGCACGTCCAGCCGCTCCTGGCCCTGGAGTTCGCGCAGGTCCAGGTCGAAGTCGATCTCCTGCTCGCCGAGGAACCGGAAGATCGCGCAGACCTCCGGGGCGGGCCGGACCTGCAGGGTGGGGCACTCGGCGTCGGCCGTCCGGGACAACACCGCCTCCGCCCGGGGCAGCGGCAGCACCGCGGCCCCCTCCGCGTACTCGACGGCCCAGCCCCGCTCCACCACCAGATCGAGCAGCGCCTGCCAGTCCGCCACCGTGGTGTCGGGGACGTACCCGTCGGGCAGGCAGCCGGATTCCGAGGGGTCGAGCAGCCACGCCACGTGGGCGTCCCACGGCAGATCGGTCATGCCGACATCCTGCCCGGCAGGGCACGGGCCGCCGAGCGGTTTTCGGCGGCCCGGACCGTACGCGGTCCGCGGAGCTCGGTCGCGCACCGCTCGACGTTCTCGGCCCCCGACCTCACGCCCTGATCCGCGGTCAGCCCCGGGCGGCCGGTGGGGCCAGGTCAGCGATGGTCCGGACGGCCTGGACGATCTGAGCGTCCGTGAGGTCCGCGCGGGCGGTCAGCCGCAGCCGGGAGATGCCGTCCGGGACGGACGGCGGGCGGAAGCAGCCCACCGCGAGGCCGGCCCGGCGGCAGTCGGCCGCCCAGGCGAGGGCCTCCTCCGGGCCCGGGGCGCGGACCGAGACCACGGCCGCGTCCGGCTCGCAGGCGTGCAGGCCCGCCGCGGTCAGCCCGGCGGCCAGGGCCCGGGCCACCTCGCGGGCCCGCTCGGCGCGCTCCGGTTCGGCGCGCAGCAGGCGCAGCGCCGCGAGGGCGGCGCCGGCCGCCGCCGGGGCGAGACCGGTGTCGAAGATGAAGCTGCGGGCGGTCTCGGTCAGGTGCCGGATCACCCGGCGCGGGCCGAGCACGGCGCCGCCCTGGGAGCCGAGCGACTTGGACAGGGTGACGGTGACGACGGTGTCCGGCTGTCCGGCCAGCCCGGCCGCGGCCGGCGCGCCGCGGCCGCCCGCGCCGAGCACGCCCAGCCCGTGCGCGTCGTCCACCAGCAGCGCGGCGCCGTGCGCCCGGACCGCCTCGGACAGTCCGCGCAGCGGCGCGGCGTCGCCGTCCACCGAGAACACCGAGTCGGTCACCACCAGCGCCCGCGGCTGCGCCCGCCCGGCCAGCGCCTCGGCGACCGCCGCCGGGTCGCTGTGCGGCGCCCGGTGCACGTCGGCGCGGGCGAGCCGGCAGCCGTCGATCAGCGAGGCGTGGTTGTAGGCGTCGGAGACGATCAGGGTGTCCGGGTCGGTCAGCGCGGTGAGCGCGGCCAGGTTCGCCGTGTACCCGGAGGAGAACACCAGCGCGGCCTCCGTCCCGCAGAACTCGGCCAGCTCCCGCTCCAGTTCGGTGTGCAGCGCGGTCGTGCCGGTGACCAGCCGGGATCCCGTCGCGCCGCCGCCCCAGCGCAGCGCCGCCGCCCCGGCCGCCCGGGTGACGGCCGGGTGCCTGGTCAGCCCGAGGTAGTCGTTCCCGGCCAGGTCGAGCACCGGGTCCTCGGCCGCCCGGCTGTTCAGCGTGCGGGTCAGCCCGGCGTCGGCCCGCAGCGCGGCGGCCTCGTCGAGCCAGTCGAAGACGTCTGCCGGGGCGGGTGGGGCGGCGGGGCGGGGCTGGGACGCGAGGGGGTGGGCCATGCCCGGCACTCTGGCACGGGCCGCGAGACGGCGGCAATGTGCGACTCGGCACAACTGACCGGCGGATTCCTGTCGGCGTCCTCACCGGTTCACCCCGCGTGAATACCGAAAATGCCGAATCGACCGTTCCGCATTCTCATTCGACCGTTCCCGTCCGATTCACCGACGGAGCGTCGATGAATTCGATACGCTCCGTGCTTGTCTCCCTTGGAGGACAGGCACATGCCAAAGTTCGAATTCGATCGTCGAATGCGTCCCCGGCACTTAGCCGGCACGGCCGATTCGGCCGGGACAGCGAGACGACCATTCCCGGCACCGGCCCCCACACCCTCGATACGGACGGAAAGCTGAACCATGGTCGACGTCGCGCACATCGTTCCGAACCCGTCCGACGCCGCACGGCCCCGGCGACGCTGGGTGCCCTGGTCGGTGGGGGTCCTCGGGGTGTCCCTCATCGCGGGCAGCGTGCTGTGGGTGTGGCGGCCGTGGCAATCCCTGGAGATTCCGCCCAGCGCCTGCTGGTCGGCGCTCTCCGGATCGGACCTCCGACCGCTCGCCGGTACGCACGGAAAGGTTTCCGAAGTCGCACCGCGCCCCCGGATCCAGACCCCGGCCTCGCCGGAGGAGAACGAGATCCGCAGCAATGCGTGCCACCTCTCCTGGCACGGCGAGGACGGCCGCCAGGGCCGCATGCTGGCCGTGCGGGTCGAACCCGCGTGGAACGGCATCGAGGCGGACCGCGCCCAGGATTCCGCGCACGACCGCCGGGTGACCGCACTCGACGGCGGCCCCGGCGCGACCTGGCTGGCCACCGCCGACGGCAGCCACCGCGTCCGGCTGTACGTGCGCTGCGACTTCCAGGTCCCCGCCGGGAACGACCCCAAGCGCAAGGCCCCGCCGTACTTCCGCGTCGACGTCGGCAGTGACGCGGCCTTCGCCTCACCCTCCGAGCAGAACCGCCAGGCGTACGGCGACATCGCGCTGAAGATCGCCCGGGCCGCCGCCGCCGAGTACCAGTGCGCCAACCAGGTGCAGCTGCCCGCCACCGCACCGGCGCTGCCCGACCTGGTGCAGGAGAAGACCCATGGCTGAGCGCCCGCGCCGGCGCGCGCTGCCGGCCGCCCTCGGCGCGGCGGTGCTGGCCGCCGGCCTCGGCGGCGGCACCTGGTGGTGGCGGGCCACCCAGTCCGTCGACGTGCCCCGCGACGCCTGCTGGAACGCCTTCACCCACGACGACCTCGCGGCACTGTCCGGCAAGGGGCACGAGGCCGTCGTCTGGCAGGGGAAGGACCGGCTCGACAGCCGGGACGCGCTCGCCGATCCGGTCTGCGCCGTGGACTGGAAGGGCGACGACGCCCGGACCCACTGGGTCGCGAAGATCGAGGTCGCGCACGCGGACGAGCGGTTCCAGCGGGCGAAGTCCGACGCGGAGTCCCTCGGCTGGGCGCCGGTCCGCCCCGCCCAGCTGGCGTTCGGCGCCGACGCCCAGGGCTGGCTCTTCCACGACGGCACGGTGCAGTTGCTGCTCCACTGCGTCACCCCGAGCCCGACCGCCACCACGGCCGCCAAGCCCGGTGCACCCGCCACACCGGCCGCCAAGGACGCCGCCACCGCGCTCGCGTACCGGAAGATCACGATCACCGGCGACCGGGGGTCCGCCGGGACCCCCGCCGCCCGGGTCCACCAGATCCGGGTGGACGCCGCGCTGCGCACCGCCCGGGAACTGGTCCGCGCCCAGGGCTGTACCAACGACCCCCAACTGCCCGGGCAGCCCCCCACCGCACCGTTCTGACGCCGCCGCCCCGCCCCCGGGCTTTGCCCGGGGTGGCGGCGAGCAGGCAAGATAGCCCGGTGACCCTCCTTGATCTGATGCCGAAGCCCGCCACCCCCGATGCGCTGTACGAGACGTTCGCAGCCTGGGCGGAGGAGCGCGGGATCACGCTCTACCCGGCTCAGGAGGAGGCCCTGATCGAGCTGGTCTCCGGGAACAACGTGATCCTGGCGACGCCGACCGGCTCGGGCAAGTCCCTGGTGGCGGCGGGCGCCCACTTCGCGGCGCTGGCCGAGGGGCAGCGGACGTTCTACACCGCACCGATCAAGGCGCTGGTGTCGGAGAAGTTCTTCGACCTGGTGAAGATGTTCGGCACCGAGCAGGTCGGCATGATGACCGGCGACGCGAGCGTCAACCCGACCGCGCCGATCATCTGCTGCACGGCCGAGGTGCTGGCCCAGATCGCGCTGCGGGACGGCCTGCGGGCGGACATCGGCCAGGTCGTGATGGACGAGTTCCACTTCTACGCGGAGCCGGACCGCGGCTGGGCCTGGCAGATCCCGCTGCTGGAACTGCCGCAGGCGCAGTTCCTGCTGATGTCGGCGACCCTCGGCGACGTGCGCCGCTTCGAGGAGGACCTGACCCGCCGCACCGGCCGGCCGACGACCGTGGTGCGCAACGCGACCCGCCCGGTCCCGCTGTTCTACGAGTACCGCCGCACCACCATGCACGACACCCTGGAGGAGCTGCTGACGACCGGTCAGGCGCCGGTCTACGTCGTGCACTTCACCCAGAAGGAGGCGGTGGAGCGGGCGCAGTCGCTGATGAGCATCAACATGTGCTCGAAGGCGGAGAAGGACGCCATCGCCGAGCTGATCGGCAACTTCCGCTTCACCACCAAGTTCGGCCGCAACCTGTCCCGGTTCGTCCGCCACGGCATCGGCGTGCACCACGCGGGCATGCTGCCGAAGTACCGCCGACTGGTCGAACGCCTCGCCCAGGCAGGCCTGTTGAAGGTGATCTGCGGGACGGACACGCTGGGCGTGGGCGTCAACGTGCCGATCCGCACGGTGCTGTTCACCGCGCTGTCGAAGTACGACGGGCAGCGCGTGCGGATCCTGCGCGCCCGGGAGTTCCACCAGATCGCCGGGCGGGCCGGCCGGGCCGGCTTCGACACCGTCGGCCAGGTGGTCGCCCAGGCGCCGGAGCACGTGATCGAGAACGACAAGGCGATCGCCAAGGCCGGGGACGACCCGAAGAAGAAGCGCAAGGTGGTGCGGAAGAAGGCGCCGGAGGGCTTCGTCGGCTGGACCGAGGAGACCTTCGAGAAGCTGATCGCCGCCGACCCGGAGCCGCTGGTCTCCCGCTTCAAGGTCAGCCACGCGATGCTGCTGTCGGTGATCGGCCGCCCGGGCAACGCCTTCGAGGCGATGCGCAAGCTGCTGACCGACAACCACGAGGACAAGGCCGCCCAGCGCCGCCACATCCGCACCGCGATCGCCATCTACCGCTCGCTGCTGGAGGGCGGCGTGGTGGAGCGGCTGCCGGAGCCGGACGCCGAGGGCCGGATCGTCCGCCTGACCCTGGACCTCCAGGAGAACTTCGCGCTCAACCAGCCGCTGTCCACCTTCGCGCTGGCCTCCTTCGAACTCCTCGACCCGACCTCGCCCTCGTACGCGATGGACGTCGTCTCGGTCGTCGAGGCGACCCTCGACGACCCGCGCCAGATCCTCGCCGCCCAGCAGAACAAGGCGCGCGGCGAGGCGATCGGCGAGATGAAGCGCGACGGCATCGAGTACGAGGAGCGGATGGAGCGGCTCCAGGAGATCACCTACCCGAAGCCGCTGGAGGAACTGCTCACCCACGCGTACGAGGTGTACCGGCGGGCGCACCCGTGGATCGGCGACCACCAGCTCCAGCCCAAGTCCGTGGTGCGCGACCTGTACGAGCGGGCGATGACCTTCTCGGACTACGTCGGCTTCTACGAACTCGCCCGCACCGAGGGCATCGTGCTGCGCTACCTGGCCGGGGCGTACAAGGCGCTGGAGCAGACCGTCCCCGAGGACGTGAAGACCGACGACCTGAAGGACGTCATCGCCTGGCTCGGCGAGCTGGTCCGCCAGGTCGACTCCAGCCTGCTGGACGAGTGGGAGCAGCTGGCCAACCCGACCGAGGCGGCCACCGCCGAGGTCACCCTGGACGACAAGCCGGCGCCGGTCACCGCCAACGCCCGGGCGTTCCGGGTGCTGGTGCGCAACGAGATGTTCCGCCGGGTCGAGCTGTGCGCCCTGGAGCACTGGAACGAACTCGGCGACCTGGACGGCGAGTACGGCTGGGACGCGGACCGCTGGGCGGACGCCATGGACGGCTACTGGGACGAGTACGACGACCTCGGCACCGGTCCGAACGCACGCGGCCCCAAGATGCTGATCATCGAGGAGGAGGACTCCGCCTGGAAGGTCCGGCAGATCTTCGACGACCCGGAGGGCGACCACGACTGGGGCATCAGCGCCGAGGTCGACCTGTACGGCTCGGACGAGGAGGGCCGCGCGGTGGTCCGGGTGACCGCCGTGGACCGCCTCGGCGGCTGACCCGCCGTCGGTGGACGACCGCCTGGGCCCGGTGCGCGTGCGCACCGGGCCCGGGTCCGTTCGGGCGCGCGGGACCGGATCGGGTCCGTTAGGGCGGGCGGGACCGGATCGGACCCGACCTGAGCGGATCAGATCCAGACGAGGGGCTGGCCCGCCGCGTACGACAGCGCGCGGGTGGCCTCCTCCAGGTTCGGCTCGCCGCCGGAGGTCGGGGTGGGGGACGCCGGGGTCGAGGCGGTGCCGCTCGGGCGGCTGTCGCCGGTGCGGGAGGCGGTGACGGTCACGTAGTGCCCGACCGCCTCGACCCGGGGCACGCTGCCCGGCTTGGCGTCGCCGCCGGTCAGGGCGGGCGCGATGTTGGTGTCGGCGAGCATGAAGGCGACCGCGCCGGGCTTGGCCCGCAGGGCGTCGGCGGCCCGGGCGGCGGTGGACTGGTCGGCGAAGCGCAGCAGGGTGACGCTGCTGCGCACCGGGTGGTCGACGCCGGTGAAGCTGACGATCAGGTAGGCCTGGCAGCCGCTGTCCTTGAGCAGCTCCTGGGTACGGTCCTGGAGCACCTCGTCGCACTTCTCACCCTGCCGGATGCCGCCGCGCCGGGCCTTGTAGCCGGCGACCTCGACCGGGCGCTGGGCGGGGAAGAGGTTGTCGGCGTTGAGCGCCTCGGGGTCGGTGGTGGCGGGCGGGGAGCCGACCACCGGCGGCAGCCGGGCCTGGTCCTTCTTGGAGGGCCCGAGGCCGGGTATGTAGTCGCCGGGCGTCGGGCGGGTGATGATCCATCCGCCGGCGACGACCACGCCCACCACGGCGACCCAGCCGACCGCGCGACGGCCGGTCAGCCGCCGACCGCGCTTGGGCCCGGTCGGTGCCGCCCCGCCGGCGCCCCCGCCGGTCCGCTGTCCTGCCCGGCCGTCCTGGCCCTCTCCCGGAGTCGGGGTGCGCTCCCCCTGCGTGGTCATGGCGCAGATTCTAAGCACCCGTCGAGTGGCCGGGATCACTGGGTCGGGGCTTGTCGATCTTCGCCCCGACGCCCCCTCCGGCACGTCCTGCGCCGCCGCCGGGCCACCCGCTCGACTACTCGTCGGTAACCTTCGGTCGAGGCCGTCGTCAAGCGCGTGACCAGCGCCGACGCCGTGAGCTTCGACACTGTGGCAATCGGCACATCCTCACCGGGATCTTCTGGTGGGTTTGCTCTGGCGCCATTCGCGCGCCAGCAGGCAGGATCGGCCCCATGGATCTGCTCGATACCCTCACCGCCAAGGGCCTGCGCGGCGACGTCCCGACCCGCGAGGAGG
Source organism: Kitasatospora sp. NPDC089797 (assembly GCF_040684795.1). Taxonomy (NCBI): domain Bacteria; kingdom Bacillati; phylum Actinomycetota; class Actinomycetes; order Kitasatosporales; family Streptomycetaceae; genus Kitasatospora; species Kitasatospora sp. NPDC089797. The sequence continues at coordinate 32,336 of NZ_JBFBGS010000069.1, read as the reverse complement.
CCCTGGCCGTCCTCGCCACCACCGACGACGAGCTGCTCGACGTGGTCGCCGCGGCCGGCAAGGTGCGCCGCCGCTGGTTCGGCCGCCGGGTCAAGCTCAACTACCTGGTGAACCTGAAGAGCGGCCTCTGCCCCGAGGACTGCTCCTACTGCTCGCAGCGGCTGGGGTCCAAGGCCGAGATCCTCAAGTACACCTGGCTCAAGCCGGAGCAGGCCGCCGACGCCGCCCGTGCCGGGGTGGCCGGCGGCGCCAAGCGGGTCTGCCTGGTCGCCAGCGGCCGCGGCCCGACGGACCGTGACATCGACCGGGTGACGGACACCATGGCGGCCATCAAGGACGCCGACCCCGCGGTGGAGATCTGCGTCTGCCTCGGCCTGCTCTCCGACAACCAGGCCGAGCGGCTCAAGGCGGCGGGCGCCGACGCCTACAACCACAACCTGAACACCTCCGAGAACACCTACGGGCAGATCACCAAGACCCACACCTACGCGGACCGGGTCGACACCGTCCAGAAGGCGCACGGCGCCGGGCTGTCCGCCTGCTCCGGCCTGATCGCCGGCATGGGCGAGAGCGACGAGGACCTGGTCGACGTGGTCTTCGCGCTGCGCGAGCTCGGCTCGGACTCCGTCCCGGTCAACTTCCTGATCCCGTTCGAGGGCACCCCGCTGGCCAAGGAGTGGAACCTCACCCCGCAGCGCTGCCTGCGGATCCTGGCGATGGTCCGCTTCGTCAACCCGGACACCGAGGTGCGGATCGCGGGCGGCCGCGAGGTGCACCTGCGCTCGATGCAGCCGCTGGGCCTGCACATCGCCAACTCGATCTTCCTCGGCGACTACCTGACCAGCGAGGGCCAGGCCGGGCAGACCGACCTCGACATGATCAAGGACGCCGGCTTCGAGGTCGAGGGCGCCGGCGAGGCCACCCTGCCGCGCCACCGCGCCGACGTCGCCGAGGCCGTCGCCGCCTCGGGCTGCGGCACCACGGCCGGGGGCTGCGGCACCGCGGCTCCGTCCTGCGGCAGCGGCGGCGGCTGCGGGCCGTGCGGCGGTCACGCGGAGCACGCGGCCGCCCCCGCCACCCCGGCGGAGGCGACCAACGACGAGCTCCGCGACGACCTCGTCAAGGTCCGCCGCCGCGGCGCCGGCACCGAACTCGCCCCCAACGCCTGACCGTTCGGCGCCCGACCGCGCACCGCCCCACCGCCCGGCGCCCGACCCTCCGGAGAGATCCCACCATGCCCCAGCTGTCCGCGGACACGCTGCTCGCCCTCGACCGGGCGCACGTCTGGCACCCGTACGGGCCGATGCCCGGCACCGCCACCCCGTACGTGGTCGAGTCCGCCTCCGGCGTCCGGCTGCGCCTGGCCGCACCCGTCGCGGGCGGCCGGCGCGAGCTGGTCGACGGGATGTCCTCCTGGTGGGCGGCGATCCACGGCTACCGGCACCCGGTGCTGGACGAGGCGGTGCGCGAGCAGTTGGGGCGGATGAGCCACGTGATGTTCGGCGGGCTCACCCACGAGCCCGCCGTCCGGCTCGCCACCCGCCTGGTGGAGATCACCCCGGAGCCGTTGCAGCACGTCTTCCTCGCCGACTCCGGCTCGGTCGCGGTCGAGGTCGCGCTGAAGATGTGTCTCCAGTACTGGCGGTCGACCGGGCGCCCGCAGAAGCACCGGCTGCTGACCTGGCGCGGCGGCTACCACGGCGACACCTTCCACCCGATGTCGGTCTGCGACCCGGAGGGCGGGATGCACCACCTGTGGGGCGGGGTGCTGCCCGGGCAGCTGTTCGCCCCGGAGCCGCCGGCCGGCTTCGACGCCCCGCTCGACCCCGCGTACGCCGCCCGGTTCGAGGAGTTGATGGCCCGCCACGCGGACGAGCTGGCCGCCGTCATCGTCGAACCGGTGGTCCAGGGCGCGGGCGGGATGCGCTTCCACTCCCCCGCCTACCTGCGGATGCTGCGCGAACTCTGCGACCGGTACGGGGTGTTGCTGGTCTTCGACGAGATCGCCACCGGATTCGGCCGCAGCGGCGCCCTGTTCGCCGCCGACCACGCCGGCGTCTCGCCGGACGTGATGTGCCTGGGCAAGGCGCTCACCGGCGGGTACCTGACCCTGGCCGCCACCCTGTGCAGCGGCGAGGTCGCCGACGGCATCAGCCGGGGCGAGGTGCCGGTGCTGGCCCACGGGCCGACCTTCATGGGCAACCCGCTGGCCTGTGCGGTCGCCGACGCCTCGCTGGACCTGCTGCTCGGGCAGGACTGGACGGTGCCGGTCAAGCGCATCGAGGCCGGGCTGCGGGACGGCCTGGCCGCCGCCGCGGGCCTTCCCGGCGTCCTGGACGTACGGGTCCAGGGGGCCATCGGCGTCGTGCAGTTGGACCACCCGGTGGACGTCCGGGCGGCGACCGAGGCGGCCGCCCGCGAGGGCGTCTGGCTGCGGCCCTTCCGGGATCTGGTCTACACCATGCCCCCCTATGTGACGGAGGACGAGGACGTGGCCCGGATCGCCGCCGCCGTGACCGCCGCGGCGGTGGCCGGATGAGCGCCCGCATCCTGTTCGTGACCGGCACCAACACGGACGTCGGCAAGACGGTCGCCACCGCGGCCGTCGCCTCGGCCGCCCTGCGGGCCGGCCGGAGGGTCGCCGTGCTCAAGCCCGGACAGACCGGCGTCGCCCCGGGCGAGCCCGGGGACGCGGCCGAAGTGGGGCGCCTGGCCGGTGAACTGACGGTCCGTGAGCTGGTGCGCTATCCCGAGCCGCTGGCCCCGGACACCGCCGCCCGCCGGGCCGCGATGCCCTATCTCGCGCCCGCCGACGTGGTCGCCGAGGTCCGCGCGCTCGCGGCCGACCACGACCTGGTGCTGGTCGAGGGCGCCGGCGGCCTGCTGGTCCGCTACGACGACCGCGGCCGCACCCTCGCCGACCAGGCCCGGGCCGTGCTCGACGCGGGCCTGGACGCCGAGGTCCTGCTGATCGCCTCGGCCGGGCTCGGCACCCTGAACATCGTCTCGCTCACAGCGGAGGCGCTGGCCGCCCGCGCGCTCCCGCTGGCCGGTGTGCTGATCGGCTCCTGGCCGGCCGACCCCGGCCTCGCCGAGCGCTGCAACCTCGCCGACCTGCCCCGCTCCGCGGGCGCCCCGCTGCTCGGCGCCCTGCCGGAACGCGCGGGCACGGCACGGGACTTCGCGGCCCTGGCGGCCGCCTCGCTGGCCCCCGCCCTCGGCGGCAGCTGGGACCCGGAGCACTTCACCCGCGCCCACCGGCCGGAACCGGCCCCGCTTCGCTCGAAGGTGTGAAGCCGGTCCCCGAACCGGGCACGGTGCGGGTACCGGCTCAATACCGTTCCTTCCATGACAGACGGGCTGACCATGGACGAGGCCCTGCGGGCCTTGGCCGCCCTGGAGGCGGCGTGGAAGGACGACGACGAGGCGCTGTCCGCCCTGGCGGTGGGCCGGGCCGACGAGCGTCCGCTGCCGTCGCTGGTCGCCGCGTACGGCGAGCACGCGATGGACACCCTGATGGCGCTGGCCTTCGGGCTCAGGTCGACCATGAGCGACGAGGAGATCGCCGAGCTCACGGACGCCGTCAGCGCCAACATCGGCGCGCGGATGAGCGCCCTGCTCACCCAGACCCTCAAGGCCTGGGGCACGGTCTCCGCCCCCGACGACCTCTCCGTCACGAAGATCATCGCCCACACGGTGATCGACGCGATGCGGGCCGTCACGGAGGACCCGAGCAAGACCGAGGTGCTGCCGCTGCTGGCGACCTTCCGCACGTACGCCCTCAACGGCGTCTGAGCGGCACCGGCCGGTCCGCGCCGCCCCCCGGCCGCCGTCAGAGCGGCCGGGACATCACCAGATCGGTGGTGGCGAAGCCGAGCGAGGTGTAGAGCGCGACCGCCACCTCGTTGTGGGCGAACACGTGCAGTCCGATCCGCACCGCACCGAGCCCGCGGGCGAGGTCCGCGCCCGCGAGCATCACCGCCCGGCCGTAACCGCGACCGCGCAACCCGGCGTCGACCTCGATGTCGTGGACGAAGGCGGCGGTCTCCGTGCCGTGCGGGCGCAGGTGCAGCCAGAAGATGCCGACCCGCTCGCCGCTCACCGCGTCCCGGGCCAGGCAGAGCCGGGTGTCGGGGGTGGCGAGCCCCCCGGGCAGCAGTTCGCGCAGCTTCCGGTCGGACTTCGCGGCGGCCTCCTCGGCCGCCCAGTTCCCCGATGTCACGTTGCTGGCGGCGTACTTGGCCACGATGTGGTCGAAGTAGGCCTGGAATTCGGCCTCGGTCATCGGGTCGAGTCGCACCTGCGCGGTTGTCATCGTCCGGACGCTACCCGAACCCCTGCCACCGATCCAGACCGATCCGGACCGTGCCGGACCAGGGCCTTCCCGGTAGCCGCTCGGCGCGCGGACCCCGAACACCCGAGGCCATCCGTTCGTCGAAGCGAACGAGGCGACGGCCGGGCGCACCTCACCTCCCCGGGCAGGGCGGCGCCTGCTCCCCCGCCTCCCCCGCCCCGCCCGGCTCCGCGAGGTGCAGCCGCTGCTCGGCGCGGTACTGCAGCAGGAGCACCGAGCGCACCGGCTCCCCGCTGAGCGCGGTGTAGGAGTGCGGGAGCGAGGCGTCGAACCCGATGTAGTCGCCCGGGTCGAGCTCCACCTCGCAGCGGCCCGCCCGGACCCGCAGCCGGCCGGACTGCACGACGGTGTGCTCGGTGCCGGTGTGGCCGCCGGAGATCTGCGTGCCGTCGGTGCGCACCTGCTGGTCGTAGACCTCGAACACCACGTCCCCGGCCTCGATCCGGCGCAGCGGGCGCAGGTCGACGCCGCGCCCGCTGAGCACCTCGGCGTCGGCCGCCCGGACCACCGTCACCTCGCCGGACGACCGCCCCTCGACCAGGTCGGAGATCGGCACGCCGAGCACCCGGGAGAGCCCGAGCACCGTCTCCAGGGTCGGGTTCCCGGCGCCGGACTCCAGCTGGGAGAGCGTCGCCTTGCCGATGCCCGCACGCCGGGAGAGCTCGGACAGCGACAGTCCGCGCTGGGTCCGGATCCACTTCAGATTGGCGGCCAGGACACCCCGCACCGATCCCTCGGAGTCGTTCATCCTCAGCCTCTTCTCTCCGGGCGCCGTTCGATATACCGTACAAAACGCTTGTTGCGCACCCGGCAGGACAGCGTAGCGAAGCACCCGGCTTTCCCCCTCCCCCGACTGGAGAGTTCGCAGTGACCGAGCCCACCGAGCCGATCAAGTACCGCAAGAACGGCCTGACCCGCGGGGTCACCGACGAACTCGCCCGGAACATGACCCAGGGCTGGGCCGACACCGAGCGCCACGCGCTGGCGCCGATCGCCCAGTCCGAGCACACCGCGCGCCGCCGGGCCGCGCTCTCCGCCGCCTTCCCCGGCGAGCTGCTGGTCGTCCCGTCCGGCAACCCCAAGGTGCGGGCCAACGACACCGACTACCCGTTCCGCCCGTCCTCCGACTACGCCTACCTGACCGGCGACCAGTCCCAGGACGCCGTGCTGGTCCTGGAGCCCACCGGGGAGAGCGGCCACCTCCCCGTGCTCTACCTGCGCGACCGCTCCCGCACCGACAACGGCGAGTTCTGGCTGGACACCCACGGCGAGCTGTGGGACGGCCGCCGCAACAGCCTCACCGAGAGCGAGAAGCTGTTCGGCCTGCCCTGCCGGGACGTCCGCACGGTGCGCGCCGACCTGGCCGCGGCCACCGCCCCGGTCCGGGTGCTGCGCGGGCACGACGCCGGGGTGGAGGCCGCGCTCCGGACCGCGGCGGTCGCCGACCGGGACGCCGCGTTCGAGGTCTTCCTGTCCGGGATGCGCCTGGTCAAGGACGAGTTCGAGATCAACGAGCTGCGCTCCGCCTGCGAGGCGACCGCCCGCGGCTTCGAGGACGTGGTGCGCGTCCTCGGCACCGACACGGCGACCCCGGAGCGGCTGATCGAGGGGACGTTCTTCGTCCGGGCCCGGCTGGAGGGCAACGACGTCGGTTACAGCAGCATCGCCGCCGCCGGCCCGCACGCCACCACCCTGCACTGGGTCCGCAACACCGGCCGGGCCCGCCCCGGCGACCTGCTGCTGCTCGACGCGGGCGTGGAGACCAATGAGCTCTACACCGCCGACATCACCCGCACCCTGCCGGTCTCCGGCCGCTTCACCGACATCCAGCGCAAGGTCTACGACGCGGTGTACGCCGCCCAGGAGGCCGGCATCGCCGCCGTCCGGCCCGGCGGCGACTTCCGCGACTTCCACCGCGCCGCCCAGCGCGAGCTGGCCGAACACCTCACCGCCTGGGGCCTGTTCGGCGACCTCACCGCCGACCGGGTGTACGAGCTGGGCCTGCACCGCCGGTTCTCGCTCGCCGGGACGGGCCACATGCTCGGCATCGACGTCCACGACTGCGCCCACTCCCGCACCGAGGAGCACCTCGACGGGCAGCTGCTGCCGGGCATGGTCCTCACCGTCGAGCCCGGCCTGTACTTCCAGCCGAACGACCTGACCGTGCCGGAGGAGTACCGCGGCATCGGCGTCCGGATCGAGGACGACATCCTGGTCACCGCCGACGGCAACGAGAACCTCTCGGCCGCCCTCCCCCGCCGCTCCGACGAGGTCGAGGCCTGGCTGGCCCGCCTGCGCGGCTGACGGCCGGACCGCCCCCGGTTACCGGGTGCCGGGGCCGCTCCCGTGGACGGCCGGCGCGCTACCCCGCCCCGCCGGGCAGGGGCTTGACCCAGCGGGTCCACTGGGGTTCGGGGCGGTAGCCGGCGGCCTGCCAGGTGCGGTGGCCGAGGGTGTTGTCGTCCAGCACCATGGCGTCGGCCCGGCGGCCGCCGAGGGCGGCGAAGCGCTGCTCGGCGGCCGCCAGCAGGGCGGTGCCGATGCCCCGGCGGCGGTGGGCCGGGTCGACGGCGAGGCGGTAGAGGTGGCAGCGCCAGCCGTCCCAGCCGGCGATCACGGTGCCGAGCGGGGTGCCCGGGTCGTCGGCCGCGGCGGCGACGATCAGGCACTCCCCGTCCCGGGCGAGCAGCGCGGCCACGCCCGCCTCGTCGTCGGTGATGCTGGTGCCCTTGGCGGCCCGGGCCCAGAGGGCGAGCAGCGCGGGGATCTCCTCGGGCGCGGCGGGGCGCAGCACGATCGGTGGGGTCATGTCGGCCTGTCTAGCAGGGAGTTCGGCCGCGCCGCCGGGATTTTCGGATCATGGACGCAGGCGCCACACCGTGGTGGTCTTGACCGAGGCGTCCTCCAGGTCCGCCACCACCGGCACCTGGTAGGCGGCGACCGCGGTGAAGCGGTCCCGGGGCAGGTAGGCGCGGCCGGGGTCGCCGACGATCACGGTGGCGCCGCGCGCGGCGGCGCGTTCCAGGAAGGGCAGGAAGCGGCCGGCCATGGCCCGTTCGTAGAACACGTCCCCGGCGAGCACCACGTCGGCCGGGGCGCCGTCGCCGTCCACCAGGTCGACCAGCGCGGCGGCCACCCGGACGCCGTTGGCCCCGGCGTTGAGGCCGACGGCGGACACCGCGTAGGCGTCGATCTCGGCCGCCCGGACGTCCCGAGCGCCGCGCAGCGCGGCCGCCACCCCGACCAGGCCGGAGCCGGCCGCGATGTCCAGCACCGCCTTGCCGTCGACCAGTTCGGGGTGGTCCAGGACGTAGCGGGCGACCGCCACCCCGCCCGCCCAGGCGAACGCCCAGAACGGCGGCGGCAGTCCGGCCTCGCCGCGTTCGCGTTCGGTGCTCTCCCAGAGGGCGATGGCGTCCGGCGCCATGTGCAGGCGGATCTCGGGCACGAAGGGAACGGGCGTCAGTTCGGTCTCCCGCAGGATGAACGCCCGGTCGGTGTCCGCTTGATGAACTCGCAGCTCACTCGGCATGCCCCGCAGCATAGGCCCCGCCGCGACCGGGGCCGCTCAGCCGTCGGCCGCACGTGCTCACGCCCGTGCAGCCGTGCGCCCGTGCGGCTCGGTGGCCGTACGGCCGCCGCCGAGCCGCTCAGCGGGGCCGCTCGTCGACCACCCGCCTGATCTTCCCGACCGAGCGCTCCAGCGTGTACGGGTCCACCACCTCGACCGCGACCGTCACGCCCACGCCGTCCTTGACCGCGCGGACGACCGCCTCCCGGGCGGCCTCCCGCAGCGCGGCCGGCGCCTCCGGCCGGGCCTCCACCCGGACCGTCAGGTGGTCCAGCCGCCCCTGCCGGGTCAGCCGCAGCTGGAAGTGCGGGGCGACGCCCGGGGTGCGCAGCAGGATCTCCTCGATCTGGGTCGGGAACAGGTTCACCCCGCGCAGGATGACCATGTCGTCGCTGCGCCCGGTGACCTTCTCCATCCGCCGGAAGGCCGGCCGTGCGGTGCCGGGCAGCAGCCGGCTGAGGTCCCGGGTGCGGTAGCGGATGACCGGCAGCGCCTCCTTGGTGAGCGAGGTGAAGACCAGTTCGCCGCCCGTCCCCTCGGGCAGCACCTCGTCCGTGAACGGATCCACGACCTCCGGGTAGAAGTGGTCCTCCCAGATGTGCAGCCCGTCCTTGGTCTCCACGCACTCCTGGGCGATGCCCGGGCCGACCACCTCGGAGAGGCCGTAGATGTCGACGGCGTGCAGGTCGAGCCGCTCCTCGATCTCCCGCCGCATCTCCTCCGTCCAGGGCTCGGCGCCGAAGATGCCCACCTCCAGCGAGCTCGCGCGCGGGTCCAGGCCCTGGCGCTCGAACTCGTCCAGCAGGGTGAGCAGGTAGGACGGGGTGACCATGATGATCTCGGGGCGGAAGTCCTGGATCAGCTGCACCTGGCGCGCGGTCATGCCGCCGGACGCCGGGATGACGGTGCAGCCGGCCCGCTCGGCGCCGTAGTGGGCGCCGAGTCCGCCGGTGAACAGCCCGTAGCCGTAGGCGATGTGCACCTTGTGGCCGGGCCGGCCGCCGGCCGCGCGGATCGAGCGGGCGACCACGTCGGCCCACATGGACAGGTCGTTCTCGGTGTAGCCGACCACGGTCGGGCGCCCGGTGGTGCCGCTGGAGGCGTGGATCCGGCGGACCCGCTCCATCGGGACGGCGAACATGCCGAAGGGGTAGCCCTCGCGCAGGTCGGCCTTGGTGGTGAAGGGGAAGCGGGCGAGGTCGTCCAGGGTCCGGCAGTCCTCGGGGTGCACCCCGGCGGCGTCGAACTTGCGGCGGTAGAGCTCGACGTGGTCGTAGGCGTGCCGCAGGGTGGCCCGGAGCCGGTCCAGTTGGTGGGCGCGCAGTTCGTCGACGCCCATCCGCTCCCCGGCGTCCAGCAGTGCGGGCGCAATGGGCTCCCCCAGGCGCCGGTCCGGGTCGGGTGCGCTGCCGGTCATCATCGCTCCTCCGCAGGTCGGCCTGGGCCCGAGGGCCAACCGATCGTTCGGTCAGGCCAAGCCCAGGCCAAGTAATCCAGCACCCGAACCACCTGTCAAGGGAAGGGGCAACAGTTCCGGAATGTGAACTTCCGACGTGTTCGTGGCAGGGTCGTGCCCGCCGCTTGGATGTCCGATATGAAAATCATTACGGAAGTTTGACTCTGCGGCGGGCTCCACCGGCCCGGCCGCATGGTTCAGTAGTGCGGCTTCTCCCCCGCACCCCGGAGTGATCACCTTGGCCTCGACCCCTGCGCTGGTCAGCGCGCTGCGCGAGCTCGGCGACCGGCCCGCCGTCGTCGCCGACGGACGCGCGATCAGCGGCATCGGCCTGCTGCTCGGCGTCTCCCCGCCGGGCGGCCTGCCCCGGGCCCTCGCCGAACGCGTCGCCGCACACGCCTCCCTGCCGCCCTCCACCGCCCGCGCCGCCGAGGAACGGCTGCGGCACTGGGCCGGCGTGCTCGGCCCGCCGCCGATCCGGCACACCGTGCTGCACCCGGCCACCGAACTGGCCGTCGAACTCTCCCTCGCCACCCTGCTGGCCGGCGGCACCGTGCACTGCGCCGACCCCGAGCAGCCGCCCGAGGACCAGCTCAGCGCCCTCGCCGCCAACGGCACCACCCACCTCAGCCTGCCCTCCGCCCTGCTCTGGCGGCTCAGCCGGCAACCCGGCCTCGCCGACCACGACCTCGGCGCCCTGCGGCTCGTCCTGCACGTCGGGCCCGAACCCCGGCAGGACGACGTCTACGCCGCCGTCGACGCGCTCGGCGCCGTCCTCGCCCACGTCCGCGCCCCCGACAACCGCGCCGAGGCCGCCGACCGCCGACTGCGCGCCGACACCGAGGCCGCCACCGCCGCCGCGTGGAAGCACAGCATCGGCCTCACCGCCGACCAGATCACCGGCTTCGGCGCCCACCTGGACCGGGCCGTGCTCACCGCCCTCCTGCACACCCTCCAGCAGGCCGGCGTGCTCACCGACCCCGGGCACGGCTGCTCCGAGGCCGAACTCCTCGCCACCGCCCAGGTCACCCCCGCCCAGCGCCCCCGGGTCGGCCGCTGGCTCGACGCGCTCGCCCGGCACGGCCTGCTCACCCGCCGAGACGGCGGCGCCCAGGGACCGGTGTACTGCGGCGCCCCCGAACTCACCGCCGCCGAGGTCCGCGATGCCTGGCGACCCGCCGCCGAGGCCTGGGCCGACGGCCTCGGCACCGCCGCCGTCCTCGACCGGGTCCGGCGCGGCGCCCTGCGCCTGCCCAAACTGCTCACCGGCGAGGAGACGCCCCGGCCGGCCGCCGCCCCGGTCCGCTGGGCCGCCGCCCGCGGCTACCTCGGCACCGCCCTCGGCGCCCTGGTCCGCGCCACCGGCGAGGCCCACCCCGGCCCGCGGCCGCTGCGGGTGCTCGAACTCGACCGGGAGGGCGCCGAGACCGTCGTCACCCGCGCCCTCGCGGCCCGGCCCCGGCAGAACGCGGAGCACCACCTCGCCCCGGACGGCGGGCGCTACGACGTCGTCGTCGCCACCGCCCTCGGGCGGCCGGAGGAGGAGGTTCCGGCCCTCGTCGACCTGCTCGCCCCCGGCGGCCGCCTGCTGCTGCTCGCCCCCGTCACCGAGCACCTCGACCTGCTGATCACCGGCGACCCCCGCGGCCTCGCCGCCCACCCGGCCGACCACTGGCGCGCCGCCCTCACCGCCGCGGGCTGCCCGACCGTGATCACCCTGCCGGAGGACGGGCACCCGATGGGGCTGCTGGGGCAGGGGCTGTTCGTGGCCCGGACGGACTGAGGCCCGCGCCGGGGCGGGCTCGGGCCCCGGGGCGGGCCGGGCTCCGGCGCGGGCCGCCGGACGGTCCTGGTTCCGCGGCGGGCCGCTGCCCCGCGGGGTGGACCGAACCCCCGGTGGAGCGACGGGGTCCCCGTTACGATCGGGCGCATGGCCGCTCCCGTCCCCTCCCCCACCCCCTCCCGCTCGATCCGCTCCCGGGCCTCCCTCGGCTCGATCGGTTCCATCGGTTCCATCGGCTCGCTGCTGTCCATCGGCTCGGTCGGATCCGTGCTCTCGATCGGCTCGGTCGGCAGCGTGCTGTCCGTCGGCTCGGCCGGCTCGGTCCTCAGCGCGTTCTCGGGGTGCTCCTGGCTCAGCGTCGGCTCGCTGCTGTCGGTGCGGGCCCGCTGGTCCGTCCGGGGACGGCGCCCGGGGCGGGGGCCCGCTGCGGCCGGCCGGTGAAGCCGGGGTCACGTACCACCACCCGATCCGTACCATTTCGATACCGAAGCCCGGGTGAGCTGGGGGAATCCTCGCCGCGCCGGGCGGTCCCCCGGTAGGCTCCGGACAGTCCTCCGGGCCCCTCGTACGGGGTGGCGGCGCGCCGCCCGTGCCGTGTCCCGGGGGCAGACCCCCGCGGGCCATTCGGTGGGCTCCGCGCACTCGACACCGCGCGCCACTGCAGTCGCGCGAACGGCGAAGGGCATCGCTTTGGCGGATCGGCTCACCGGAGGAGACTCCTCGCTGCTGCGGCGGATCAACGCGGCGGTCACGCTTCGGGCGCTGCGGACCGGCCACTCGGTGACCCTCACTCAGCTCGTCGGCGAGACCGGGCTCTCCCGGCCGACCGTCGAGGGCGTGATCGAGGGACTGGTCGAGACCGGGCTCGTGGCCGAGGTCGAGCAGCCCCGGGAGGACGGCCCGCCGGGCACCGGCCGCCGCGGCCGCCCGGCCCGCTGGTTCCGCTTCCGCGCCGAGGCCGGGCACATCCTCGGCATCGAGATCGGCGTGCACGACGTCCGGGTCATCCTCGCCGACCTCACCGGCGAGGTGGTGGGCAGTCACTTCAAGCCCGTCGACGAGACCCTGGAGGCCGAGGACCGGCTCTCCGCCGTGCGCACCGCCGTCGCCGAGGTGCTGCGCAAGGCCGGCATCTCCCGGGACAACCTGTGGTCCGTCGGCATCGGCACCCCCGGCATCGTCGACCGCGAGGGCACCGTCCGGCTCGGCACCGCGATGCCCGGCTGGACCGGGCTGGACCTCGGCGCCCGGCTGCGCCGCTCCTTCCGGTGCCCCGTCCTGATCGAGAACGACGCCAACCTCGCCGCCATCGCCGAGCACTGGCAGGGCGCGGCGGTCGGCGCCGACGACGTGGTCTTCGTGATGGCCGGCCTCAGCCCCGGCGCCGGCTCCCTCATCAACGGCCGGCTGCACCGCGGTTACGGCGGCGCGGCCGGCGAGATCGGCGCCCTGCACCTGCTCGGCCAGGAGGTCACCCCGGAGCGGCTGCTCTCCACCACCGGCAAGCCCCTCAACCCCCTGGACGAGGCCGCCGTCGCCCGCGTCCTGCGGCTGGCCCGGGAGGGCGACGAGGTCGCCAAGGTCGCCATGGACCGCTTCCTCACCCGCCTCGTCCAGGGCGTCGCCGCCCTGGTCCTGGCCATCGACCCCCAGCTGGTCGTCATCGGCGGCTGGGCGGCCGGCCTCGACGGCGTCCTGGAACCGCTGCGCGAACGCCTCGCCCAGTTCACCCTCCGCGCCCCCGAGGTCGCCCTGGCGGCACTGGGCTCCGAGGTCGTCTCGATGGGCGCCCTGCGGGTCGCCCTGGACCACGTCGAGGACCAGCTCTTCGCGGTGGACCCGCCCCGGGTGTGAGGGCTACGGGGCGGCGTACTCGGGGGCGGTCAGGTCGAGGGTGAGGGTGCTACCCCAGTCGTTGACGAAGTGCGCCGACGGCCATTCCACGGTGGCCCGCAGGAACGGGTTGCCGGTCGAGGTGGTCAGCAGCCACACCAGCTCACGGTCCGGGCCGAGTCGGGCGATGAAGCCGAGGTGCCCCAGGCCGCCGTCGCCGCACTGCAAGTAGCCTCGGCCGTCCGGCAGTTCGGTCTCGCTGTTGAGGTCGAGATCAGGCTCGCCCGACGACGGCTCGGCTGCCAGCTCCGCCACATCCACCGGGTCGCCCAGCTCCAGCCGGAGGTGTTCCGGCCCGTCGAACTCCGCCTCCCGGGCCGTGCCGTCCGCCCGGAACAGGCAGTCGAACGCCAGCACTTCGCCCCTTGCCCACCACTCCAGCACCGGGTTCACCGGCCACCCCCTCCTGAGTCCGTCTCCCCGCACGGTAACCAGCCATCGGGGTGGCGGTCAACGACACCGGCCCGGACGCCAGTTGGGCGTCCGGGCCGGTGTCCGAGGGTGTCGGGGAGTGGTTCAGGAGGCGGTGCGGACCTCGGGGGTCGCACCGACCGGGGTAACCTCGACCAGGCCGGTCTCGCCGAAGGTCAGCTTGCAGGTGTCCGCGCGGTAGGTGGCGACGGCGAGCGCCACCAGGCGGCCGGCCGCGGCGTACTGGGTGGTCATGACCAGCACCGGGGTGCCCGGGGGGCGCTCCAGCAGCACGGCCTCGTCGGCCTCGGCGACGCCGAGCTCGACGGAGCGGGACTCGCCGTCGACCTCCAGGCGCTCCAGCTGGCGCAGCACCGACCGGGCGCGGTCGCTCTCGGCGCGGAAGCCGGGCAGGTGCGGCAGGGCGGCGGCCGGCACGTGCAGGGACTCGGAGGCCATCGCGCGGCCCTCGACCAGGCGGACCCGGCGGACGGTGTGCACGGTCGCGCCCTCGGCGATGCCGAGGCTCCTGGCCAGCGGCGCGGCGGCGGGGGCGGTGGTGCAGTCCACCGCGCGCCAGGCCTGGCTGCGGCCGGCGCCGGGCCAGCCCTCCTCCTGCCGGTTGACCGGGACGCCGACCCGCGGCGCGGCGATCAGGGTGCCGATGCCCCGGCGGCGGACCAGTCGGCCCTCCAGCTCCAGCTGGTCCAGGGCCTGGCGCAGCGTCGCCCGGGCCACCCCGAAGCGGGCGGAGAGCTCGCGCTCGTTCGGCAGGACCTGGCCGGTGGAGAACTCCGTGTCGATGGCCCGCAGCAGCACCGTGCGCAGGTGCCAGTACTTCGGCTCCGGTACCGCCGAGAGCTGTCCTGTCGTCCCCACCGTGTCCTCCACCCTGCTGTTGTCCGCCCTGCGACAAGGAGGGCGGATCCCTGACCCGCTGCCCGCTGTTGCGGCAGGTGGGAGAGCGGGCCTTTATCCGTCCTTCTTTATTAAAGGTCTTTGCAGTAAGCGACCCTAGGTGCTCCGTCCGGAGATGGTCAAGACCAATGGCACGGCTTGATGCGGCCGTCGCGAACATTCATGCCACGTTCACGACAGCCCTCCCGGGGCCGCTCCCGGCCGCGCGTCACGGTTCGGGACGGAGCCGCCAGTGGGTAGGCTGCCCGGGTGATCGTGGTGACGAGTGTGAACGTGAACGGAATCCGGGCGGCGGCCAGGAAGGGCTTCGTCGAGTGGCTGGCCGGAACGGAGGCGGACGTGATCTGCCTCCAGGAGGTGCGCTCGGAGCCCGGGCAGCTGCCCGTCGAACTGCGCGACCTGGACGGCTGGCACGCCCTCTGGGCCCCGTCCGTCGCCAAGGGCCGGGCGGGCGTCGCGGTCCTCTCCCGCCAGGAGCCCCAGCGCAGCGCCATCGGGTTCGGCTCGGCGGAGTTCGACGACGCGGGCCGGTACCTGGAGATCGACCTGCCGGGTCTGACCATCGCCAGCCTCTACCTCCCCTCCGGTGAGGTCGGCACCGAGCGCCAGGACGAGAAGGAGCGCTTCATGGCGGAATTCCTCGTCCACCTCACCGCCCTGCGCGCCCGCGCCGCCGCCGACGGCCGCGAGGTCGTGGTCTGCGGCGACTGGAACATCGCCCACCGGCCCGAGGACCTCAAGAACTGGAAGGCCAACCAGAAGTCCGCCGGCTTCCTCCCCGAGGAGCGCGCCTGGCTCGACCGCGTCTACGACGAGGCCGGCTACGTCGACGTCGTCCGCGCCCTCCACCCCGACCGCACCGGCCCCTACTCCTGGTGGTCCTACCGCGGCCGCGCCTTCGACAACGACTCGGGCTGGCGGATCGACCTCCAGGTCGCCACCCCCGGCCTCGCCGCCAAGGCCACCGACGGCCGGGTGGAGCGCGCCGAGACCCACGCCGAGCGCTGGAGCGACCACGCCCCGGTCACGGTGGCGTACGACCTGGACAACTGACCTCAGCACCACCGCAGTTGCCTTGCCCCCACGGAGCCCGGGCCATCGCCCGGGCTCCGCTGCGTCCCCGGCCGCGGCGGGGGACGCAGCGGCTCGAGCGGCTCATGACGGAGGGACGCTACGGCCGGAGCGGGCCAGTGTCAGTCCGGATGGTTCCGGGTTCTGTGGTCGGGGGTGGGTGGTTAGCGTCCCTAGCGCTCGACATCCGGCGGTCGGGAGCGGCCGTCGGCAGGCGCTTTCCAGGAGGTCGTGTTGACCGCGCACCACCCCACCCGTAGGAGCATCCTCAGGTCGGCCGGCGGGCTCGGCGCCGCCTTGGCGTTCGGGGCGGCGGGGTCGCTGCCCGCGGCGGCGGCCGACAACGGGTTCGGCCTGACCGTCGTGGACCGCAACGAGAGCGACCCGCGGATGCGGTACTACCGGTTCCGGACCGCCGCGATCGGGTGGAACCCCGCCGTGAACGTGCTGCTGCCGGACGACTACTGGTCGAGCGGGCGCACCTACCCGGTGCTGTACCTGTTCCACGGGGGCGGCACGGACCAGGACTTCATCACCTTCGACCGGATGGGCGTCCGGGACTGGACCGCCGGGAAGCCGATCATCGTGGTGATGCCGGACGGCGGCCACGCCGGCTGGTACTCCAACCCGGTGAGCTCCAACGTGGGGCCGCGCAACTGGGAGGAGTTCCACATCAACCAGCTGCTGCCGTGGGTGGAGGCGAACTTCCGGACCTTCGCCGAGTACGACGGCCGCGCGGTGTCCGGCTTCTCGATGGGCGGGTTCGGCGCGTTGAAGTACGCCGCGAAGTACTACGGCCACTTCGCCTCGGTCAGCGCCCACTCCGGGCCGGCCAGCCTGCGGCGGGACGGCGGCCTGGTGGCGCACTGGGCGAACGCCTCGTCCGCGGCGCTGGACCTGGCGGGCGGCACGGTCTACGGCGTGCCGCTCTGGGACCAGGCGCGGGTCAGCGCGGACAACCCGGTGGAGCGGATCGAGAGCTACCGCAACAAGCGGGTGTTCCTGGTGGCCGGCACCAGCCCCAGCCCGGTCGACTGGTTCAGCAGCGTCAACGAGCCCCAGGTGCTGGCCGGCCAGCGGGAGTTCCGCTCGCTGCTGGACCGGGCCGGCATCCCGCACGACTCGCACGAGGTGGACGGCGGCCACATCATCCGGCCGGACCTGATGCGGCTCGACATCGACGGCATCATCGACCGTCTGCGCAAGGCGTGAAAGGCGTGAAAGGCGTGAATGGCGCGAGGGGAGTGAGGGGCCTGAGGGGCGCTCGGGCGGAAGCCCCGCTCCCCCGCCGCGTCGCGCGGCTGGCGCTGGCCGTGGCCGCCCTGCTGCTGCCGGTCGGCGTGCCCGCCGGCCCGGCCGGGGCGTCGACCGCCGCGACCGCCGGGTTCGCGGCGTCCTGCCCGGCCGCCGGTCCCATCACCCAGGGCTACACCCCGGAGCACAACGGCATCGACATCGCCAACGACTACGGCACCCCGATCTACGCGGTCGGCGACGGCCAGGTGGTGGCCTCCGGGCCGGCCCAGGGCTACGGCCAGTGGATCCGCGTCCTGCACCCGGACGGGACCATCACCGAGTACGGGCACATGCGGGAACGGGACGTGGCGGCCGGCGACCACGTGACGGCCGGTCAGCTGATCGCGCGGATGGGCAGCGAGGGCGAGTCCACCGGCCCGCACCTGCACCTGCGGGTCTGGGCGGACGCGAACGCGACCGTGCGCACCGACCCGGTCGGGTACCTGGCGGACCGCGGGATCGGCATGCCCTGCACGCCGGGCACCGGCCCCCGCCCCGCCCCGCCGGTGTACCCGGCGCAGTCCGGGAAGGTGGTGTCGGCGCGCTCGGCCGACGGGCGGCTGGAGGCCTTCGCCGCCGGGGCCGACGGCGTTTCGCACGCCTGGCAGACGGCGGTCAACGGCGCCTGGTCCGACTGGGAGTCCCTGGGCGGGCCGGGCGGCGCCGAGTTGGCGATCGGCCCGGACCAGGACGGGCGGCTGGAGCTGTTCGCCCTGAACGGCAGCACACTGCAACACCGCTACCAACTCCAGCCCTCCGGCACCTGGTCCGGCTGGGACACCTTCGGCAGCGGCGGCCACGGCATCGCCGTCGGCGCCAACCAGGACGGACGCCTCGAAGTCCTCGCCTCCGGCCCGACCGGACTCTTCCACAAGTACCAGACCGCCCCCAACAGCGGCTGGTCCGGCTGGGAATCCACCGGCGGCGGCCCCGCCGACAGCCAGGTCGCCCTCGGCAAGGCCCCCGACGGACGCCTCGAAGTCTTCGCCCTCAACAGCACCACCTTCCAACACCAGTGGCAGACCGCCGTCAACGGCGCCTGGTCCCCCTGGGACACCTTCGGCAGCGGCGGCCACAGCCTCACCGTCAACCACAACCAGGACGGCCGCCTCGAAGTCTTCGCCTCCGGCCCGGTCGGGGTCTTCCACAAGTACCAGACCGACCCCACCACCTGGTCCGGCTGGGAAGCCACCGGCGGCCCCGCCGACTCCCGACTCACCAGCCAGCCGACCGCGGACGGCCGGGTCGAGGTCTTCGCGATGAACGGCAGCACCGCGCAGCACACCTGGCAGACCGGCCTGAACGCCCCGTTCAGCCCGTGGGACTCCTTCGGGGGCCCCGGCACCGGGATCACCGCCACCGCGAACGCCGACGGCCGGATCGAGGTCTTCGGCACCAGCAGCACCGGCATCCACCACCGGTGGCAGACCGGCTTCTCCACCTGGTCCGAGTGGGCCTGGCTCAACACCACCGCCGGCCCCGCCGTCGGCTGAGGAGCGATCACGTGACGAGCACGCACCGCGCCCGCCGGGCGCCGCACCGCATCCTGCTGTCCGCCGTGGCCGCGCTCGGCGTGGCGGCGGGCCTGATGGTCGGGGCCGCGCCCGCGCCGGCCGCCACCGGCATCGACCTGTGCGCCGAGGTCGGCTACCAGGCCGGGTTCCGGGGCGACGCCCTGGTGACCGCGATAGCCGTCGGCATGGCCGAGTCCAGTTGCAACCCGTCGGCGTCCAACGTCCAGAACAACACCCCGCCGTCCCGCGACCGCGGCCTGTGGGAGATCAACGACTACTGGCACCCCGAGGTCAGCGACGCCTGCGCCTTCGACGCCCAGTGCAACGCGAACGCGGCGTTCCGGATCTCCAACGGCGGCACCAACTGGCAGCCCTGGTCGACCTACAACCAGGGCGCCCACCAGCGGTACCTGGGCGCGGCGCAGGCCGCCGTGGACCGGCTCGGCCACCACGACCCGGGGCCGGCGCCAGTGGTGTACCCGGCGCAGTCCGGGAAGGTGGTGTCGGCCCGGTCGGCGGACGGGCGGCTGGAGGCCTTCGCGGCCGGCGCGAACGGCGTTTCGCACGCCTGGCAGACGGCGGTCAACGGCGCCTGGTCCGACTGGGAGTCCCTGGGCGGGCCGGGCGGCGCCGAGTTGGCG
Organism: Kitasatospora sp. NPDC089797; assembly: GCF_040684795.1. Taxonomy (NCBI): domain Bacteria; kingdom Bacillati; phylum Actinomycetota; class Actinomycetes; order Kitasatosporales; family Streptomycetaceae; genus Kitasatospora; species Kitasatospora sp. NPDC089797. Next base: position 13,428 of record NZ_JBFBGS010000069.1, on the reverse strand, counting down.
ATCGGCCCGGACCAGGACGGGCGGCTGGAGCTGTTCGCCCTGAACGGCAGCACACTGCAACACCGCTACCAACTCCAGCCCTCCGGCACCTGGTCCGGCTGGGACACCTTCGGCAGCGGCGGCCACGGCATCGCCGTCGGCGCCAACCAGGACGGACGCCTCGAAGTCCTCGCCTCCGGCCCGACCGGACTCTTCCACAAGTACCAGACCGCCCCCAACAGCGGCTGGTCCGGCTGGGAATCCACCGGCGGCGGCCCCGCCGACAGCCAGGTCGCCCTCGGCAAGGCCCCCGACGGACGCCTCGAAGTCTTCGCCCTCAACAGCACCACCTTCCAACACCAGTGGCAGACCGCCGTCAACGGCGCCTGGTCCCCCTGGGACACCTTCGGCAGCGGCGGCCACAGCCTCACCGTCAACCACAACCAGGACGGCCGCCTCGAAGTCTTCGCCTCCGGCCCGGTCGGCGTCTTCCACAAGTACCAGACCGACCCCACCACCTGGTCCGGCTGGGAAGCCGCCGGCGGCCCCGCCGACTCCCAACTGACCAGTGAGCGCTCGCCGGACGGCCGGGTGGAGGTGTTCGCGATCAACGGCAGCACCGCCCAGCACACCTGGCAGACCGGCGTCAACGCGCCCTACGGCCAGTGGGAGACCTTCGGCGGGCCCGGCACCGAGGTCGGCGCGGCGACCAACGCCGACGGCCGGATCGAGGTCTTCGGCACCAGCACCGCCGGCGTCCACCACCGGTGGCAGACCGGCTTCTCCACCTGGTCCGAGTGGGCCTGGCTCAACACCACCGCCGGCCCCGCCGTCCCCTGACGGCCCGCCCACCGCACCACCGGGCCCGCGGACGGGAGTGCTCCCGTCCGCGGGCCCCGCCGTTGCACCCCCGGCGACGGCTTCACCCGCCCTCCCCGTCACGTGGCGTGCACCACCATACGGTTTATTGTCATGCCCAAGGAGGTAACGTTCGTCCGTCTGCCCACCACCGGCAGGCGGAACGGTGCGACGGGGGAGCAGTGCGCGGGACGGAGGAACGGTGAGCGGAATTCTCGTCCACCTGCCGGAGGGGAACGGCGAGGACCCGGTGACCCTGCGGCTCGGTCCGGGGGAACGGGCGCGCTTCGGCCGCGGCTCCGCGCGGACGCCGGTCGAGCTCCGGCTCGGTGACGAGACCGTCTCCCGGCTCGCCGGGGAGATCCACGCGACCGACGACCACTGGCAGTTGAGCAACCTCAGCAGCACCCACGCCTACCTGGTGGAGAACCCGGAGGGCGCCGGCGAGTACCTGCGGGTGCCGCCGCGGCGGATCGGCGCACCGATCCCGTTCGAGTTCTCCCGGGTGGTGCTGCCCTCGCGGCGGGAGACGCCGCTGTCCTTCCAGGTGTTCGCGCCCGACCACGTCTACCTGGACGCCCAGGCCCTCGGCCGCGGCTCCTGGGAGAGCCGCACCATGACGGCGTACTCGCTGGACGAGACCGCCACCTACTTCCTGGTCCTGGTCGCGCTCTGCGAACCGTGGCTGCGCGACCACTCCCCCGCCGCCGTGCCCACCACCCCCCAGGTGGTCGAGCGGCTGCGGCTGCACCCCGGCTGCGCCCGGCTCACCGCCCGCGCGGTCAGCTCGCACCTCGACTACCTGGCCGACGAGAAGCTCCGCATCGACCTGCCCGACGGCGCGGGCCGCGCGGACCGCCGCAACGGCAAGCGCGAGGCCGTCGTCGGGCTCGCGCTGAAGTTCGGCATCGTCCGCGAGGAGCACCTCGCACTGCTGCCGCGCCCCGAAGCCGCAGAGCCGGGACGGTAGGAGGGCCCGATGGCGCACGACCCGTCCTGTCCCGCGGACGGTGAGGACCTGCTGCCGCCCGGCCACCGGGTCGGCGAGTGGATCGTCACCGAGCCCATCGGCGAGGGCGGGTGGGCGGTCGTCTACGCCGCCCGCCGGGCCGACGACCCGGCGGACGGCGGGAACGGCGTGGGCGACGGCGGCGACGGGGACGGCACGGTCGCCCTCAAGGTGCTGCCGACCGCCGGACTCGCCCCCCGCCAGGCCCGCCAGGTCGCCGAAGCCGTCCGCCGCGAGGTGGAGTTGGCCCGCACCGCACCGCACCCCCGGCTGGTCCGGCTGCTCGACACCCTGGTGCTGGCCGCCCCCGACCACCCCGCGCTCGACGGGGCGACCGTCCTGGTCATGGAACGCGCCCGGGGCACCCTGCGCGATCTGCTCGCCACCGGCGTCGACGAGGCCCGGGGCGCCCGGATCATCACCGGCATCTGCGAGGGCCTGGCCCACCTGCACCGCTCCGGCTGGGTGCACACCGACCTCAAGCCCGAGAACGTCCTGATCGGCCGGGACGGCGAGGTCCGCCTCTCCGACTTCGGCCTCGCCATCGAACTCACCGGCACCCACGGCCACTCCGCCCCGATGGGCACCCCCGACTACCTCCCGCCGGAACGCTGGAAGGCACCGCTCGGCGCGGACGGCGTCAAGATCCGGACCACCGCCGACATCTGGGCGCTCGGCATCGTGATCCACGAGGTGTTCGCCGCCGGTGTCCCGCCCTTCCCCGGTGCCACGCCCACCGCCCGCAGCGCCGCCGCCCAGCAGTACGCCGAGGGCCGTGCCGCCCTGCGACTGGCCCCGGCCGTGCCCCCGTTCTGGCGCGAGCTCGCCGCCGACTGCCTCGCCCCCACCCACGCCGACCGCGCCCCGCACACCGCCGAGAGCCTGCTCGCCCGGATCGCCGCCCACCGGTCCGGCCGGCGCCGCAGGCCGCGCGCCGCGCTGCTGGTGCTCGCGACCTGTGCCGCGGTCGCGGCCACCGCCGCCGCGCTCTGGCCGCACGCCGGCCCGGTGGGGCATCCGGCCGACGGCCCGGCCCGCATCCGGGTCTTCAACGCCGAACGCAGCTGTCAGGACCGGGCCGACCGCGACCCCCAGTGCAGCCTGGGCCTCGCCGTCGACCCGACCCGCCCGTACACCGCCGACAACGTCATCCCCACCCGGGTCTGGCACGGCGACGTCCTCGACGCCGACTGCCAACTCGCCACCGGCCTCCCGGTCATCGACGAGGAGGACCGCACCTCCGCCCTCTGGTACCGCATCCGCCTGCCCGGCCCCGCCACCGCCTGGCTGCCCGCCGTCCGCACCAAGGACCGGCCCACGCTGGTCGGGTGCCCCTGAGCCGGGCGCCCTCGAGCCGGGCGCCGCTGACCTGACGCTCCCGGCCGGGCGCCTCTGACCAGGCGCTTCTGCCCAGGGGCCGAGGGCGCGGACCGTCCGGCACGCGCCTCCGGATCGTTCCGGATTCCGGGCCCCGCGCTCCCGTCCCTACCGTCGACGGTGTCCGCCGGACCGGCCGGCCCGGAGCCCAGGGAGCAGCGATGCCGACCACCGTCACCCCCCGCCGGCCGAGCACCACCGTGCTCGGCCCCCAGGAGCGCGAGGTGCTCCGTGCGGTCGGCTGCGGCCTGCGGGACGACGAGATCGCCGTCGCCCTGGCCCTCACCGAGGACGCCGTGGCCGGACAGCTCGCACGGATCCTCGGGACGCTGGGGCTGCGCGACCGGGCCGCCGCCATCGTCCACGCCTTCGACTGCGGGCTGGTCTCCCCCGGCCGCGGCCCCCGCGGCGGGCCGGCCGGCCCGGTGCCGCAGCACCCCGCCCGCCGGGCGGCCGGGCCGAGGGTGCAGATCTCGCTGCTGGGGCCGCTGCGGGCCTGGCAGGACGGGCGGCCGCTGGACCTGGGGCACCTGCGCCAGCAGGCGGTGCTGGCGGCGCTGGCGCTGCGCGCGGGGCGGACGGTCAGTCAGCAGGAGCTGCTCGACGGGGTGTGGGGGTCGGAGCCGCCGGTCACCAACGTGGTGCCGGTGCACGTCTACCGGCTGCGCAAGACGCTGCGGATCGGGGACAGCCCGGACTCGGTGATCGGGCACGACCGGCGCGGCTACCGGCTGGTCCCCGGCGCGGCCGAGGTGGACCTGGTCCGGATGGAGGCCCTGGTCACCGAGGCGGGGGCGGCCCGGCGGGCGGGCGACCCGGCCGAGGCGGTGCGGCTCTGCGCCCGGGCGCTGGACCTGTTCCACGGGGAGTTGCTGGCCGGGCTGCCCGGTCCGCTGGCCGAGTTGGAGCGGGTGCGGCTCACCGAGCGGCGGATCGCCGTCGCCCAGCGGAAGGCGGAGTGGCAGCTGGGGCTGGGCCGGTGCGCCGAGGTGATCGCCGAGTTGTCGGACCTCTCCGCGGAGCACCCGCTGAACGAGCCGGTGGCGGCGATGCTGATGGGTGCGCTCTACCGGTGCGGCCGGCAGGCGGACGCGCTGGCCGTGTTCGAGCGGGTCCGCCGCCGGCTGGCCGGGGAGCTGGGGGTTCCGCCGAGCCCGCTGCTGCGGCGGACGTGCCAGATGATCCTGCGCGGGGACGAGGCCGGGCTCACCGCCGTCGCGCGGTGAGCCCGGCCCGGTCGGGGCGCGGCGGTCAGGAGGCGAAGGAGCGCTCCAGCCGGGGGATCAGGTCCCGGAGGTCCTGTTCCCAACAGCCGCCGTTGTGGCCGCCGTTGCACTGGGTGCCCCAGGCGGCGCCGTCCCCGTAGTCGACGTAGTGGTAGGGCATCCCCAGCGCGTCCAGGTGGTCCTTGACGTGCTTGGAGGCGCCTTCCAGCCAGAACTCCAGGTCGGTGGCCACACCGCGGCCGTTGCCCACGTAGATGGAGATCCCGACTCCGGCGAGCTTGTCCATGTGCTGGGACGGGTCGGCCGCGTTCCACCGCCAGTCGGCGTTGAACACCGGGTAGGGCGTGCCGAACAGGGCGTCGCTGTCCACGCCGGGCTTGTACGGGTCGTTGGTCGGGTCGCCGCAGAAGCCGGAGGCCGAGCCGCAGAGCGCGCCCTGGGCGTCGATCAGCGAGGCGACGACGGCCAGCCGCAGGTCCATCGAGTCGGCCGACAGGTCGATGTCCCCGGACAGCGAGGCGGTCTGGCTGAACAGGTCGGGGCGGTCCTGGGCGTAGTGCAGGGCCCCGAACCCGCCCATGGAGACGCCGGCGACGGCCCGGCCCTTCTTGGTGGCGACGGTCCGCAGGTTGGCGTCGATGAACGGGATCACCTGGTCGAGGTGGAAGTTCTCCCAGTTCTGGGCCCCGACCTGGGTGTTCTGGTTGAGCCAGTTGGCGTACCAGCCGCGGGCGCCGCCGTCCGGGATGACGGTGATCATCGAGGTGGAGGTGCGCAGCGCCGGGTAGTTCTGCTGGAGGGGGTCGTCGGGCGAGCCGTGCAGGAAGTACAGCACGGGGTAGCGCCGGGCGGGGTCGTCGTAGTAGCCGCTCGGCAGGATGACCTTGATGTGGTGCTTGCCGGTGACCTGGGGCGTGGTCACGGTGAGGTTGAACTCGGTCGCCCCGCCGGTGGCCGGCTCGACCTGGGTCAGGCCGAACCGGTCCGCCATCGGCGGCGGCGTGCCGGTTCCTCCGGGGCCGCCGGCGGCCCCGGCCGTGCCCGTGGTGGTGGCGGTCGCGACGACGGCGGCCACCAGGGCCACCACCGTCCGCCACCGGTTCCATGTCCTGCTCACTGTGCTCCCCCTCGGTGGGTGGTGTGGTTGCGCGGGACGGTGCATCAGTCCAGCACCTTGGTCTCCAGCACGGGCGAGGCCGCGATCTGGTCCTCGGTGTACCGGTCGGTCACCCACTGCCCGGCCGAGAACAGCCTGGTCTGGTCCGCGTAGTGCGGTGAGTTCGGGTTCGCGGACTGGGAGTAGGTCAGCAGCGAGGCGGACTGCGGCGGACCGTCGGCGGTGAAGCTCGTCTGCTGGATGAAGCTGGAGCCGAAGGTGACGTCCGACGCGCCGTCGACCAGGCCGAAGGTCACCACGTTCAGCACGCCCAGCTCGTGGATCGCGCCGTGGATCGGGAGCTGCTCGCCGTTGCGGGTGATCTTCTGGGCGTCCGACAGCGGCGCGTTCAACGGGACGCCCGCCTTGCGCAGCGCGAGGACGGCCCGGGCCAGCGAGTTGCGGACGGCGTCGTTCCCGGCGTCCAGCGAATTCGGGGTGTGGGTCGGGTCCTTGGGGTCGAACGGGACCTTCCAGGGCAGTTTCTCGATCGCCTGCCCGTTGCCCAGGAGGTACCAGAAGTTCTCGAACAGCAGCGAACCCCGGCTGTCCGCACTGAACTTGTGGTTCCAGGCGGCCAGGATCGGGCACGCCTCGCTGATGTTGACCAGGTTGCCGTCCACCAGGACGAGCCCGAACGGCGCGCCCTGGCAGGCGCTCACCGTCGCGTCGAGGGCCAGGTCGGCCGCCCGGCTGTTGTCGGCGAACAGCAACTGCCGCATGTTCTCCGGGGTGAAGCCCCGGCCCGGCAGGCCGTCGTTGCCGTCGATCCGGTTGCGCGCCGTCCGGATCAGCTCCTGGGTGCGCAGCGTCCGGGCCGTCCCGGTGTCGCCCATCACCCGGGGGTAGGACAGCGGCTGGTCCGGATTGGCCAGCCAGGCGCTGTCGTTGGCGTTGCCGACGAAGTCGGAGCGGATCAGCCGCGGCTGCTGGTGCGGGTCCAGCAGGCCGGGTGCGACGGCGTTCGGGTCGTTCGGCCAGTCGCACGCGCTGCGCTTGCCGTCGAAGATGGAGATCGGCGGCACCCCGGGCAGTCGCAGCGCCTGGTTGAACAGCGCCTGGCCGGTCAGGGTGAGGCAGGACGTGGCGTGCTCGTCGGTGATGTTCGGGGCGGACTGGATGTCCGCGTACAGGGCGTTGCCCTTGCGGTCGGCGGCGACGGTGTTGAAGAAGGGCACGCCCTCCGTCGTCTCCAGGGCGGTCACCACGTCGTGGACGTCCTTGGCCTGGTCCAGGTGGAACCAGGTGTTCAGGGCCCGCAGGTTGTCCATGTTGGCGTCGCGCACCGCGTGGGCGCTCACCACCCAGGGCAGCGGGTAGCCCTGCATCGCGGTGGTGATCGGGCCGTAGCGGGTGGACCAGAGCGTCCTGGTGACCCGGCCGACGGAGCCGTCCGGGTTCAGCACGTCGACGCCGACCTGCTGCGAGGTCATCGGCGTCCAGACGCCGTCCACCAGGTAGTTGGTCGGGTGCAGCGGGTCCACCTGGACGTCGAACAGGCCGAACGGGGCCACCGTGGCGACGGTGTGGCTCCAGGCGACGTCGTCGGTGTGCCCGATGTTCACCGCGGGGAGCCCGAGCAGGCTGGCCCCGGAGACGTTGAACTTGCCGGGGATGGTCAGCTGGCTCTGCCACATCCGGTTCTTGCCCTGCCACGGGAAGTGCGGGTTGGCCAGCAGCATGCCGGTGCCGGCGCCCGGCGCGACCCCCTGCGCGCCCACCGCCAGGGCGTTGCTGCCCATGGCGCCCTGCTGGTGGCTCGCGGCGATCGCCTTGCTGATCCCCGCGGCGGTCTCCTGCGGCGAGGCGGCCGGTGCGGCCGGTGCGGGCTGGGCGCCCGGTGCGGCGGCGGCCGAGGCCCCGGGCGGTGCGGCGTTGACCTCGCCGTCCAGCAGCGGGTCGGCGCTGCCCATGATGATCTCGGCGTGCGCGTGCCGGTAGACGTCGAGTTCGGTGATCGGCCGCACCCAGGCGGCGCCGCGGCAGGCCGGGTCGGAGATGTTGTTCACGCCGGTCTCGGCCAGGTACCGGTTGTACCCCTGGACGTAGCCGCGGATCGCCTCCTTCACCTCCGGCTCCGGCCCGTTGGGGGCGGGCTGTTCGAGCAGCCGCTCCACCACCCGGTTGTTGTTGATCCGCTGGAAGTACAGGTCGCTGTTGAGGTTGCTGGTGGTGTTCTGGTTCTGGCCGGGGCTCGCCCTGCCGTCGGGCCCCAGGTAGCGGGACCGCTGGGCGTTCACCATCAGGTAGGTGTCGGCCAGGGTGCAGATGTTGTCCTTGGCCGCGGCGTAGCCGTAGCCCTCCCCCAGACCCGCCAGGGTCGAGGCGATGATGTGCGGGATCCCGTACTCGGTGTAACGGATCGTCGGCCGGTCCGGCCCGGCGCCGGTGGCCGGTGCGCCGGTGGCGGGCCCTCCGGCGGCCACCGCCGTGCCGATCAGCGCCGCGGCGACCACGGCCGCGACCGGCAGTCTCGTCCTGCGTTTCCTCCGTGCCATCGCGCCGTCCTTCCCCTGTGGTCCGGACACCTGTCCGGACCCGGCCACGCTAGGAAGGAGCGATGACAACCCGATGAAGCGCTCGTCCGAGGCGGTCCGGAGCGCTCGTCGGCCGGGCAGCGGCCGACGAGCGCCCGACGGCTACGCGGGGTACCAGGCGCCGTTGTACCAGACCTCGTTGGCACTGTCGTTGTGGTGGTCCATGTTGAAGTCTTCGGGGTAGTTGTGGACGTGGTTGTACGGGTAGGTCCAGATGCCGGCGGACTCGTCGCAGACGTAGTCCCAGTGGCAGATCGTCTTGACCGGGATGTTGCCGAAGAACTTGTCGGCACCGGCGAGCGGGGCGCCGATGATGCCGCCGAACGGCACCGCCCCGCCGTTGGCGCCGGGCGGGCCCTGGCGCTTGGGGTCGGCGACCAGGATGGCGTTGACGTTGCCGAAGGTCTGCCAGTTCTCGGTCACCCAGACGTGCACCACCCCGGCCCCCAGGGAGTACCCGGCCATCTTGACGTGCTGGTCCGGACAGGCGGCGCGCTGGTCACGGACCAGCCGGTTCAGCTCGTTGACGCCGGCCCGGGTGCTCGCGCCGTTGGGGATCTGGGTGGGGTACCCGACGTGCTGCTGGATGTTGCCGGTGAAGCCGTCGTTGTTCCAGGAGCTGCCGGTGCCCCCGACGACGATCGTGTAGGTGCCGTCGCACGGCGCGGTCACCCGCGTGCCGGCCGCCTGCGCGGTGGTCGCCTGTGCCGCGGTGAGCCCGACGGTCAGCAGGAGTCCGGCTGCCGCGGCCACGGTCCTTCGTGCTCGCATTCAATCCTCCAGGGCAGGGGCCGACCCGTCGTCCGCGCCGACGCGGCGCCGGGTCGACCGGGGTCACCCGACGACCGTGGCAGCGGGCGATGACATCGCGATGAAGTCCCGGCCGCCGGGCTCACGGCCGCCGGGCCCAGAGCAGCCGTGCCCAGGGCAGCCGGGCTCAGGGCAGCCGCGCCGCGGTCGCCAGGCAGGCGGCCACGGCGGGTTGGTCGGCCGTGCCGTGGCGGACCGCGGTCTCGATGGTGCGGCTGAGCGTGCGGTCGGCGACCGGCCGTGCGGTCAGGCCCGGGGGGAGGTGGCGGGCGGCGAGGCGCGGGACCAGGGCGGTGTGCCCGCCGCCGGCGGCGAGGGCGACCATGGCGGAGAAGTCGGTGCAGGTGTGCCGTACCCGGGGGGTGAAGCCGGCCGAGCGGCAGGCCTGGAGCACGGCGTCGCCGCAGGCCGTCCCGGGCGGGGCGGTGATCCAGCCGGTGTCCGCGAGCTCCCGCAGGTCGACCGGGGCGCCGGCCGGGTCGGCGGAATCGGTCGGGTCGGCGGGGCCGGTCGGGCCGGCGGCCGGGTGGTCGTGGCGCAGGACGGCGACCAGCGGGTCGGCCCGCAGGGTGCGGGTCTCGATGCCGGCGGGCCGGGGCGCGGCGAGGTTGGTGTAGCGGTAGACGAGGGCGACGTCGACCCGGCGCTGGAGCAACAGCCGTACGGCGGCCTCGGGTTCGGCCTCGGTGATGTGGAGCCGGAGGTCCCGGTGGGCGGCTTCGAGGGCCTCGCCGAGCGGGGCGGCCAGCGGGACGAGGGCGCTCGGGAAGCAGGCGAGGTGCAGCGGGCCGGTCGGTTCGCCCGCTCCGGCGCGCAGTCCGCTCCGGGCCCGGTCGAGGGCGGCGAGCACCTGCTCGGTGTCCTCGGCCAGGCGGCGGCCGGCGGCGGTGGGGTGGACCGAGCGGCCGGAGCGTTCCAGCAGTGCGGTGCCGGTCTCCTCCTCCAGCAGCCGGAGCTGCTGGGAGACGGCGGAGGGGGTGACGCCGTGGAGTTCGGCCACGGCGGTCACCGTGCCGTGCGCCACCAGGTCGCGGAGGAGGACGAGTCGTCGGACATCGAGCATCAGCCCAGCTTAAGGAGGTGCTGTAGGAGATGTAGCTGGACACGCGAACACCCGGCCGGGGAGGCTGGCCGCCGCAATCCGAGTCCCCGAGAACCGCAGGAGTGTTCCGTGCGCGCCACCGTGATCCACGGCCCCGACGACATCCGGATCGAGCAGGTGCCGGACCCGGTGATCCAGCAGCCGACGGACGTGGTCCTGCGGGTGGTGAACGCCTGCATCTGCGGCAGTGACCTGTGGGCCTACCGCGGAGTGGCCCAGCGGGTGGCCGGGCAGCGGATCGGACACGAGTTCCTGGGCATCGTCGAGGAGGTCGGCGCCGAGGTGCGCGACGTCGCGAAGGGCGACCTGGTGGTGGCCCCGTTCGTCTGGTCGGACGGCACCTGCGAGTTCTGCCGCGCGGGCCTGCACACCTCCTGCCCCGAGGGCGGCTTCTGGGGCTCGATCGGCTCGGACGGCGGCCAGGGCGAGGCGGTGCGGGTGCCGTTCGCGGACGGCACGCTGGTGAAGCTGCCGAAGGAGGCGGCGGGCGAGGAGAAGCTGCTGCCGGGGCTGCTGGCGCTGTCCGACGTGATGTCCACCGGCCACCACGCGGCGGTGTCGGCCCGGGTGCGTCCGGGCGCGACGGTGGCGGTGGTCGGCGACGGCGCGGTGGGCCTGTGCGGCGTGCTGGCGGCGCACCGCCTGGGCGCGGGCCGGATCATCGCCCTCGGCCGCCACGAGCAGCGCACCGCGATCGCCCGCGACTTCGGGGCGACGGACGTGGTGGCCGAGCGCGGCGAGGCCGCGGTCGAGGCGGTCCGGGAGCTGACCGGCGGGCTGGGCGCGCACGCGGTGCTGGAGGCGGTCGGCACCGAGGAGTCGATGCGGACGGCGATCTCGATCACTCGGGACGGCGGCGCGGTCGGCTACGTCGGCGTACCGCACGGCGGCTCCGCGGGCGTCGACATCGGCCGGATGTTCGACCGGAACGTCGCCCTGGTGGGCGGCGTCGCCCCGGCCCGCGCCTACATCCCGGAGCTGCTGCCGGACGTGCTCTCCGGCGCCATCGACCCCGGTCGGGTCTTCGACCGCACCGTGGACCTGGACGGCGTCCCGGACGGCTACCGGGCGATGGACGACCGCAGCGCGCTCAAGGTCCGCATCGCCTTCTGACCTGGCCCGCCCGGCGGCCGCCCCGCGCTCCGTGCGCGCGGGGCGGCCGCGGCGCGTTCGGCCCGCCCCGCCCCCGGGGCCCTCAGGCCGGGGCGTCCAGGTGCCGGCGGGCGGCGGCGAGGATCTCCTCGGACAGCTCCCGGTCCTCGCTCGCCCGGGCCAGCAGGATGGCGCCGACCAGGGTGGACAGCTCGGCCAGGGCGGTCTCCCGGTCGGCGCGGCCGTCCGCCCCGTCCGTCCCGTCCGCGCCGTCCTGCACCGCGGTGAGCTGCCGGTAGCCGTCGACCAGGTCGCTCAGACCGGCCGTGAAGGCGGTCCGGATCGGGGCCCCCGGTTCGGCCCGGGCGGCGTCGGCGGCCAGGGTGGCGGCGGCGCAGCCGGCCGCGGGGTGGTCGCGGTGGAGGCCGGAGAGGTACCGGGCCAGGAACTCGTCCCGGCCGGAGCGGGCTTCCGGTCCGGCCTCCTCCGGGGCGGCCTCGGCGAGCCGGTCCATCGCCTCGCGGCGCTCGGTGAAGGCGGCCCGGAGGGCCTGGACGACCAGGTCGTCCTTCGACGCGAAGTGCCGGTAGAAGCCGCCGTGGGTGAGACCGGCGGCGGCCATCGCCTGCGGGACGCTGACCTGGTCGGCGCCCTTCTCCCGGATCAGCCGGGAGGTGTGGTCGATCACCTGCTGCCGGTGCTGCTGGGCCTCGGCTCGTGACACGCGGGGCATGGTCGGCGGTCCCTCCTTCGTCCTTCGTCCTCGTCCTGAGCCGTCGTCCCCGTCCTCGTCCTCGTCCGCATCCGGTCGAGGCCCTCGCGGAAGGCTCCCGGGGATCCTACTTCCGCATCCGCTTTAGATGATGGTAATAATCTAAAAGCCATCCTAGAGCGAGGGGAACGCACATGACCGTGATCGAAGGCTCTGTCGCGCTGGTCACCGGAGGCCGCCGCGGCATCGGCCGGGCATTCGTCGAGGAACTGCTGCGGCGCGGCGCGGCGAAGGTCTACGCCACCGCCCGCACGCCCGTCCCGGACCCGGACCGGCGGATCGAGGTGCTGCCCCTCGACGTCACCGAGGACGCCTCCGTCGCCGCCCTGGCCGAGCGGGCCCCGGACGTCGACCTGGTCTTCAACAACGCCGGCGTGCTGCACCCGGCACCGCTGCTCACCGCCGACCTGGCAGGCGTCCGGGAGACGTTCGAGACCAACGTCCTCGGGCCGCTGCGGATCGCCCGGGCGTTCGCTCCGGTGCTCGCCGCCCGCGGCGGCGGCGCCCTGGTGGACATCCACTCGCTGCTGTCCTGGGGTTCCGGCTCCGGCGCGTACGGCGCCTCCAAGGCCGCCCTGTGGTCGCTGACGAACTCGCTGCGCCTCGAACTCGCCGCGCAGGGCACCCAGGTGGTCGGCGTGCACCTGGGCTTCGCGGACACCGAGATGGTCGCGGCCCTCCCGGTCGAGAAGATCGCGGTCGCCGACGTCGCCCGGATCGTCCTGGACGGCGTCGAGCGCGGGGACACCGAGGTGCTCGTCGACGACGCGACCCGCGCGGTCAAGGCCGCACTGTCCGGACCGGTCGAAGGCCTCGCCGTCCTCGGCCGCCGCTGAACGACCACAGCTGAACAACCACCGCTGAACGACCGGCACCGCACGACCATCACCGCACCCCACCGAGGAGCACCATGCCGCTCTGGCACGTCTACCACCCGCCCGGCGCCTACACCCCGCCGCAGAAGAAGCAACTCGCCGACGACGTCACCGGGTTCTACACCCGCTTCGGGCTGCCCCGGTTCTACGTCATGGTGCTCTTCCACCAGGTCGAGGCCGACTCCTTCCTCGTCGGCGGCGAGCCCGCGCCGGACGCCGTGCGCATCGTCGTGGAGCACATCGCCCGGCACACCGAGGACCCGGAGCTGCGCCGGCGCACCAGGGAGCGGCTCGCCGAACTGCTGGCGCCGCACACCACCGACCGCGGCCTGTACTGCGAGTTCCACATCGACGAGACCCCGCAGGACCTCTGGATGATCGACGGCCTGACCCCGCCCCCGCCCCAGAGCGAGGCCGAGCGGCGCTGGGCCCGGGAGAACCGTCCGAGCCCGTACTGACCGGTCGGCCCCGTACCCGGCGAGCCCTTCCGGCCTGCGGGCCGCCACCCGGCGCGACCACGGCGGGGCGGCCCCGGGTACTTGGAACACCGGCGCCAGGTACTGGAGCAGGCCCATGACGGTCAGCGGCACCCGGACGGCGGCCGCGCCGAAGAACAGCAGCGGGATCGCGGTGAT
>NZ_JBFBGS010000068.1:40430-47327 GCF_040684795.1 Kitasatospora sp. NPDC089797 | reverse complement strand
CTGGGCGGCCGCGCCGCCCACACCACCCCCCCCGCCCCCGGGCTGTAGGCCCCCCCCGCCGACTTCCTGCGCGGCCGTGATCCCGTGCTCAGGGGGCGGAGTCGATGCGGACCGAGCCGATCGTCGCGGGCGGGTTGAAGTACATCGGGCTCGGGCCCTGCCGGACGACGGCGCCGGTGCAGTTGCGGAACCGGAAGACGGTCATGCTGCCGTTGCCCGCCCGGCTGCCCACCGCGACGCTCTCGATGTGGGTGGTCAGGGACGGGTTGACGCACTGGCCGACGGCCACCTGCCGGGAGCTCACGGTGGTGCCGTCGTCGATCTGCAGCGAGGGGGTGGCGGCGGCCGCCGTGGTGGCCGCCGCGAGGACGGCCGCGAGCGCGGCCGTGGCGACGGCGGTGGCGGTCCGGGCGGGTCGGGGGCTGGGGATGCGCATGGGTGTCGCTCCTCCGCGGATCGTGCTCGGGCCCGGGGATCGGGCCCCGCCCACTGTGGCCGACGGCCGCCGCACCCGTCCGGCGATCGGCCCGGCAGTCCCCCGAAAGAGCGCACCGCCCCCGGCCCGGGCGCCTGCCCCCGGCCGTACGGACCCGGGACCGTGCTCCCGGGCCCGCCCCCGCACCGGAGCACGCTCCCGGGTGCACTCTCGTCCTGCGCGCGGACGGATTGACGGTGCGTCGGATGATCCTCTTGAAGGGCGCCGGGACGAGCTCCGGCGCCCGACCCGAAGGGCCTTCCCGTGAACGACAACGCACCGCAGCAGCCCCGCCCCACCCGTCAGCGCGCCGGCCGGCGCGGCGCGGCGGTGACCGTCACCGCGGTGGCCGCCGCCGTGCTGGCCGGCGCCCTGGCACCGTCCGCGGCCACCGCCGCCCCGCGCCCCGACAGCATGCAGCAGCGCCTGAACGCCCTGGTCAAGGACGACAAGGCACCCGCCGCCCTGGCCACCGTCAAGGGCGCCGACGGCCGCACCCGCACCTACACCGCCGGCGCCGGCGACGTGACCACCGGCGCCAAGGTCCCGGCCGACGGCCAGGTCCGGGCCGGCAGCAACACCAAGACGTTCACCTCCGTCGTCGTCCTCCAGCTCGTCGCCGAGGGCAAGGTCGACCTGGAGGCGAGCGTGGACACCTACCTGCCCGGCCTGGTGCGCGGCGACGGCATCGACGGCCGCAACATCACCGTCCACCAGCTGCTCCAGCACACCACCGGCCTGCCCGAGTACTTCGACCACGACGGCGTGCTCAACGCCCCCCAGCGCTACTACGAGCCGCGCGAGCTGCTGGACACCGCGCTGTCCAAGAAGGCCCACTTCGCCCCCGGCGCCAAGTGGGAGTACTGCAACACCAACTACCTGCTGGCGGGCCTGATCATCCAGAAGGTCACCGGCCGCCCGCTCGGCGAGGAGATCACCAAGCGCGTCATCGAACGGGCCGGCCTGCGCCACACCTACTTCCCCGTCCCCGGGGACATGACGATCCACGAGGCCCACCCCCAGGGCTACTACCGCAACGAGGAGGGCGTGCTGCGCAACTACACGGAGCTGGACCCCTCCTGGGGCTGGGCGGCCGGCGCGGTGGTCTCCACCAACACGGACCTGACCCGGTTCTACAGCGCCCTGCTCGGCGGGCGCCTGCTGCCCGCCGCCCAGCTCGCCCAGATGCGCACCACCGTCCCCGCCGAGGGGTTCGGCCCCGGGGCCGGCTACGGCCTCGGCCTGGCCAGCCGCCCGCTGTCCTGCGGCGGCGTCTACTGGGGCCACGGCGGCACGATCCCGGGCTACTACACCGCCGGCGGCGCCACCGACGACGGCCGCACCGTCAACGTCACCGTGACCCTGATCCCGGACGACGCCACCGCCAAGCACGTCGGCGAGGCGGTGGACGATGCGCTCTGCCGCCGCTGACCCCCGCACGCCCCTCACCCGGTCGCGCCCCGCACCGCACCGCCCTCCTCGCGTCCCCTCAGTGGAGTCCCGATGAACGACCACGCCCCGCAGCCCTGGGTGCACCGCATCCGCCTGATGCGCCACGCCACGCTCGCCGCCGCCACCGCCGGCATCGCCCTGACCGCCTTCACCCCGCCCGCCGCCTTCGCCGCACCGCGCCCCGACGCCGTGCAGCAGCGCCTGGACGCCCTGGTCAAGGACGACGGGATGCCCGCCGCCCTGGCCACCGTCAAGGGCCGCGACGGCCGCAACCGCACCTACACCGCCGGCCTCGGCGACCTGGCCACCGGGGCCAGGGTCCCGGTCGACGGGCAGATCCGGGCCGGCAGCAACACCAAGGCCTTCACCGCCGTCGTCATCCTCCAGCTCGTCGCCGAGGGCAAGGTCGGCCTGGACGCCAGCGTGGACACCTACCTGCCCGGCCTGCTGCGCGGCGACGGCTTCGACGGGCGCACCATCACCGTGCGCCAGCTGCTCCAGCACACCAGCGGCCTGCCCGAGTACATGGAGTCCCCCGCGCTGAGCGACTTCACCACCATCCAGTACCGCTACTTCGAGCCGCGCGAACTCCTCGACGGCGCGCTCTCCCAGAAGGCGATGTTCCCCGCCGGCACCAGCTGGATGTACTGCAACACCAACTACCTGGTGGCAGGCATGATCATCCAGAAGGTCACCGGCCGCCCCTTCGGCGAGGAGGTCACCAAGCGCGTCATCGACCGGATCGGCCTGCGCCACACCTACGTCCCGGCCGTCGGCGAGACCGCCCTGCGCGAACCCCACCCGCACGGCTACCTGCGCACCGCCCCCGACAAGCCGCTGGTCGACTACACCGACATGGACAGCTCGATGGCCTGGTCCGCGGGGGCGGTCGTGTCCACCAACACCGACCTCAACACCTTCTACAGCGCGCTCATGGCGGGCCGGCTGCTGCCCGCCGCCGAACTCGCCCAGATGCGCACCACCGTGCCCGCCGACGTGCTGGGCCCCGGCGTGCGCTACGGCCTGGGCCTCCAGAGCAGGCCGCTGAGCTGCGGCGGCCTGGTCTGGGGCCACGGCGGCACCGCCGCGGCCTACCGCACCCGCGGCGGCGTCACCGACGACGGGCGCGCCGTGAACATCGCCGTCACCGTCATCCCCGACGGGCCCGCCGCCGTGCACCTGACCGACGCGGTCGACGCGGCCCTGTGCCGCTGACCCCCGGCCGGGCCGGGAGCACCCGGCCCGGCTGAGGACCCGCCGTCCGCCACGCAGCGGCCGCGCCGGTCGCAGCCGTCGACCCACGCGGCTGCGACCGGCGCCTTCGCCGCGCACCCGCCCCGGGTGCGGCCCCTCACGGCTCCGGCGGCGGGACCCGGCAACACCTGGCGCCCGGCGGCGGGCCGGTCCCCGAGGTCAGAGGGGCCAGGTCCCCAGGGCGCGGGCGAGCTGTTCGGCCTGCTCCGGGGTGATGCCCTGGGCGAGCTGGACGCCGGCGCGCGGGCTGTAGGGGCCGTCGCACCGGAGGATGCCGCCGAAGGGCTGCTCGCCGCCGCCGAGCGGCGACCGGCCGGGCAGCGACCAGTGGGCGGCCTCCCACAGCGGGTGGTCCAGGAGCAGCGCCGCCACCCGCGGCGCCTCGCCGGCCGGAGCACCGACCCCTGCCAGCGCCTCGGCGACCGCGCCCGCCGCGTCGGGCGGGGTGTCCTCGTCGCCGAGCGCGGGCAGCAGGAGCAGCAGCCGGGCGTGGCGGTCGTGCAGGCCCGGGGCCGTGCGGTCCGGCGTGGCGGCGATGTGGTGCAGTTCCTGCCAGGACAGGCCGGGGCCGGCCTGGTGCCCGTCGACGGTGGCGAGGTAGCCGTGCCGTCCGGGCTGCCAGTCGGGGTGGGTGACGAAGTACTCTGTCCCGCTGTCGTCGGGGCTGTTGCGGCTCATCACGACGGCGGTGTGCCGGCCGCCGAACGGGATGCGGAACACGGGCCGACTCCCGTCGGCCGTCAGTGCCCGGTAGGCATCGTCGGCGTCGGCCCCGTCCGCTCCGAACCACTCGGCGGCCGGTTCGTCCTCCTCCGTCTCGCACATCCACATCAGGTAGGCGGCCCAGAACCCCGGGTGGGAGAGCAGTTCCTCGCCGGCCACCAGTGGGTCTTCGTCATATCCGTCGATCAGCACGGGGCAAGACTGCCAGCAGCAGCCGCACCCCCTGCCCGGGGGTGCGGCGGCGCCGTGAGCGCCGGCGGCTCACGCCTCCAGCTGCACCCAGCTGTCGCCGGCGCGCAGCCACAGCAGGCCGTCGCGGCCCTGGGCGCAGTGCAGGACCACCGGGCGCGGCAGCCGCAGCTGCTCGCGGGCGGTGACCACCCAGGCGCCGTCGAGGAGTTCCGCGCGGCTCAGCTCGGCGGCGGGGCGGTTGTGGGAGCGGCGGGTGAGGATCATCCGGCGGCCGCGCACCGCGATGCCGTCGGTGTCCCGCAGCGGGTTGCGGTAGTGGGTGGTGTCGCCGGTGGCGGGATCGACCCGGGTCAGGAAGGGGCCCTTGTGGCTGTACCAGGCGAGCCAGGGCGCGGCGCCCTCGGTGGCGGCCGCGCTGCCGCCCAGCGGCCACACCGGCAGCCGTCCCCGGGGGTCCCAGGTGCGGTTGCCGTCGGTGTCCCAGCGGGCCAGGCCGTCGCCGCTCTCCGGGTGGCCCGCGTAGATGCCCTCGTCGCCGTAGGAGGTCCAGATGCCGCCGTCGCGGTCGGCGATGACGTCGTCGAGGTCGTCGCCGATGCAGAAGCGGCTCACCGGCTCACCGTCCGGGGAGTAGACCACCGCGTTGGGCTCCCAGGCGCCGTCCCGGTCCCGGCTGGCGCGGCCCGAGGCCAGCAGGAAGCGTGACCCCGGGAGCAGGGCCAGGTGGCCGGTCCGGGCGGGGATGCCGGTGACGGGGGTGCGGTGCTCCGTGCCGCCGCGGACCACGACCAGGACGCCGTCGCAGCCGGCCGGGGCGCTCCAGCCAACCCATCCCCTGACGTACGGGGAGCGGCGCAGGTCGCGTTCGCGCACCAGCATCACCGCGAGTTCGCCCTCCGGCCCGACGCTCCACCACAGGGCCCGCCAGCCGGCCCGGGCGTCCTCGGGGGGCAGGCTCCACACGACCGGCGGTTCGCCACGTGTCATCGGCATTCACCATCTCGGGACTCCGGGCCCCGACGGCGCCCGAAGGGGTGAACGCTACCGGGCGGCGGCCGCGGCGCTGCCACCGGCCCTGCCCGAGGGCCGTTTAGGACTCGGCCGGACGGCGTCCCCAGGCGGAGATCAACGGCGCCAGCGTCAGGTCGAGTTCGCCGGCCGCCAGGGCCGCCAGGTGCGCCTCGATCTCGGCGTCGTCGGTCAGGCCGGCGGCGAGCAGTTCGCCACGCACGTGCCGGATGGTCGCCGCCTCCAGCCGGTCGCAGGCCGGCCCGCCCACCGGGAAGGAGCCCGCCGCAGCGACCTCCACCAGGCCTGCCGCGCGCAGTGCCCGCGGCAGGGTCCGGCCGTAGGCCAGGTCCGCGCCGCGGCCCGCCAGCAGCTGCCGCACCGCGTCGCGCAGCCGGTTGGCCCGCCGCTGCGCGGGGCCGCTGTCGTCCAGGCAGGCCAGCGGCTGCAGGGCGGTGTCGGCGTCCTCGACCAGCAGCCGGCCGCCGGGGCGCAGCGCGGCGGCCATGGTGGCCAGTGCGCGGGCGCGGTCGGGGACGTGGACCAGGACGAGGCGGGCGTGGACCAGGTCGAAGGTGCCGGGCTCGGGGGCCGGGTCGGTGGCGACGTCGTGGCGGCGCACCTCGTAGCCCTGGCCGGTCGTCAGCCAGGACGGGTCGAGGTCGGTGGCCAGGACGTGTCCGGTGGGGCCGACGATCGCCGCGAGTGCCTGCGGGATGCCGGGGCTGCCGGCGCCGACCTCCCAGCAGCGTGCGCCGGGCCCGATGCCCAGGCGGCGCACGTGTCCGAGGGTCACGGCGTCGAAGAGTTCGGCGAGTTGGGTGAAGCGTTCGCCCGCTTCGGCGCGCGCGTTGTCCAGCAGGTATCCGCGGTCGGGGGCGGCCTTCCCGTCGGTCGGTTCCGGTGGGGCGGTGTCGTGCGGCGGGCGGGGCGAGGGCGTCATGCGCCCCATGATCGGCGCTCCCGCCCGGCCGGCGCCACGGGGTCGGGCGAGGGATGCCTCACACCGCACGGCCCCGCCCCGCCCGCGGCCCGCGGGCCCCACAGCACGGGCACACCCCTCCCCTCCGCCGGCCACCTCCGGGATACGGCACGCGCGTCGAACCTCCCCGGCGGGCAGGCCTGGTGAGCGGATCACGGCACAGCGCGCGCCCGGGCCCGCCGGATACCCCCGGCCCGGCCGCACGCACAGGAAGTCGATCCCGCCGACTTCCCACTCCACCCACCAGGCCACCGGGCCACTGCCCGGCGGCGGGGCGTCAACAGACCCCGGCAGAGCTGCGCTTGGAGCCCGGAGCGGCCCTACGGCACACGGGCCTCCGGTCGCCAGGGCCGCCGAAGCGGCCTGGGTCAGGCCATGCACCGCCCGGCCGGTCACCAGCCCCGCCCTCGCACGGCCGGGGCCCGCCGGATACCCCCGGCCCGGCCACGCGCACAGGAAGTCGATCCCGCCGACTTCCCACTCCACCCACCAGACCACCGGGCCGTCGCCCAGCGGCAGGGCGTCAACAGACCCCGGCAGAGCTGCGCTTGGAGCCCGGAGCGGCCCTACGGCACGCGGACCTCCGGTCGCCAGGGCCACCGCGGCAGCCTCGGCCGGGCCATACCCCGCCCGGCTGATCACCAGCCCCGCCTTCGCGCGGTTGCCGTCGACTCGCCGGATCCGACCGAACCGCCCCGCCGGGCGGTCCCGTTGAACGAATCACGGCACAGCGCGCGCCCGGGCCCGCAGGACGCCCCGGCCTACATCCCCGTCCCGGCCGCGCGCACAGGAAGTCGATCCCATCGACTTC
>NZ_JBFBGS010000068.1:0-40334 GCF_040684795.1 Kitasatospora sp. NPDC089797 | reverse complement strand
CTTCCCACTCCCCCGTGGCCCGCCGTCCACCCGCACCCCGGCCGGCCCCGCAGCACGGGAACGGGCGACCGCAGCGGCACGGGCACGCGCCTGCCGCTCTGCCTCCGACAGCACCCGCCGACCCGCCGACCCTGGTGCGCAGGCCCGGTGAACGGATCACAGCACAGCGCATGCCCCGGGCCCGCAGGATGCCCCGGCCCGGCCACACGCACAGGAAGTCGGCCCCGCCGACTTCCCACTCCCCCGTGGCCCGCCGTCCACCCGCACCCCGGCCGGCCCCGCAGCACGGGAACGGGCGACCGCAGCGGCACGGGCACGCGCCTGCCGCCCTGCCTGGCCCGCCGCAGCCTGACCGAACCACCTTGGCGCGCAGGCCCAGTGAACGGATCACGGCACAGCGCGTGCCCGGGGCCCGCCGGGTACGCCCAGCCCGCACCCCGGCCCGGCCACGCGCACAGGAAGTCGATCCCGCCGACTTCCCACTCCACCCGCCAGACCACCGGGCCGTCGCCCAGCGGCAGGGCGTCAACAGACCCCGGCAGAGCTGTGCTCGGGGCCCGGAGCGGCCCTACGGCGCGCGGGCCTCCGGTCGCCAGGGCCACCGAGGCAGCCTCGGCCGGGCCATGCTCCGCCCGGCTGGTCACCAGCCCCGCCTTCGCGTGGGTGCCATCGACTCACCGGAGCTGACTGAACCGCCCGGATGGGTGCGCCTGTTGGACGAATCACGGCCGCGTGAGGCGGAAACGGCGGGACGGCACCACCCTCGTGCGGCCGAGCCCGCAGGATGCCCCCGGCCCTCACCCCGGCCCGGCCGCACGCACAGGAAGTCGGCCCCGCCGACTTCCTGCTCCACCCGCCCGGCCACGGGGCCGCTGCCCGGTGGCCGGGCGTCAACAGTCCTTGACGGCAGTGCTCTTGGGAAGCGGTTCCGCCGCACGCACGCCTGCGCGGCTCCGTCGGAGGCCGGCGGGGCATCGCGACGGCCGGGCGCGTTGCGGAGGACGGGCCGGCCGGGTCGGTGCCGGGGTGGGGGCGCGCGTCGGGGTGGACGCGGTTCCGGCCGCTCGTGGGGGGCCGGTTCCGCCCGGTTCGCCTTCGCGGGCCGGGCGGGGCCGGTGGAACGCCGAGGTGACGCGAACCGGGCGGCAGCCAGCGGGCGTTGGCCGGGCCGTTCCTGCCGGTCGGCCGGTCGGTGGATCGGACCGGTGTCCGCGGCGCGCTGCGCCGGCGCGGCCTCAGGGCACCGTGACGACGATCTTCCTCCCGGCGTGGAGTCCCTTCTCCAGGTGCCGGTGCGCCTCGACGACGTCGTCGAGGGTGAACACCTTGCCGTCGACGGCGGGCCGTAGTGCGCCGAGGCGCACACCCGCGTCCAGGAAGGCCGCCATGCGCTTCACCACGACGGCGTCGAGGGTGTGCTCGAAGCTGCGGTAGTTGAAGAACGTGAGCGGTGGACCTGCGGGGAAGGGCGTGGGCCGCGGGTCCAGGAAGCCTGCGGCGACCAGTGTTCCGCCGGGGCGGGCCGCCTTCAGGAGGTCCTGCTGGCCGGGACCCGTGACGAGGTCGAGGACGATGTCCGCGCCGGTGCCGCCCGTGTGGCGGCCGACGGCCTCGGCGATGTCGGCGTGGTCGGTGGCGACGACCGCGGCGGCGCCGGCGGCGAGCAGTTCGTCCTGCCTCGCGGCGTTCCGGGTGACGGCGATGGGCACGGCGCCGATCTGACGGGCGATCTGCATCGCCGCCCGGCCGACGCCACCGGAGGCGGCGGTGATCAGGACGTGGTCCCCGGGCCGCATCCCCGCCTTCTCGACGAGCGCGCCGTAGGCGGTGGAGTAGGCGACCCAGAGCGCCGCCGCCTCCGTGACGGAGAGCCCGGCCGGCCGGGCGACGACCCGGCTCGCGGGGACCGTGGTGTACTGGGCGTAGCTGCCCCGGGCGCTCGCGTCCGGAACGGCCGTCAGGATGACCGGGTCTCCGGTCTTCAGCCCGGTGGTCCCGGGGCCCAGCGCGTCGACGACACCGGTTCCTTCGACGCCGAGGCGGGCGTGCGGCAGGGGGACGGGTGCGGGCGAGGCGCCGGAGCGCATCATCTGGTCGAGCGGGTTGACGGCGAACGCCTCGATCCTGACCCGGACCTCGCCGGCTGCGGGTTCGACGACGGGCTCCTCGACGACGCGCATGACCTCCGGCCCGCCGAACTCGTCGAACACAACGACTCGTGGCATGGTGGCTCCTCCGTATCCGGTACTGGCTGGTTGCCGGGAAAGACGTTACGGAGCCGTGCGTTACCTCCTGGTACCTTCGGTGTCCATGCAGAACGCGGCCGCAGCAGCCTCCCTCGCCGACTGCCCCACGCGCCTGGCGGTCGAGATCATCTCCGACAAGTGGGCTGTTCTCGTGCTTTTCGGGCTCAGCCGGAAGCCTCGCAGGCACGGGGAACTCGTCGACCTGATCGGCGGCGTCTCGCGCAAGGTCCTCACCCAGACGCTGCGCCGGCTCCAGCGGTACGGCCTGGTCGACCGCCGTGCCGAAGCGCCGCGGCGGGTCGAGTACGGCCTCACCGACCTCGGCCGGACCCTGATCGGGCCCATCGAGGTCCTGACGGACTGGGCGAAGGAGTACGGCGGGGACGTCGCCGACTTCCAGGAGGCGGCGGAGGCCGCTGCTTCTGCCCGGGCCCGCCCGGCGGGCTGATCCCGGCGACGGGGCGACGCCGGCCCTCTCGGCCAGGTCAGGCCTCTCGGCCGCGTGCGGGGCGGCGGTGGGACGGGCGCAGCATCGCTGCCGGCCCGGGAGTGTTCGCAACTGCCGTTCCGGTGCGGGCCGTTGCGGTGCGGGCGGGCCGGCGCCATGCTGCCCGGGTGGGGTGGATCCGGCGGGTGGTGCGGGCGGTGGAGGACGAGCGGGTGATGGTGGTGCTGTTCGGCGCCCTCACTCTGGCGCTCGACACCTGGGTGCTGTGGCCCCGGGGGTGGTGGTGGCCCGACGAGGTGGCGGTGGCGGCCCTGGTGTTCCTGGTGGCGGCGGGCGCGATGGGCGGCCTGGCGGTGGGGCTGGTGAGCGGGCGGGTGGCGCGCCGGCGCGGGGACGCGCCGGTGGCGCGTCCGGGGCTGCGGCTGGTGCGGTGCGTGCTGACGGGGGCCCTGTTCGTCCACGTGGTGCCGCCGGTGGTCCTGCTGGTGGACCTGTTCCTGCACCCGGAGCACCTCATCGGCTTCCTGGGCGGCCCCATCGACCGCATCGGCGCCGGGGCCGGCCGCTGGGCGCCGCCGGGGCGGCCGGGATGAGGGCCGCCCCGGGGGCTGGAGCCGGGGCAGGCGGCGGCCGGTGACGTGATCGGGTTCGTGCGCCAGGAGCAGTCCGCCGGCGGCGGGGCCGGCGGGCCGGGCGCGGGCGCGGGCGGGCCGTCAGACGGCGGCCAGCGCCGGTGCCGCCACGGCCGCGGCCGGGGCGGGTGCCGGGGCGGGGCGGGGGCGGGTGAGGCAGTCGTCGGTGAAGGCCAGGGCGCGCAGGTGGTAGGGGCGGGCGGCGTGGCCCAGGGAGAGGTTGTGGCCGGCGTGGTGGGCGGTGACCAGGCGGGCCAGGCCCGGGGGGAAGGCGGCGGTGAGGGCGGCGCGGTGGGGGGCGTCCAGGCGCCACCAGGCCTCGTGGTCGGCCAGGGTCAGGCGTACGGGCACCCGTACGCGGGCGGCCAGGGCGGTGAAGCGCCGTGGCCAGGTGGCGAGTTCGCGGGATTCGAGGGCGGGGACGGGGGTGAGCAGGGTGCGGGCGGCGTGGAAGGTGCCGGGCGGGTAGAGGTGGAGGGGGCCCCAGTTGAGGCGGCCGCCGCCGGCGAGGTCGTCGGGGCGCTCCCACGCGCCGGGGGCGTAGTGCTGGGCGAGGCCGGAGATGTCGGCGCCGAGCAGGGGCAGGGCCGGGTCGGCGGGCCAGTGGGCGGCGAGGTGCAGGGCGATCTTGCCGCCGAAGGAGTGGGCGAGGAGCTGGACGCCGGCGCCGGTGGGGTGGGCGCGGGCGTAGTCGGTGAGGGCGGCGTGCAGGGTGGCGGCCTGGTCGGCGATGAGCTGGCCCTGGGGCAGGCGGTGGGCGGAGGCGCCGTGGCCGGGGCGGTCCAGGGCCAGGACGCTGTAGCCGAGGTCGGCGGCGAGGGTGAGCAGGCTGGTGTCGGGGTGGGCGGGGCCGGCGAAGTAGGCGGCGCGCATGCCGCGGCCGTGGACGGCGAGGATGACGGCTTTGGGCGCGCGGTGCTCGGGTTCGGCGACCAGGGCGGAGACGGGGACGCCGGCGGCGTCCAGGACGAGCGAGCGGGTGCGCAGGGACGGGTTCACGCGCCCACCCCCGCAGGGATGTTGGCGGTGGCGGTGTTCACGCGGCGACCCCCGCACGGGCGTTGACGGTGGCGGCGTTCACGCGGCGACCCCCGTGCGGGCGTCGTCGAGGGCGCTGAGCCAGCCGTCCAGGTCTCCGGTGCGCATCAGGGCGGTGCCCACCAGCAGGCCGGCGTAGCCGGCGTCCAGGAGGCGGGCGCCCTGGCGGGGGTCGGTGATGGCGGAGGCGGAGACGGGGGCGCGGCAGCCGGCGGCGCGCAGGGCGGGCAGCAGGCGCAGGCTGCGGGTGAGGTCGCCGCGGTCGCGTTCGCGGGTGCGGATGTTCTTGTTGTTGACGGCGATGACGCAGTCGGCGGGGGCGGGCAGGCGCTCCAGTTCGCGTTCCTCGGTGATCTCCACGAAGGGGGTGAGTCCCAGGTTGAGGGCGCAGGTGACCAGGCGGGCCAGGGAGGTGGCGGGCAGCAGGGCGGCGGTGAGCAGGACGGCGGAGGCGCCCAGGGCGTGGGCGGCCTCGAGCTGGGCGGGGCGGGTGAGGAAGTCCTTCTGCAGGACGGGCAGGTCGGTGGCGGCGGCGACCTCGCGCAGCAGGCGGGGGGTGCCGCCGAACCAGCGGCCGGTGACCACGGACAGGCAGGGGGCGCCGGCGTCCTGGTAGCGGGTGACGAGGTCGGTGACGGTGCGCGGGCCGAGCAGGTCGCCGCCGTGGGGGTCGCGGAGCTTGACCTCCATGACCAGGGGGCGCCGGGCGGTGAGCAGGGCGTCGAGGAAAGTCATGCCGGGGTCTCCTGGGGGCGGGGGTGCCAGGCGCGGGTGAGGGCGGTGACGGCTTCGCGGGTGAGGCGGCCGGTGCGGTCGCGGGCGGCGGTGTCGATGTCGGCGCCGGCGTACAGGGGGTGGTCGGTGACGGTGCGGTAGGTGTCGCGGTTGGCGGGGCTCAGGCCGCCGGCGAGGAGGAAGGGGATGCCCAGGCGGGGCAGCAGGGCGTGGACGTCGGCGGGGTCCAGGGGGGTGCCGGTGGAGCCGACGCGGCCGTCGTCGGTGACGGTGTCCAGGAGGAACAGGTCCAGGCCGGCGCGTTCGTAGGCGGGGGTGAAGGCGCGTTCCAGGCAGCGGCCGCGGGCCAGGTGGAGGACCTTGACCAGGACGGCGTACGGGAGTTGGGCGCGCAGGCGGGCGACGAGGGCGGGGCTCTGGTAGGCGTGCAGCTGGATCCAGCGGATGCCGGTGGCGCGGGCGAGGCGGGCGAGGTGGTCGGCGTCGTCGAGGAAGGTGACCAGGACGGGTTCCAGGCCCTGGCGGATGGCGGCGGCGGCGAGGTCGGCCAGGCGTTCGGGGGTCAGGTCGGCGGGGCCGCCGGGGACGCCGTGCCACAGGCCCACCAGGGTGGGGCCGGTGGCGGCGAGCAGGTCGAGGTCGGCGCGGGTGCGGGCGCCGCAGACCTTGAGGTGGCCGGGCCGGGCGGGGGCCGGGGCGGCGGGGGCGCTCATTTGCCCAGTCCGAGCATGGCGGCGATGCGGTTGTACTGGATCTCGTTGCTGCCGGAGTAGATGGTGCCGGCGACGGCGTTGCGCACGTCCTTCTCCAGTCCGTACTCGGCCATGTAGCCGTTGCCGCCGAAGACCTGGACGGCGGCCAGCGAGGTGGCGAGGTTGGATTCGCTGGTGAGGAGTTTGGCGATGGCCATGTCGACGGTGACGTTCTCGCCGGCCTCCAGGCGCTGGGCGGTGTCGTAGAGCCACTTGCGGGCGGTCTCCAGGCGGATCTTGGTGTCGACGATCTTGTTGGCGACCGACTGGTAGGAGCCGATGGGCTTGCCGAAGGACATCCGGGTCTTGGCGTAGTCCAGGCAGCGGGCCAGGCGGTGCTGCATCTCGCCGGTGTTGACGATGAAGGAGTAGAGGATCTCGCGTTTCATCACGTGGTCCAGGACGAGGAAGCCGCCGCCGACGCGGCCCAGGACGCGGTCGGCGGGCACCCGTACGCCGTCCAGGAACAGTTCGCTGATCGGGGAGGTGCGCAGGCCCATCTTCTTGATGGGGTTGCCGGTGCTCAGGCCCGCCATGGTGCGGTCCAGCAGGAACGCGGTGACGCCCAGCGCCCCGCCCTGGGGGTGGGTGCGGGCGTAGACGACGATGTGGTCGGCGACGGGGCCGTTGGAGACGAAGGTCTTGGCGCCGGTGAGGACGAAGTGGTCGCCCTCGCGCACGGCGCGGGTGCGCATCTGCATGGCGTCGGAGCCGGACTCGCTCTCGGTGATGGCGTGGGCGCCGATCGCCTCGCCGGAGGCGATGCGCGGCAGGAAGGCCTCCTTGAGGGCGGGTGAGCCGAAGGCCTGCAGGGGCACGCCGGTGGAGGCGATGGAGGTGGTGACGGAGAAGTTCAGGCCGCCGTCGCGGCAGTGCTCGCCCAGGCCTTCGAGGGCGTACATGGTGGTGAGCAGGGACTGGTCCAGGCCGCCGTAGCGTTCCTCGAAGGGCAGGGAGAGGATCCCGGTCTTCTGGATCAGGCGCCACTTGTCGTGGGAGAAGGCGGCCTGCTCGTCGCCTTCGATGTGGCCGGCGCTCAGGTCGTCGCCGAAGCGGGCCAGGCCCTCGCGCAGGGCCTTCTGGTCGGCGTTCCAGCGGATCATGGCAGTTGCCGCCTTCCTTGCGGGCCCGCCGGTGGCCGGGCCCGGGGTGTGCGGGCCGGCGCCCTCGGGTGGCGCCGGCACACGGCTTCTCTCTTCGGCAGGGGCCTTTAGTAGGCGGAGGAGGAGTGGGCGTCGAGCTGGTGGACCTCGTCGCCGCTGAGCGCCGGGGAGAACACGCACACCAGGCGCAGGTCCTCCTCGGGGCCGGCGACCAGGTAGTGGGCGTCGTGCCGGTCCAGGGCGTACATCCGGCCGGGGGTGATGGGGTGGGCGTTGCCGTCCATGTCGATGACCTCCCCGGAGCCGGCGATGCAGTAGCAGGCCTCCAGGTGGTTGCGGTACTCCAGGCGGGACTTGGTGCCGGCGTTGACGACGGTGTCGGTGAGGCTGTAGCCCAGTCCGTCGCCGGCGAGCAGGAAGCGGCGGGACAGGCCGTTGCCCCATTCGACGGTCTTCACGTCGGCGAGGTCGCGGATCAGCATGGCGGTGGGTCCTCTCAGGCGGTGGCGGAAACAGCGGTGACGGAAACAGCGGTGGAGCCGGTGGAGCCGGTGGAGCCGGTGGAGCCGGTGGAAGCGGCGGGGGCGGGAACGGCGGCGGTTGCGCTCGTCCCCTCCGTCCCCTTCATCCCCTCCGTCCCGGCCGGGCGGGCCGGGCGGGGCGGGCGGGGCGGGCGGAGCTCGGCGAGGTAGGCGCGCAGTTCCTCGACGGGGTCGCGGCCCTGGCGCTGGGCGTCCTCCAGGCGGGCCACGGCGGCGGAGCCGACGATCGCGGCGTCCGCCCCCGAGGCGGCGACCGCCGCCAGGTCGGCGGCGCTGCGCACGCCGAAGCCGACGGCGACCTGCACGCCGGGCGCGGCCGCGCGCAGGGCGGTGACGGTGTCGGCCAGGGCGCGGTGGCCGGCGGCGGGCACGGTGCCGGAGCGGCCGTAGTGGGCGACGAGGTAGACGTAGGCGCCGTGCGCGCCGCGGGCCGCCGCGGTGAGGGTCTCGGGCGCGGAGGCCGGGTAGCAGGTGGTGACCTGCGGCAACTCGGCCTGTTCCAGGGCCTGGTGCCAGGCGGGGCGCAGCCGTGGGGGCAGGGCGTGGACGAGCAGGGCGGCGGCTCCGGCGGCGGCGACGGCGCGGGCGCAGGCGGTGGGGTCGCGGTGGCGCAGGCTGTGGCTCCAGTCGGCCAGCAGGACGATCTTGAGGCGGGTCAACTGGGGGGTGAGGGTGGTGAGTTCGGCCAGGACGGTGTCCAGGGTGGTGCCGTGGGTCAGGGCGCGGGCGGCGGAGCGGCGGATGACGGGGCCGTCGGTGGGTGACTGGGGGAAGGGGACGGCCAGTTCGAGGACGTCGGCGCCGGCCCGCTCCAGGGCGTGGGCGAGGTCGGTGAGGCGTCCGGGCGGGTCGCCGGCGTTGAGGAAGACCACCAGGCCCGGCTCGCCGGTGGGCAGGAGGGGTTCAGGCATGGGTCACCTGCCGGTGGCGGGTGCGCAGGCGTTCGGCCAGGGCGCGGGGGGTGCCGTCGGCCAGGGCGGCCAGGGCCTGCTGGTGGGCGGTGTGCCAGCGGGTGTGGCGGCCGGAGGCGAGGGCGAGGGCGGCGGCGTTGAGGGCGATGGTGTGGGTGGCGGTGGGGCCGGCGCGGCCTTCGAGGGCCTGGAGGAAGTGCTCGGTGAGGCGTTCGGGCCGGGGGGCGAGGTCGGCGAGGCTGCCGCTGTCGGGGGCGACGGCGCCGGCGGGCAGGTGGATGGTGCCCTGGGGGGTGTGCAGGGTGTTGTCGGCGAAGGGCAGGAGTTCGTCGGCGCCGGCGGTGTTGGCGGCCAGCCACACGGTGCGCCCGCGTGCGGTGGGGGCCAGGTGGCGCAGGGCTTCCAGGGGGGCGGTGTGGGAGGCGCCGGTGAGCTGGGCGGTGACGGGGACGGTGGCCAGCAGGGGGCCGAGGGTGTTGAGGAAGTGGCCGAAGGGTTTGAGGGTGAGGGGGTGGAGGGTGCGGGCCAGGCGGGTGAGTTGGGGCGGGTAGACGTGGGGGCCGGCGAAGGCGATGCCGTGGTCGGCGAGGTGGTCGGCGGTGTGGGCGTGGCTGGAGGTGAGGGTGATGCCCAGGCGTTCCAGGAGGTCGACGGAGCCGGCGGTGCTGGTGTAGGCGCGCGAGCCGGTCTTGACGACGGGGATGCCGATGGCGGCGGCGGTGAGGGCGGCGGCAGTGGAGAGGTTGAAGGTGGCGGGGCCGCCGCCGGTGCCGACGATGTTGACGCTGCCCGCCAGGGCCGGGCCGGGGTGGGGGCTGCGTTCGGTGAGGGAGGTGGTCAGGGCGGTGAGGGTGGCGGGGTCGGGCAGGCGGGTGGTCAGGGAGGCGAGCAGGGCGGCGGCCTGGGCCCGGTCGCTGTCGCGGGCCGGGCCCGGGGGGCGCTGTTCGAGCTGGTCCCACCAGGTGCGCCAGGCCTCCAGGGGGACGGGGCGTCCGGCGAGGAGGGCGATGAGGGCCGGGTGCACGGGTCAGCCGCCGACCGTGGCGGTGGCCGGGGCGCCCTGGACGGCTTCGGCGCCGGCGCGGCGCTGGGTGATGAAGGCGTCGATGGCGGTGACGGAGCGGAAGTTGTTGGGGTCCAGGTCGGTGTCGTCGACGGGCAGGGCGAAGTGGTCCTCGACCCAGGCGATGAGCTTGAGGACGCCGAGGCTGTCGATGACGCCGTCGGAGAGCAGGTCGTGGTCGTCGGCGAGCTGGTCGGGGGTGACGTCGGGCAGGAACTCCTCGATCAGGAAGCGCTTGATCCGGTCGATGTTGCTGCTCATGGTGCGCAACTCCCTTGCTGAATCGGTTGGTTCGGATGGGCCGGTTCGGTTGGGCCGGTTCGGGTGACGCGGGTGGGTCAGGGCCGGGGCGGGGCGGGCAGGACGGCCTTGCGGTCGACCTTGCCGGTGGCGGTGCGGGCCAGCGGGGCGTCCTGGATGGCGAGGCGTTCGGGGACGGCGGCGCGCGGCAGGTTGCGGGCGAGGTGTTCGCGCAGGCGCAGGGTGTTGAGGTCGGAGCCGGGGGTGCGCTGGACGGCGGCGTGCAGGCGTTTGCCGGTCAGCGGGTCGCTCTGGGCGGCGACGGCGGCTTCGCGGACCTCGGGGTGGGCGAGCAGGACGCGTTCGACCTCGGCGGTGTTGACGGCCACGCCGCGGACCTTGACCTGGAAGTCGGCGCGGCCGGTGAGGTGGATGCGTCCGGCGTCGTCGCGGGTGACCAGGTCGCCGGTGCGGAACCAGCGCCGGCCCGCTCCGGCTCCGGCGGGCTGGGTGGTGAAGCGGCCGGCGTCGCGGGAGCGGTCGAGGTAGCCGGCGGCCTGGAAGGGGGTGGAGACGTAGAGTTCGCCGCGGCCGGGGCCGGTCAGGGGGGTGCCGTCGTCGGTGGCGATGAGGGTGCGCACCCCGGGCAGGGGCTCGCCGATGGGCACCGGGAGGGCGGCGGCGGCGTCCAGGGGGTCCAGGCGGTGCAGGAAGCTGTCGTTGGTCTCGGTGCAGCCGTAGATGTTGTAGAGGCGGGCGTCGGGCAGCAGGGCGGGCAGGGCGGCCAGGGTGCGGGCGTCGAT
The DNA here is from genome assembly GCF_040684795.1 of Kitasatospora sp. NPDC089797. Taxonomy (NCBI): domain Bacteria; kingdom Bacillati; phylum Actinomycetota; class Actinomycetes; order Kitasatosporales; family Streptomycetaceae; genus Kitasatospora; species Kitasatospora sp. NPDC089797. The sequence continues at coordinate 29,821 of NZ_JBFBGS010000068.1, read as the reverse complement.
GGCGTCGCCGGTGAACGCGGCGTGTTCGAGGCCTTCCAGGGCGGTGGTGCCGGCGGCGGCCTGCAGGAGCAGGGCCCAGGCGAGGGGGACGGCCTGCATGACGTGCGGGCGGTGGCGTTGGAGCTGGGCGAGCAGGTGGCGGGCGTTCAGGGCGTGGGCGGGGTCGATGAGCAGGCAGGTGCCGCCGGCGGCGAGGGTGGCCCACACGTCGAGCAGGGCGAGGTCGAAGTTGAGGGGGGCGTAGCCGGCGACGGTGCGCCCCGGTCCGAGGTCGAAGGTGTGGTGGGCCCAGGTGGTGAAGCGGTCGACGGCGCTCTGGGCGAGGGGGACGATCTTGGGCAGGTCGGTGGAGCCGGAGGTGGTGAGCAGGAAGGAGGTGCCGGCGGCGAGGGTGGGCAGGGGGGCGGGGCCGGTGAGGGCGGGCAGGACGGGCGGGTGCTGGCCGGCGGGGGTGAGGTGGTGGCGGGCGCCGGCCTGGGCGAAGAGGGCGGCGAGCAGGGCGGGGGCCAGTTGCGGGGAGGGCAGCAGGAAGGGGCGGCGTTCGATCAGGCAGGCCAGGACCAGGGCGATGGCCTCGGGGGACTTGACGGCGATCAGTCCCACGGGTTCGCCGGGGGCCAGGTCCAGGGCGGCCAGGCGGGCGCGTTCGGCCTCGGCGGCGTCGGCGAGTTCGTGGTAGGTGACGGTGCGTTCGTGCCAGAGCAGGGCGGGGGCGCCGGGGCGGGTGCGGGCGTGGGCGAGGATCGCGTCGGGCAGCGGCAGCGGCGCCGGGTCGGCGGCCCGGGCGGACCCGGCGGCGCCGGCGGGTGCCGTGGTGCCGGCGGGTGCGGTGGTGGTGCGGGTCATGGTGGTCACTCCCCCGTTCCGGGGGCCGGGGCGATGCGGGCCCAGCCGGCCTTGACGGCGGTGCCGGTCTCGGTGGCGAGGGTGAAGCGCACCACCGTGCCCCGGTCGTAGGGCTGCAGGGTCAGGCGCAGCGGGGTGCCGGGGGTGACGGGGGCGGCGAAGCGGGCGCCGAGGGCGCTGATGCGGGTGGGGTCGCCGGCGCTGTGGCGGTCGGTGAGGTGTTCGGCGGCGAGGGCGACCAGGTGCATGCCGTGGGCGATGACGCCGGGGAAGCCGGCGGCGCGGGCGGCGTGGTCGTCCAGGTGGAGGGGGTTGAGGTCGCCGGAGGCGTGGGCGTAGGCGGTGACGGCGTCGCGGGTGAGGGTGAGGGTGTGGAGGGTGGGTTCGGCGTCGGGGGTGGTGCCGGGGTGGGCGGCGGGGGCGGGGGTGCCGAAGGGGGTGGGGGTGGTGGCGCCGGTGAGCAGGGCGGCGGTGCTCAGGCGGGCCAGGGGGGTGCCGGTGGCGGCGTCGGCGAGGCGGGTGGTCAGGGCCAGGCGGGTGCCGCGGGCCTCGCGGCGGGCGGCGGTGACCTCGACGGTGACGTCGACGTCGGTGCCCGGGCGCAGGGGGGCGTGGGTGTGGATCTCCTGGGCGAGGTGGACCACGGCGGTGAAGCCGGTGTCGCCGGCGGTCAGGGCGGTGACGGTGTGCTGGGCCAGGGTGTGGGCCAGCACGAAGGGGTGGGCGGGCGAGGCCGCCGTGGCGGTGGCGGCGGGGGCGGGCAGGTGGGTGCGGGCGGCGGCGCGGTAGGCGGCCAGTGCGGCGGCGTCCACGGGCAGGCGGGTGCGGGCGAGCGGCGCCGTCGCGGGCGCGGGTGCCGGTGCGGGAGCGGTCGCGGCCGTGGTCGCGGGCGCGGGTGCGGGTGTGGTCGTGGGTGCGGTCATAGCGGGGTCACCACCAGGGTCGAGTTGTGGCCGCCGAAGCCGAAGGAGTTGGACAGGGCCGCGCCGGCGCGCACGGGGCGCGGGGCGGTGTGGACGACGTCGAGGTCCAGGCCCTCTTCGGTGTTCTCGTGGTTGGCGGTGGGCGGTACGAGGCGGGTGTTCATGGCCTGGATCGCGGCGATGAGCTCGACGGCGCCGGCCGCGCCGATCAGGTGGCCGATGGCGCCCTTGGTGGAGGTGACCGGTACGCCGTGGGGGCCGAACACGGTGGCCAGGGCGGCGGCTTCGGCGCGGTCGTTGTGGACGGTGGCGGTGCCGTGGGCGTTGACGTGGGCGATGTCGGCGGGGGTGAGGTCGGCGTCGGCGAGGGCGGCGCGCATCGCGGCGACGGCGCCGGCGCCGTCGGGGCGCGGGTTGGACAGGTGGTAGGCGTCGGCGCTGGAGCCGTAGCCGGCCAGCAGGGCGTAGGGGGTGCGGCCCCGGGCGCGGGCGTCGGCCGCGCGTTCCAGGACGAGGAAGCCGGCGCCCTCGCCCATCACGAAGCCGTCGCGGTCGGTGTCGAAGGGCCGGCAGGCGCGCTCGGGTGCGTCGTTGCGCTGGGAGTGGGCGCCCAGGTTGCCGAAGGCGGCCAGGGTGACGGGGGTCAGGGTGGCCTCGCAGCCGCCGGCGATCACCACGTCGGCGCGTCCGGACTCCAGGAGCAGGGCGCCGTGGCCGATCGCGTCGGCGCCCGAGGCGCAGGTGGTGGCGATGGTCAGGGCGGGGCCGGTCCAGGCCAGGCGCATGGCGATCTGGGCGGCGGCCGCGTTGGGCATGGTGACCAGCGGCATCAGCGGGCTCACCCGCAGCGGCCCGTGCCCGGCGTACAGCAGGGACTCGCGGTCGCTGGTGGTGCGTCCGCCCACCGCGTTGCCGACCACGATCGCGCTGCGTCCGGGGGCGGGTTCGGGGCGGCCGGCGTCGGTGTGGGCGGCGAGTGCGGCCAGGGCGGCGTAGTGGGCGAAGGGGTCCAGGCGGCGGGCGTCCTTGGCGGGCACCAGGTCGTGGTCGGGCAGGTCGGTGACGCGGCAGCCCAGGCGGACCTTGTGGCGGGCCAGTTGGGGGTCGGTCAGCGCGGTGGCGGTGGGGCGGGCGGTGAGCACCGTGTGCCAGAAGTCCTCGGCGGTGTGGCCGGCGGGGCTGACCACGCCCAGGCCGGTGACGGCGATCGCGGCGCGGGGCCGGGTCTGGCGGGGCTGCGGTGACGGCGGGGGCGCCATGGCTCTTGTCCTCCTCCCGTGGCTGGTGGGCGCGTTCAGATCAGGCCGGTCTGGGCGGCGGCGGTCAGGAACGCCTCGGCGGCGAAGTCGATGTCGGCGGCGGTGTGGCGGGCGGTGACCGCGATGCGCAGGCGGGCGAGGTCGTTGGGGACGGCGGGGGTGACCACGGGCAGGCCGATGACGCCGGCCTTGCGGCAGGCGGTGGCGTAGTCGTAGGCGGCGTCGTCGCTGCCGGCGATGACGGGCAGGACGGCGGTGGCGGAGTGCATGGTGGAGATGCCGGCGTCGTTGAGGCGGGTGCGCAGGCGCTGGGCCTGGGTCTGGGTGTGGGTGACGCGTTCGGGTTCGCGGCGCAGGATGCGCAGGGACTCCAGGGCGGCGCCGGTCTGGGCGGGGCCCAGGGCGGCGGAGAAGAGGAAGGGGCGGGCGGCGTAGCGCAGGTGGCCGATGAGTTCGCTGCTGCCGGCGACCCAGCCGCCCATGGAGGGGATGGCCTTGGAGAGGGTGCCGAGTTTGATGTCGACGCGGTAGCGGTGGCCGAAGTGCTCCTCGATGCCGCCGCCGGTGGGGCCGATGACGCCCAGGGCGTGGGCCTCGTCGACCATCAGCAGGGCGTCGTGGGCGTCGCAGACGGCGCGCAGTTCGGGCAGCGGGGCGATGTCGCCGTCCATGGAGTAGACGCTGTCGACGATGACCAGGCGCACCCCGGTGGGGGCGGCGGCCTTGAGGCGGCGTTCGAGGTGGTCGACGTCGTTGTGGCGGAAGCGGGTGACGGTGGCGCCGGACAGGCGGCAGCCGTCGACGATGGAGGCGTGGTCGTACTTGTCGATCAGGACGGTGTCGCCGGCGCCGACGAGGGCGCCGATGGTGCCGACGTTGGCGGCGTAGCCGGAGCCGAAGACCTGGGCGCGCTCGCGGTGGGCGTAGCGGGCGACCTCGGCTTCGAGTTCCTCGTGCAGGGGGATGGTGCCGGCCAGGGCGCGCACGCCGTGGTTGCCGGTGCCGTAGACGTCGACGGCGGCCTTGGCGGCGGCCACGACGCGTTCGTCGCCGGCCAGGCCGAGGTAGCTGTAGCCGGACATCATGAGCAGGCGCTCGCCGTCGAGGTCGCAGTAGGCGCTGTCGCGTTCCATGGTGTAGGCGACGAAGCTGTTGCGGCGCGAGGGGTCGGATTCCAGGGCGGCCACGCGGGCGTTCGTCGCGGCGAGCTTCGGCTCCAGGCGGTCCCATGCTCCGGTGGCGTTCACGGGCGGTTCTCCTTCACGGCTTCGGCGACTCGGCGGGTGTGCGGGTGCGGGTGGGGTGCGCGGGGAAATTCCCTGCGGGGAAAACGATTTAGGGGCGGTTTTTCGGCGTGCCGGTTCCGGGGTGGGTTTCTCGAAGCCTTCACGCGGGCTGCTCAAGGGTGGCTACATTTCTACGGCAGGATGCGCAAGGCGTCCGCAATAGGCGCTTTCCTGGCCTGCGGTGGTGCTTTGACGTGCGGGAACCTTGTGTCCACGACACATCGACCGGCCGGTGGGTATGTTTCCTCTACGGGTGTTGACACCGTGCTCGGCGGCGAATGTATGGTCGAAATCCGCCGAAAACCGAACGGCTGGTCGGCGGTTTTTCCTGTTCCGGTCCGGTTTCCCAGGCCGGCGGTCGCCGGGGTTGTGCGGCCGTCACTTCCGCTGTGGCTTCGAGGGGGTTGGAGCTGTGTTGAACGGTTTTCGGGACGAGGGCCCGTACGGCAGATCGGGGACGGCGTGATGCTGATCCGACTGACGGGCCTGGTGACGATCGAGCACGAGGGCTGCGCGCCGCAGCACCTGTCCAGCGCCCAGGCCCAGGTGGCGTTCGCGCGCCTGGTGCTGGAGCGTTCCACCGGCACCGGCCGCGACCAGCTGGCCGACACCGTCTGGCCCGACGGGCTGCCCGACACGTGGGCGTCGGCGCTGCGCAGCGTGGTCTCGCGGGTGCGGGCGTTCGTGGCGGCGCCGGGTCAGGGCCCGGGGGCGACGCCGCTGATCGCGCAGGGCGGGCGCTACGTGCTGCGGCTGCCGCCGGACGCGGCGGTGGACCTGGAGGCGGCCGCGAGCGCGGTGGGCGAGGCCGGGGAGGCGCTGGCGGCGCGCTCGCACGCGGTGGCGCAGCAGTTGGCCGCGGGGGCGATCGCGAATCTGCGCGGCTCGTTCCTGCCCGACCACGAGGGCGAGTGGGCGCAGGGGGTGCGCGAGCACGTGGAGGAGTTGCGCATCGGCGCGCTGGAGACGGCGAGTCTGGCGGCCTCCGCGCTGGGCGAGGAGCACCACGCGCTGCGCTGGGCGGACGAGGCGGTGCGCCGGGCGCCGTTTCGTGAGAGTGCCTACCGGTGCCGGATGGAGGCGCTGGCGGCGGCCGGCAACCGGGCGGAGGCGCTGCGCTGTTACCAGCAGCTGCGCGGGGTGCTGGCGGAGGAGCTGGGGATCGACCCGGCCGCCGAGACGCAGGAGCTGTACCTGTCGCTGCTGCGCTCCCCCGCGCCTGCGGCGCCCGCGCCGGCGGCGGTGCGGCCGGTGGACCCGGTGCTGATGGGGATCTTCGAGCCGCTGGCGCTGGGGCGGCTGGGGCGGCCGGCGGGGCCGCCGGTGCGGGCGGCCTGACCGGCCGCCCCCCTTCCCCGGGGCCTGCTTCCCCCGGGCCTGTTCCCCCGGGGGCCTGCTTCCCCCCGGGGGCCTGGTTTCCCCCGGGCGTTTCCCCGGCCCCCCGCGGGCGGTTTCCCCGTGCGGGCAGGGGCCGTCCGCCGCGGGCCGTAACCCGCGTCCGCGCCCGTGTCCGGGGGCTCCCGGGGGTGCCCCGGGGCGCCCGTGCGCGGGCGTCCTCGTGTGGGTGCGGTGCGCGCCCGGTGTTGCGGAGGTGTTGCGGCGGGCGTGGCCGGGGCCTTTCCCGTAGTAGCGTCAGGCCTGAAGTCGTGCGTGGTGCGCGGCCGTTGACGGTGACCGATTCGGGACGGGGGCCAGGCTTGGGAAGGGGTGGTGGGTGTGGGACGGGCACGTGTTGCGGCGCGGATGATCGTGCACCCCGGTGTGGAGGACGTGAACGTCCAGCAGGTTCTGGAGGCCCTCGCCGACCCGGCGAGGCGGTCGGTGGTGCGCACCCTGGCGCACGCGGGCGCCGATCTGAGCTGCGGCTCCTTCGACCTGCCGGTCGGGCGCTCCACCTCCAGCCACCACTTCTCGGTGCTGCGCGCGGCCGGGGTGCTGCGCCAGTACTACGTGGGCACCACGAAGATGAACACCCTGCGCGCCGAGGAGTTGGAGCGGCGCTTCCCGGGCCTGCTGTCGGCGGTGGTCGCGGCCGCCGACGCCGAGGCCCGCGACGCCCCTGCCCCGGTGGCCACCTGACCGGCCCCCGCCGCAGCCCCTCCGGGGGCCGCTGCGGCGGGGCGCAGGGTGGCCGTCCGTGATCGGGGACGACGTCCGGGAGTGGGCCGGCACGCGCCGGTGGGTCGAGGAGGCACTCGCGCCCGGTGAGCGGATCACACGGGTGCGGGAGCTGAAGGGCGGCTTCACCTCGCGCATGCGCCTGCTGGACGTCTCCCCCGCAGGCGGCGACGGCGCCAGGGACGGCGGACCCGGCGGCGGCGGCCCCGGCGACGACGGACCCGGCGGTGGCGGTCCCGGCGGCGGCGGGTACGCGCTGGTGCTGCGCTCCTTCGTCGAGCCGTTCTACCGCCGCCACGCCCCGGCGCTGCTGGAGCGCGAGGCCGGCGTGCTGCGCCTGCTGGAGGGCGGCGGCGTGCCGGCGGCGCGGCTGCGCGCGGTGGACGCCCGGGGCGCGCACTGCGAGCACCCGTCGCTGCTGATGACCCGCCTGCCCGGCACGGTGCGCGTCGGCGAGGACGGCGCCGTGGCGCCCCGCACGGTCCTGCTGGCCCGTCAGCTGGCCGCCGTCCACGCCCTGGCCGTGCCCGCGCGGGCGCGCCCGCGCGCCTGGCAGGCGTGGACCGACCCCGGGCACGTGCGGGTGCCCGGCGCCACCGCGCGCCCGGCCCTGTGGCGGCGCGCGGTGGAGGTGATCGCCGCCCCCGCGCCCGGCCACCGCCCCTGCTTCCTGCACCGCGACTTCCACCCCGGCAACGTGCTGTTCACCGGCTGCGGCGACACGCTCGCGGTCAGCGGCGTCGTCGACTGGGTGGAGACCTCCTGGGGCCCGGCCGACCTGGACGTCGCCCACTGCAGCACCGCCCTGGCCCTGCTGCACGGCACCGGGACGGGCATGGCCTTCGCCGACGCCTACGAGAGCGCCGGCGGCACCCTCAGCGCCGGCCCCGACCACCTGTACTGGCGGCTGCTGGACGCGCTGGCCTTCGCCCCCGACGCGCACAGGGTCGCCGTCCCCTGGCGCGACCTCGGCCGCACCGACCTGACGGCGGACCTGCTGACCGCACGCCTGGAGGACTACCTGCAGGCCCTGTTCGACCGCTACGCCTGACCGGCGGCCCCGCAACCGGGGCCGCCCTGTCCGGCCTCCGGCGCGAGCAGCGCCCACACGGTCTTGCCGATGCCTCCCTCCCGCGCCCGCCGGCCCCGGTCGACGGCGAGCCGGGCGGTTTCAGGCCGGCCTTCGGTGGCGTCCGGCCGACTTCTTCCGGGGCGGTGGCGGTGCCGCCTGCACGACCCCGTCGCCGGGGATGCCGTGCAGAAGTCGCTGAGCGGCCGCGAAGTTGTCCGCGTACTGTTCGGGGAGCCACTGGTAGCCGTCCCAGCGCAGGAGTACCCGGGGAAGGTCCGGGTGGAGGTGGGAGGAGCGGTCCTCGTGGCCGAGGACCACGGCCTTGACCAGGCCGACCGGGCGCAGGCGGCCGGCTCGGCGCTTCGCCCACGGCTCCAGCGGTTCCTCGTCGTCCACGCGGCCCTCCTCGTTCCCGGCGTCAGGCTACTCGGGGCCAGGTGATCTCCTGCCCCTGCGGCGTGACGGTGATGCGGAACCGCTCCAGGGGCGGGGAGCCGTCGGTGCGCCACCGGGTGATGTGGTCCGCCACGTCGTCCCAGAGCCGTGCCGGCCCGCCCTGGCGGACCGTCCACTGCCCGTTGTTCCGGGTGAGCGCCGCCCAGGAGCCTGTTTCGACGTCGAGCAGGACGTGGTTCTCCCGGCCGTCGGGGCCGAGGGTGATCCTCTGCGCCCGGGGGGCTGCGATCTGGGCGACGAAGCGGGCGGTCCAGTCGGCGAGGAGGTCGATCCCGAAGGCCGTGCGTCGTTCGTCCCCGGCCCCGAAGTCGGGCAGCAAGCCCAGGGGCGGGGGTAGTTGGGGCCGGGCGAGCATGAAGGAGATCTGTCCCCCGAGGAAGGTGCCGCGTGCCGTTCCGTCGGCTTCGACGGTGAGCCGGGCCAGCTCCGACGAGTGGAGCCACCCTCCGACCGTCGCCAGGATCGTCCCTCCCGCTCTGGTCTGCCCGACCCATTCGTACGGGACCGTGACCACCGCGCAGGTGACCGTGATGCGGTCGTAGGGGGCGTTCTCCGCGTATCCGAGCAGCCCGTCGCCGACGACCAGGTCCGGGTGTGCCCCGCAGGCCGCGAGGGCGTTCCTGGCGCGAAGGCTCACGCTCTCGTCCACCTCGACGGAGGTCACCGCGTCGTCACCGAGGCGACGACAGAGCAGCGCGGTCGAGTACCCGGTGCCCGTACCGACTTCGAGGACCTGGTGCCCGTCCTCGACCCGGAGTTCCTCGTGCATGCGCACGACGAGGTTGGGCATCGTGCTGGAGGACGTCGGGGCCCTCATGATCTCGCCGCGGAGGTCGCCCGGCGCGATGGTCCCCGCGATCTGCGTGACCAGTGATTCGTCCGCGTAGCACCTGCGGAGCCAGTCGTCCGTGCCCGGCATCACCGGCCGCCAGGCGGTGGGTGCCGAATCGGGTACCTGCTCGAAGAAGCCCCCGGCCAGGAACTCGTGCCGGGGGACGGCTTCGACCGCGTGGCGCCACGGCTGCGTGCGAAGGTGCCCGGCGGAGGCCAGATCGTGCGCGAGGTTGCGGCGCAGTTCGGCAGCGGTGGTCATGCGGTCTTCCTCTCCAGCAGGTCGGCCATGGCGGCGATCATGGGCAGGCCCGTCTCATGCTCCAGCCAGGCCCATTGGCCGGACGGGTTGCACTCCAGGAACCACCATCGCCGGTCCCGGTCGATCGCGAAGTCGAATGCTCCGAAGACCAGGCCGAACCGGCGCAGGTAGGCGTGCAGCCGGCTCTCCAGGCCCTCCGGGGACCTCACTGCCGAGTAGCTGAGCCTGTCGTAGTCGGTGCGCCAGTCGATCAGACCGGAATCGATGCGCACGGAGAACACCTGGTCGCCGATCACGGTCACCCTCGCGTCCGCGATCTTGTCGACCCGCCGCTGGAACAGGTGTGCCGTACCGGCCACCGACTCATCGATGTCCTCCGGCAGGACGTCGGCCACCGTGACCGTGCAGGAGACGCCGTCGACCTGGTAGAGCGGGGTCGACAGCGGCTTGTAGAGCACGGGGCCGTGCCGCCGGACGAAGGCCCGTGCGGCGTCGGGATCGGCCGTGATCAGGGTGGGCGGGAAGCGGAAGCCGCAGTCGGCGGCGACCGCGAGGCCGGAGGGCTTGAACTCGGCGTCGCCGATCCGGTGAGGATGGTTCACGTACAGGCAGTCGGGCAGTGAGGCCAGGACCCCGCCCAGTCCGTACCGGGCCTGGGTGGCGGCGAACCGGCTGTCCTGCTCGTTCAGGTGGGGGAAGGTGAAACCGGACGGCCGGCGGTAGTAGAGGGAGCGGACGTCCGCCAGGTCCGCGGTACGGGTAGGGGTGCTGAGCGTGCCCTCGATGCCGTGAGGCGTGATGGTGGCCGCGAACGACAGGGTGGTGGGGAAGTCCCCGGAGTCGAACCGCACGACCGGGATGCCCCGGTCGTGCAGCTCGCCGATCACCAGGTCGGTCGTGGGGTCGTCAAGATTGGTGACGACCAGAACCGGACCCGGTTCCGTCACTGGTCGCCGTCGCTCCCCGTGTCCTGGTCACCGCCGCCGGACCCTCCGGGACCGCTTCCGTCGCTCGGGTTGCCGGTGTTGGTCGACGGCTGGGTACCGGTGCTGGTGCCGTGGCCGGGCATCTCCATGACCGCCCCCTCGGCGTCGAAGTAGCGGCCTGTCTGCGTCTCCGGGTCGAGCTGGACCCGGCTGTAGGCCGGGGCCTGCGCCGGGAACGGCGCCATGCGGCGGGTTCCCCACGGAACGGGCGTGGCGATGCCGTTGGGGAGCGGTTCCCCGGTCGGCATCCGGTCGGAGTGGACGAACACGGGTCGTACCTCCTCGCGTCGATGGTGCAGATGACGAGCAGCTCGGTGCTGCTGCCCCTCCGGGTGCGTCAACCAGCGCTCCCGAAGGGAGTTCGGGGCCCGCACCCGTGCCGACCTTGTCGGGTCGGGGTCCAAACGGCTGCCGCCATTCGTCGACCGGGGCCAAGGCGGGCTCCGATCCGTAGTGCGATGGCTACCCGGGGTCGCCACTGTCCTCTAGGCTGCATGACTGTTCAACTTGTCTCCCACCGTTTGTTTGGTAGGTCGAAGCACTGTGAACAAGAAGGAACTTGACCCCGGGGCCTCGCCGGCCGCCGAGCTGGGGGTGCTGCTTCGCACGTCGCGCGAACAACGGGGGTGGAGTCAGGAGCAGGCGGCCGAGCTGGTCGGCTGCACGTCGTCCTACATCTCTGCGATCGAACACGGTCGAAGGAATCCAAGTAGACGTATTCTGACGGCACTTGACAGAGTGTTTGATTCGGGCGACATGTTCCGCCGGGAGAGAGGGCTGCCCGGCCAACGCACCCTGTTCGAGGGTTTCGCGGAGTACCTGCGGAACGAGGCGTCAGCGGTTGCTCTGAGGTTGTTCGAGATCAACATCGTTCCGAGCCTGCTCCAGACCCCTGCGTACAGCCGGGCGTTCCAGGAAGCCCCGGTCCTGCGGGGGATCGCGACTCAGCAACAGGCGGATGAACGGACCGAGCAGGTGTTGCGGCGACAGCGGCTCCTGGATCGACAGCCGGCCCCACACCTTCAGGCGGTCATAGACGAGGCGGCGCTGCGACGGCCGATCGGAGGACGTGACGTCATGGTGGAGCAGCTCAGACACCTCGAAGCGCTTGCCCTGCGGCCCAGGTGCCTGATCCAGGTATGCCCGATCGCAGCCGGGCAACATCGACCGTTCGGGTTCCCGATCACGTTGCTGACCACGCGAACCGGCGCCACCCTGGGATACGGCGAGACGCAGCGGCGCGGCTACCTCGAACGCGATCCTCAGACGCTGGCAGAGTGGACCGGTGAGTACGATCACCTCCAGGCCGAGGCGATGTCGGCGGGTGCCACCATCGAGTTCGTTCGAGCAATACGGAGAGGCTTCGAGCATGGATGATCTGCGCAATGCCGCTTGGCACAAGAGCAGTTACAGCACCCAGGGAGGAAACTGCGTCGAGGTCGCCGGCGGAGTGCGCGCAGCCGTGCCCGTGCGCGACTCCAAGGACCCCCAGGGTCCGGCCCTGGTCTTTCCGGCCGATGCCTGGCGGACGTTCGTGGCCGGCGTCCGGGCCGGCGATTTCGGCGAGGTCTGATGACCCCACGGGGCCCCCGCCCCCGGGACGCCGTCGGTGGATCCGGGGGCCTGCGCGGCGTCGGCCCGCACGACCCCGTCGGGGTGGTGGCGCAGGCCGACGTCGTGCGGGGGGTCAGCACCCCGGCCGTGGACCGCTCTTGAGCCCTGCCGGCGGCTACGCTCTCCGCGGCTTGCGCCGCCCGCCCCGACTGCCGTGCGGCCGGTTCCGCTCCTGGGCGAGCACCTCCGCTTCGAACCGGGCTCTGCTGGTCACGGCTCGCGGTTCAGGTACGAGCGTGGCCGCCGTCGAGCGCCATGGGACGGCCGAGGCCCAACCGACCAGGGGCATGGTCTCGTCGTAGTGCGGAGCGAAATCCGCCACGATGATCGTGGGCATCCGGTAGTCCAGGCTGCGGACGTGGTCGAGGAACGGCCCGGGCAGCGAGACGTGGTGGGTCTCCAGGTAGTGCGGGAAGTCCTTGCGCCACAACCAGGAGCCGTCGCTCGCCAGGGACGAGCACCCCGGTGAGTGCCGGTGGGTGCTGCCGGTGATGACGTCGTGTCCGGCTTCCATGACGTCGATCAGGATGTGGCCGACGTCCAGGTAGGCCACCAGGTCCGCCTCGTCCGGCTCGCCGACGGGCCGCACGGCGTCCCGGATCGATCCGCTCGGCCGGCCAAAGCGGTCGTCCAGTTCGCCGTAGAAGCCGAGCAACCCCAGCACTGCGTCCCCTTCGACGAGCCGTTCCGCCCTGCGGCCACCTTGGTCATCGGCGGGTGAAGGCAAACGATCACGCGGCGCCGCAGGTCACAGCGTAGACGCCGCCCGCCGGCAGGAAGCGTTCGAGGGCCTCATGGACCGCATCGCGGTCCGGTTCGCCCGGGTCGGACCCCGGCGCCGAATACGGCACCTGTTCCCGGGACCGCTCGCGGACCCGCCGCGGAAGAACGGCCGGACCCCTCGCCGGTCGGGCCGGCGAGGCCGCTCCCGACGCCGTGCGGCACCTGATCGGCCGCGCCGGGTGGCACGCCGACGCCGTGCGCGACGCTCTGCGCGACTACGGGGTCGATCACCTCCACGACGACCGGGCGGTGCTCGTGGACCGACCGACCGGCCCGACCGCCGCCGGGCGGCCGGACCCGGCCCGGCTTCCGGAGGAGAGCGCGCGGATGGTGTGCTGCGGTGCTCCCGAAGGGCCGTCCGGCGATGCGGGTGCGGGACGCGCTCGAACCGGTCCTGGCCGACGGCGACTTGGGGGCCGCCCCGGCACGGGAGCCGACCCGCACCGGGACGCACCGCACTCGCAGGCGAACCGCCCGCCGGCCGCGTTCCCGACCGCACTGGCCGGCGCACCCGGCCAGGGCCGGGCCGCAGCGTCAGCCGGCCGGCGCCGCCGTCGGCTCCGCCCGCCTGGACGCCCGCCTCCACGCCCGGCTCCCCGGCGGACCACTCGCCACAACCCGCACCCCACCCCTCGCGGCGCTCCGCCCCGTTGGACGGGATCCAACGGGGCGGAACCCACCAACCGCGTCCGACCCGGAAGGAGCCGGGCCGTCAGGGCGCGACCGGGGCCGGGGCCGCCACCGGCGCCGAGGCGGGGGCCGCCACCGGGGCGGGGGCCGGGCCCAGGCGGCGGCGGGCCAGGACCGCGGCGAGGGCGAGGGCGGCCAGGGCGGCGCCGGTCAGGGGCAGCTGGCGCGGGCCGGCGGCGGTGACGGTGGCGCCGGCCAGCGCGGTGCCCAGGGTGATGCCGAGGTTGGAGAAGGAGATGAACAGGCTGTTGCCGAACTCCGGTGCGCCGGCGGCGTCGCGGGCCAGCCAGCCCTGGGCCACGGCCAGGCCCCCGGAGTGGACCGCGCCCCACAGCAGGACGGCGGCGGCCATCGGCGCCGGGTGGGTGCCGACGGCGTACAGCAGCGCGTACAGGCCGATGTACAGCAGCGGGTAGGCGGTGACGGTGCGGGTCAGGCCGCGTTCCAGCAGGCGCCCGAAGCCGACGCCGGCGCCGGTCATCACCACCCCGAAGGCCATCAGCGCGGGCCCGGTCAGGGACGGGGACACCCCGGTGACGCGTTCCAGGTACTCGGCGAAGAAGCCGTAGCCGCTGAACATCGCGGCGAACACCAGGGCCACCGCCGCCACCGACAGCCACAGCCGGGTGCTGCGCAGGATGCCCAGCTGCCCGGCCCAGGTGGGCCGTTCGCCCTCGGGCAGGCGCGGGAACAGCAGCAGGATCCCGGCGGCGGCGAGCAGGTTGACCCCGGCCCCGGTCCAGAACGCGGCGGGCAGGCCGAAGTGGTCGGCGAGGAAGGACGTCAGCGGGACGCCGAACGCGAAGCCGGCGCTGACCCCGGCGAAGACCGTGGTCACCGCCCGCCCGGCCCGCCCCGGCGCGGCCAGGCGCCCCGCGGCGGTCAGCGCCAGGGAGAAGAACACCGGGTGCGCCAGCGCCGGCACGATCCGGAAGGCGAGCACCACCGGGAAGGAGTCGCTCAGCGCGCAGACCGCGTTGGAGAGCGCGAACAGCGCCGCCGCCCCCGCCAGGACCGCCCGGCGCGGCAGCCGGGCGGCCAGCAGCGTCAGCCCCGGACCGCCGAGCGCCACCGTCAGGGCGAACGCCCCGACCAGCCAGCCCGCCGTGGCCGGCGCCACCTGCAGACGCTGCGCCAGCCGCGGCAGCACCCCGACCACCCCCATCTCGGTGGTGATGATCCCGAACACCCCCAGGGCCAGGACCCCCACCGCCGCACCCCGGCCCGCACCCCGGCCCGCACCCGCTCCGCGTCCCATCGACAGCCTCCCTCGCGCCGCCGCGGCCCGACCCCGCCAAGCCGCAACGACAAATCTAGATAGTTAGATGAATCATGGCCGGAGAAAAGGGCCACCCCCGCAGGGGCGCCCCCACTCCGGGCCGGGCACAGGATCCGAGCAGGGCACAGGATCCGGGCAGGGCACGGCATCCGGGCGGGGCACGGGATCCGGGCGCGGCGTCAGAGCTCGTCGCGCACGTACGCGGCGAAGGCCGCGATGGTCTCCTCGTCCCGCCGGTAGAACGTCCACTTGCCGACCCGCTCCGACACCAGCAGCCCCGCGTCGCGCAGGATCTGCAGGTAGCCGGAGACCACCGACTGGGCCAGCCCCGAACGCTCCCGGATGTCGCTCACGCACACCCCGACGTGGAAGCCGACCCCGCGCTCGCGGTAGTAGCCCTCGTCCCAGTACCGCTCGGGCGTCTTGAGCCAGCGCAGGAAGTCCGCGCGCGCCGGATTGGCGAGCGCCTTGTGCACGGCCAGCGGATCCACCGCACACACCCCTTCCCGCCCGGCCCGCGGGACCACCCCGACGGCAGGACGCATCCAATATTCTGGATACGACCTGCGGGTGTCAAGACGCGGCCCCGCCCCCGGCGGCCCCGCCCCCCGCTGTGCCCGGCGCCGGGCCGGAGGCGGGCGCGACGGGGGCCCCCGAACCGGAGGCACTCGAACCGGGGGCGGGCGCGGGGGCGGCCAGGACCCAGGCCGGGTAGTGCGGCGCGGCGATCGCGGGCGAGGGCGGGGCCTGCGGGTGCAGGGCCCCGGCGGGGAAGAACGCCGTGCGGCAGCGCCGGCACCACCAGCCGCTGCCCCAGCGCGCCGTCAGGTGCCGCCAGTGCCCGTGCAGGACGCGCAGGCGCTCGTCCTCGCGCCGCCCGGCGCGCCGGCGCGAGAACGCGCGCACCGCCAGTGCCGCGACCGTGAGCACCGCGGGCCCGACCAGGCCGCCCAGCAGGTAGCCCGCCCGGTAGGCGCCGTCGTAGCGCTCCAGGTCCGGATGCGGGCGCAGCAGGGTGAGCACCCCCAGCAGCAGCCACAGGGCCGCGAGCACCACCAGGACGGCGGCGGCCGCACTGGCGGGCAGGGGCTGCGGCTGCGGCGCGGGCGGCGGGGCCAGGTGGGCGGCCTGCGCCGGGTCCGGCGCGCCGGCGCCGCGCTGCGCCAGGGCCTCGGGCACGGGCAGGGCGTGCTCGGCGGCGGCGCAGCCCGGGCATACGGCACTCATCGAACGGTCCACTCCTCAGGGCGACTTGTGCGCGAACGATCCCGGCGGGCAGTACATCACAGGAGTCTGACGGTATGTCACCGGTTTTCCCGGCGGGCCGCCGGGGGCCCGGGCCGGGGGCGTGAACGGCCCTCCCGGGCGGGGACGGTGGGGCCGGCGGGTAGCGGCGGGTACCGGCGGGTCCCGGCGGGCGGCAGCGGACGGGTCACCGCTGCCGGCGGGTGGCGGCGTCCAGCGAACGGTGCGCCGTCCGCGGTGACTTGTGCACGGGCCGTCCGTGCGTGCGGCACACCACGGCGGGCGGGCGGCTGGTCAGGCGGGGGGCCCGTCGGGGGTGTGCCGGTCGGCGAGGCGGTTGTTGCGGTCGATCTGCGGCATGTGCGTCTCGGCCCAGGCCCGCAGGGCGGCCAGCGGCTCCTCCAGGGACAGTCCCAGGGCGGTGAGCCGGTAGTGGACGGCGGGCGGCACGGTGGGCTCCACCCGGCGCGAGGCCAGGCCGTCGCGCACCAGGGCGTGCAGGGTGACGGACAGCATCTTCTGCGAGATCCCCGGGACACGGCGCCGCAGTTCGGCGAAGCGCAGCTCGCCGGGGGCCTGTTCGGCCAGCACCTTGACCGTCATCGACGTCCACCGGGTGCCGATGCGCTCCAGCAGCCCGCGGGTCGGGCAGCGCGGGTCCATCAGGTCACCGCGCCCACCCGGCCCACCCGGCCCACCCGGCCCGGCGGGCGCTGCGGGCGCTGCGGGTCCACCGGGCCCGCCGGGGCGCCGCTCGCCTGCGCCGGGAGGCGACGTGGTCACCTGGGGCTCACCACCTGAAGGGAAAGTGCCGTCTTGGGCGGACCAGCGTAGTTGCCTAGCGTGGCCTGGTCACCACCACCCCGCCCGATCCCCGGAGTACCGCCATGCCCGAACTGCGCCGCGTCCTGGCCAACGGCGTCGAACTGAACGTCGCCCTCAGCGGATCGGGGCCGGCCGTCCTGCTGCTGCACGGCTTCCCGCACACCTGGCAGGTGTGGACGGACGTGATGGCGGGCCTGTCCGGCCGCTACCGCGTCATCGCCCCGGACCTGCGCGGGTTCGGCGCCAGCGGCCGCCCCGACCACGGGTACGACGCGCACACCCTGGCCCGCGACGCCGAGGCGCTCCTGACCGCGCTCCACATCCCCTCGGCCGCGGTGGTGGGCATCGACGCGGGCACCGCTCCGGCCTTCCTCCTCGCCCTGCGCCGCCCCGCCCTGGTGCGGCGCCTGGCCGTCATGGAGTCCCTGCTGGGCCGGCTGCCCGGCGCCGAGGACTTCCTCGCCGACGGGCCCCCGTGGTGGTTCGGCTTCCACCGCGCCGCACCCGCCCTGGCCGAGACCCTGCTGGAGGGACGCGAAGCCGCCTACGTCGACTGGTTCCTGGACACCGGCACACTCGGCGACGGGGTGCGCCCCGCCCTGCGGGACGCCTTCGTCCGCGCCTACACCGGCCGCCCGGCGCTGCGCAGCGCGTTCTCCTACTACCGGGCCCTGCCCGAGAGCGCCCTGCAGATCCACCAGGCGCTCGCCACCGCCCGCCTGACCGTACCGACGCTGGCCGTGGGCGCCCGGCCCGTCGGCCCCGCGCTGGAACGCCAGCTGCGCCCGGTCGCCGACCACCTCACCGGACACGTCATCGAGGACTGCGGCCACATCATCCCGCTGCACCGCCCCCGCGCCCTGCTCGCGCTGCTGCACCCGTTCCTGGCCGGCCCGGACACGGCAGCGGCGTGAGCGCCACGCCCGCTCCGGCGGCCACCCGGCCGACGACCCCCGACCGGCGGCCGTCGACCGGCGACGCGGCGCGGTGCGGCGCGGTGCGGTGTGGTGCGTGCCGCCGGCGGCACGCGCCTCACAGGCGCCGGGCCCACACCAGCCCGCCGGGGCCCTCCCCGTGCTGCGGCGGGGTGCTGACCGGGCGTCCGTAGGCGGCGGCGCGTTCGCGCAGGGTGTGGCAGCGGGCCTGCCAGCCGTGCCCGGCCAGCCAGGCCACCGGGTCCTCGGGCATCTCCGAGACCCACATCGAGGCCGCCGACCCCGGTGCGGCGTCCGCGGCGAAACGCTCGATCACCCCGCGCGCGCCCAGGGTCAGCCCCATCCGGCTGCCCGGCGCCGAACAGGCGCCGACGCGCTCCAGCAGCAGGTCCACCGCCTCCCGGGGCAGGTAGATCAGCAGCCCCTCGGCGATCCACACCGTCGGCTCGCCCGGGTCGTGCCCGGCGGCGGCCAGCGCGCCGGGCCAGTCCTCGCGCAGGTCCACCGCGACCGTGCTGCGCGAGCAGCGCGCCCGGGCCCCCTGCTCGCGCAGCACCGCGGCCTTGAAGTCCAGCGGCTCGGCGGTGTCGACCTCGAACAGGCGGGTGCCCTCGGGCCAGTCCATCCGGAAGGCCCGGCTGTCCATCCCCGCCCCGAGCAGCACCACCTGGCGGATCCCGGCGGCGCCGGCCTCGCGCAGCAGGTCGTCCAGGAACCTCGTCCTGACCACGATGGAGAACGCCACGGCCAGCCGGCGCCGGCGCGCGGCCTCCCCCTCCCCACCCCCGTCCCCGGGCCCGTCCCCGGGCCCGTCCCCGGACGGCGGCGGCGGTGCGGGCCAGCGTCCGCCGGCGACGGCGAACGCCCGGGCCAGCGGGTCGTGGAACAGCGCGTCCTCGCGCTCGCTCTCCAGCGCCCGCACCCTGGCCACCCCCACCGCCGTGGCCCACACCCCCGACGGCCGCACCCGCTCCCGGTCCTCAGTCACCGCGCCAGCGTAGACCGCCCTACACACAGGCCGTCCCGGGGGCCGGACCGCCTCCCCCGCGGCTTCCCGGCAGGCACCCGCGCAGGCCCCGCCGTCGCCCCTCCCCCGCGCTCCCCGGCAGGCGCCCGCGCAGGGCGCGGCCCGGGCGGTGACCGCCCGCCGCCGCCCGGGCCCGCCTTCGCGCCGGTGGCGCGCAGGCAGGCGTCGACCCGGGCACGGCGGTAGCCGCGGCCACCACCGCGAACACCGCCACGCCGCCACGCCGGTGCGCCGGTGCGCGGCAGGCGCCAGGTGCGCGTCCACCGCCGCCGGGTCGTAGCCGCGCCAGGCGGTCGCGAACAGCACCACCACCGGCGCCCCCGGCCGGCCCGGGTACGCGCCGGCCACCACCGCCTCGACCTGCGCGGGGCCGCAGCCGCGCCCCACGACCCGAAACCGCGGCGCCACGAGGCACCCGCCCGCCCCCGGCCCGTCCGCGGGCGCGGGCGCACCGGCCCTGGTGACGGCGGTGGTGACGGCGGTGGCGGTGGCGGTGGCGGTGGCGGTGGCGGCGGTGGCGGTGGCGGTGGCGGTGGCGGTGGCGGTGGCGGCGGTGGCGGTGGCGGCACGGTCGACCTGGCCCCGGTCGTAGCCGAACCGGGCGAGGGCGAAACGCGCGTCGGCCGGACGCGCGTGCGCGGGCGACGCGAAGTAGGCGTCCACCGCACGGCGTTCGTCACCGCGCCGCACCAGGTCGAAGCCCCCCGGCCCGCCCGCCTCCACCGCCTCCCGCCCGACACCGGCCATCCGCCTGCCCCTCTTCACCCGAACCACCCCCGGACCCCCAGGGCGCCGGCCGGCCCAACCACCGCCCCGCACCGGCGGGTTGACGACATCCCCGTGCCGGCCCCGGCACGGAACGGACGGCGGACGGCACGCGGCGGACGGCAGGCGGCGGGCCGGTCGGGTTCCGACGACCGCCCCGGGCTCCCGGCGCGGGGCCCGTCCCGGCCGGGGCCCTGCCCCGCCGGCCACCCGACGCCGCCCCCCGCACCGCAAAGCGGAGCGGCCCGGCCCGGAGGGCGGTCCGGGCCGGGCCGGGCCCACGGTCCGGGGCGGGTGTCCGTTCCTCGGTCACCCGGCGTCGGCGCGCGCGGGCGGGCAGTAGGATCAGCGGCGTTGTCACCCGTACGTATACCGCTGGTAGGAGGCTTTTGATGGCTCAGGTCACGCTGAAGGGCAACCCGGTCGAGGTCGGCGGCGCGCTGCCGGCCGCGGGCACCCAGGCCCCGGCGTTCTCGCTGGTCGGCGAGGGCCTCGCGGACACCTCGCTGAAGGACTTCGCCGGCCGGCGCAAGGTCCTCAACATCTTCCCGAGCGTCGACACCCCGACCTGCGCGGCGTCGGTGCGCACCTTCAACGCCAAGGCCGGCGCGCTGGAGAACACCGTGGTGCTGTGCATCTCGGCGGACCTGCCGTTCGCGCAGGCGCGGTTCTGCGGCGCGGAGGGCCTGGAGAACGTCAAGACCCTCTCCACCCTGCGCGGCCGTGACTTCCACGAGGCCTACGGCGTGTCGATCAACACCGGCCCGCTGGCCGGCCTGACCGCCCGCGCCGTGGTCGTCCTGGACGAGAACGACACCGTCCTGCACACCGAGCTCGTCGCCGAGATCGCCGACGAGCCGAACTACGAGGCCGCCCTCGCCTCCCTGAACTGAGCCGCCCGCCGCGCCCCGCGCGGCCACCGGCCCCGGGCCCGCCGCGCACCCCGCCACCACGGGGCGCGCGGCGGGCCCCGCCCTTCCCCGCGGCGGACGGCCCCGGCACAATCCCGGGTGTGAGCGACTCCCTGAGCCAGGCGTGGGACTTCCAGACCCGGGCGGCAGCGGAACAGGACGACCTGTGCCGAACTCCCGGCCGGTCGTGGGTTCCGCCCATCCTGCGGGACCTGGTCCTCGCCGCGAGGAACACCTCGCTGAGCCGCTACCACCCGTTCACCAGCCATGCGACGCTCCGGTTCAGCACCGGGCCCACGTGGTGGCTCGGCGACGCGGACGTCCTGGCCGTCGCCATCGCGCTCGTCCCCGAAGGCCGGTACCTCGTCCACACCCGGTCCCCGCACGACGGGACGTTCACCGCGCAACTCGAGACCCCCGACGCCGACGAAGCGGCCGCCCGGGCGGAACACCTGGCGAACGCCCCCGGCTGAGTCCGCCGAGTCCGCCCCCGCCCCCCGGACCGCGCAGCCCCGCAGCCGCACAGCCGCGCAGCGCCGCCGCCGGCGGGCGCCCGCCGCGCACCGTCACCCGCGCGCTCCGGCTCAGCCGGTGACGACGGGATCGCGGCCGGCCGGCAGCAGGGCGACCACCAGGGCCACCGCCTCCTCGGCGGTGGCGACTTCGCCGACCACGGCCGTCGGGGAGCAGCGGCGGACCGTGAACCGCCCGTTGTGCAGGGGCTCGATCGACCCGGCCTGCACGCTCCAGGGGCCGTTGCTGTCGCACCTGCTGAAGCGCAGCGTGAAGTGGCTGGTGAACGGATACAGGCGCCGCAGCCGCGGCTGCGCGCCGGCGGCCTCCAGCAGCGCGACGATGCCCGGGTAGGGGTGCCCGGGTGAGCGGATCCGGTGGGCCTGCTCGTTCCACCGCCGGCGCAGCCGCAGGATCTGCCAGTGGGCTTCGACGGCGTGGGCCGCTCCGCGCGCGCGTGCCGCGGCCAGATCCGGCATGACCGGCCTGGGCGGCAGGTCCGGCATGACCGGCCTGGGCGGTGGGGGCGGGCTGACCGGTGCGGGCGGTGGGGGCGGGCTGGCCGGTGGGGGCGGTGGGGGCGGCTGCTGGCCGGATGTCCCGTTGTCGGTGTCCACCGCCCCAGTGTCACAGGCGGGACCCGGGCGCGGTGGCGCGAGGGCGAAGACCCGGGCCGCGCAGGCGCCGCCGCACCCGGGGCGTGCCGCCTGGGCGCCTGCGGTGGGGGGCCGTTGCCGTCCGCGGCCGGCCCTGCGCGCGGGCCGCCGCCGGCCGGTCCCGGGCCGCGCGCGGGGGCCGGCCCGTCCCGCGACGGGCCCGCGACGGCCCCGCACGCGGGCCGCGCGTCCGGGATCCGGCGCGGTCCCGGCCGCGGCCGTCCCTCACGCCTCCTCACCCCCGGGGCGGGGGCGGGGCAACGCGCCTGCCCCCGCCCCCCCTTTTTTTTGCCGTGACGGCGGGGGGCGGGGGCGGGCGGGGGCGCACCGCGGACGGGCGGTGCGCCGTGGTGCGGGGGCGGGCGCCGCTCAGGTGATGGAGGCGCCCGAGTCGATGCTGATGACCTGCCCGGTCATGCAGTCCTGGTCCAGGAACAGGCCGATGGAGCGCGCCACTTCGCGCGGTGTGACGAAGCGCGGCACGGGGATGCGTTCGCGCATGCCGTCGACGACGTGCGCGGGCAGGGTGTCCGTCATGCCGGTGATCATGAAGCCGGGTGAGAGGGCGTTGACGGTCACCCCGCGCCGCCCGCACTCGGCGGCCAGGGTGCGGGTCAGCCCGATCAGGCCCGCCTTGGACGCGGAGTAGGCGGTCTGGCCGGGGGTGGCGATCAGCGCGGACGGGGAGACGATGTTCACGATCCGCCCCCAGCGGGCGCGCAGCATCGCGGGCACGCACGCGCGGGCGGTGTGGAAGGCGCCGACCAGGTTGGTGTCGATGACCTGGCGCCACTGCGCGGGGTCCTGCATGGCCATCAGCGAGTCCTTGCGGATCGCGCCGTTGTTGACCAGGACGTCCACCTCGCCCAGTTCCTCGCGGATGCGGGCGTGCAGCGCGCCGACGGCCTGCCAGTCGCCGACGTCGCCGGTGACCAGCACGTGGTCGTTGACGAGCTTGCCGGCCACCTCCTCGGCCTGCGCGCGGGAGCTGTTGTAGTGGACCGCGACGCGGCAGCCCGCCGCGTCCAGCTCCAGTGCCAGTTCCCGGCCCAGCCCGCCGGAGGCGCCGGTGACCAGCGCCACCGGGGCGGCGGGGCGCTCGCCGAACGCCGGGGCCTGCGCGCTCACCGCACGCCTCCCCACTCCAGCAGCACCGAGCCCCAGGTCATGCCGGCCCCGAAGCCGGCCAGCAGCACCTTGTCGCCCGCGCGCACGCGCCCGGCGTCCAGTGCCTCCGCCAGCGCGATCGGGATCGAGCCGGAGGCGGTGTTGCCGTAGCGCTCCAGGTTCGTCACCAGGCGCTCCGCGGGGATGCCGGTGTGCGCGAGGACGGAGTTGATGATGCGGATGTTCGCCTGGTGCGGGACCACGTGGTCCACCTCGTGGGGCTGGAGCTTGGCCTGCTCCAGCGTCTCGCGGATCGTGCGCACCGTGTAGCGCACCGCGTTGAGGTAGATCTCGTTGCCGTTGATCTGCGCGTAGTGCAGGCCCTGGGCGACGGTCTGCGCGGTGGTGGGCATCCGCGAGCCCCCCGCCAGGACCTTCAGGCTGTTCTTGCACGAGCCGTCCGCGCCCAGGTTCCACGCCAGGACCCGTTCCACCGGGCCCGGTTCCAGTACCACCGCGCCCGCGCCGTCGCCCACCAGGATCGACAGGTCCCGGTCGGCGGGGTCGGCGGTCAGCGTGTGGGTGTCCGAACCGATCACCAGCACCGGACGCGGGTCCATGCGCATCAGCGCGATCGCGCTCACCAGCGCGTACACGAACCCGGCGCACTCGGAGTTGACGTCGTGCGCGCTGCCCGCGATGCCCAGCTCGTCGTGGACGAACGCCGACGTCGCCGGCGAGGGCTGCTCGGGCGTGGCGGTCGCCACGATCAGGTGCGCGATGTCCTTGCCGCCCAGCCCCGCCCGCTCCAGGGCCCGGCGCCCGGCCTGCGCGGCCATCGACGCCGTCGTCTGCCCCGGGCCGACCGCCCGGCGCTCACGGATCCCGCACCGCGAGACGATCCAGTGCTCGTCCACCCCGAACCGCTCGGCCAGCTGCGCGCTGGTCACCACCCGCTCGGGAACCGACATCCCCCAGCCGGTGACGTCGAAACCGCTCATCTGCGTCCCCTCCTTCCCCTGCTCATCGACACAACCACCTGCTCATCGACACGACCGTCGACCCCGGCACCGGCACCGGCCCCTGCGGTCCCGGCACCTGCGGCCACGGCCGCTGCGGTCCCGGCCGAGGCCGTGGCCTCGGGCCGCGCGGCCCGAGGCCGCGGGGGCCCTGCGGGCACCCGGGCACCCGCAGTGCCCGCGCCCCCTGCCGCCTGCGCGGCCCGCACCCGACGCACCCCGGGCCCCCGGTTCAGGAACCGGAGGAGGCCACGAGCGCCAGGATCCGCCCGTGCACCACCCGCAGCGTCGTCGTGTCGTCGATGTCCGCGAACAGCGACTCGTCCGCGGGGATGTGCGGGTACTGGTTCTGGAACCCGTACAGCCACTCCATCAGGTCCAGCGAGTCCACGTCCGCGATGTGCTGCAGCGCCGCGTCCGCGTCGACCGCGGCCGCACCGGAGACCGCCTGCAGCTGCGCGGCCAGGTCCTCGACAGTGGGGATCTCGGACATCAGTGATCAATTCCCTTCCAGGCAAGCCCCCGCCCCCGGCAACCCCCCTGTGCACCCGCCCGCCCCGCCGGGGGCGGGAACAGCCGGAGAAGCCACACATCGGGGGAAAGGCCCAGGAGACGACGGGGCGGCGAATACGACGGATACGACCGATGGCACGGACAGGACCGACACCGGCCGACAACGGCCGACGACGGCTGACGACGGCGCCCCGCACCGGTCCCCGCCCCCACAACCGCACACCGCACGAGGAGGGCAGGACCCGCACGGCTGGGCGCCGCTCGTCCTGTCGACACCGCATGAAACCCGCCCCCACGCAAACGCCCCGCAACCCGCCCCGCCCCCGCGCACTTGCGCACCGATTGCGACCAGCGCGCTTACCTGACCCACAACACACCGCACCCGCACACCCGCACCGCACCCGGCCCGCACCGCACGACCCCGCACCACCCCGGGACAACACCAGGCCGCACCCCGCCGCACCACCCCGGGCCACCCCGGGCCCAGCGGGGCGGCCCGCACCAGGCCGCACCGGGCCGCACCGGGCGCAGCGGGACGGCCCGCACCAGGCCACGCCGGGCCGCACCGGGCCCGGTACCCGCCGGAGCGCGCCGGGCACGGCGGGGCGCTCCCCGGGGCCGGCCCGCACGACGAAGAGCGCACCCCCGGGCCGGGGCGTTCCACAGCGTCACGGCACCGCCGCACCGAAGCGTCACGGCACCGCCGCACCACAGCGTCACGGCACCGCCGCACCGAAGCGCCACGGCACCGCCGCACCGAAGCGTCACGGCGGCGGCGCCGGTGCCGGCCGGTCCGGGTGCGGCCCGAGTGCCGCCAGCGCCGGGCCGGTTCACCCCGGCGCCGCGCAACCGCCCTCCCCCGAGGGCGGGTTCACCTACGAGCAAGAGGGCACGCCGCCCGCGCCGGGCGCCCGGCACCCGCCGGCCACCGGGCCGGGCGGGGCACTGCCGCCGCACGGCCGCCACCGCCACCGCCGCCGTCTGCGGCTGCGGCTGCGGCTGCGGGGGCGTGTCCCCGTCCGTCCGCCACCACCCACCACCCACTACGACCACCGAGGGGCCCATCCCATGACCACCGTCGAAGCCCGCACCATCAACCCCGACGTCGAGGCCATCCGCCACCACTACGAGGTCGGCAACGACCTGTACCGGCTCATCCTGGGCCCCACCATGATGTACTCCGGCGGCTACTGGGAGGACGGCGAGGACCTGGTCGCGACCCTGGACGAGGCCCAGGAACGCAAGCTCGACGTCTTCACGGACCTGGCGCGGGCCGCCCGCACCGAGCGCGTCCTGGACATCGGCTGCGGCTGGGGCACCATGCTCAACCGCCTCACCACCGTCCACGGCGTCAAGAAGGCCGTCGGGGTGACCCTCTCACGCACCCAGGCCGACTTCGTCGCCGCCCTGGACAACCCCGCTATCGAGGCGCGCGTGGAGAGCTGGGAGGACCACCGCCTGCCCGAGGGCCAGGAGCCCTACGACGCCGCGTTCTGCATCAACGCCCTCGAGCACTTCGTGCTCTCCTCCCTCACCCCCAAGGAGCGCACCCAGCGCTACCGGGTGTTCTTCAAGCAGGTCCACTCCCTCCTCAAGCCCGGCGCGCGGTTCGTCCTGCACACCATGACCGTGGAGAACCCGCCGCTGCGCCGCCAGCTCCTGGACGACCTGAAGTTCCTGCAGCGCGAGGAGTTCGAGGGCTGCCACATCCCGCGCCTGCCCGAACTCGCCGCCGGCCTGGACGGCCTGTTCGAGGTCACCGAGATCCGCAACGAGCCGGAGTCCTTCGCCCGCGCCTGCCGCGCCTGGCTCGAGCTCCTGGCCGCCCGCCGCGAGGAGGCCGTCGCCATGGCCGACGAGGCCACCGTCGCCCGCTTCGAGCGCTACCTCGACATCTTCGCCTACACCCTCGAGGACCACATCTTCAACAACTTCCGCGTCACCCTCACCCGCCGGGCCTGACCCCCGCCCGCCCGCCCCGCCAGGAAGCAGACGCCATGACCACCACCACCGAACACCCCGCCACCACCCCCGACCACACCCCCGCCCCCGCCCCGGGCACCGTGGCCGGCACCCCCGCCCGGGCCGGCGCCGACACCACCACCGCGGCGGCGGTCCTGCCGGCCACGGCCCCCGCGGGCACGCGCCCCGCCCCCGTGCGCCACCTCAAGGTCGCCGTCATCGGCGCCGGCTTCTCCGGCCTGGGCACCGCCATCCGCCTGCTCCAGGCCGGCGAGGACGACTTCCTCGTCTTCGAACGCGCCGACGACCTCGGCGGCACCTGGCGCGACAACACCTACCCCGGCTGCGCCTGCGACGTCCAGGCCCACCTGTACTCCTTCTCCTTCGCCCGCAACCCCGAGTGGAAGTCCACCTTCGCCACCCAGGCCGAGGTCCACGACTACCTGCGCTCGTGCGCCCACCGCTACGGCGTCACCCCCCACCTGCGCTACGGCCACGAACTCCTCGCCGCCCGCTGGGACGAACACCACCACCACTGGGCCATCGACACCAGCCAGGGCCACTACACCGCCCAGATCCTGGTCACCGGCACCGGCTACCTCTCCGAACCCGCCCTGCCCGCCATCCCCGGCCTGGACACCTTCACCGGAACCCTCTTCCACTCCTCCCGCTGGCGCCACGACCACGACCTCAGCGGCCGCGACGTCGCCGTCATCGGCACCGGCGCCTCCGCCATCCAGTTCGTCCCCCGCATCCAGCCCCAGGTGGGGCGCCTGGACCTCTACCAGCGCACACCCCCCTGGGTCGCCGCCAAACCCGACAAGCCCAACACCGCCCGCCACACCTGGATGCTGCGCCACCTGCCCGGCTACCAGCGCCTGCGCCGCTCCTTCAACAAGAACGGCCGCGAGATCGTCGCGTTCTTCATGTCCCGCCCCACCCGCACCACCGGCATGAAGAACATGGCCGCCGGCCACCTCAAGAAATCCGTGGCCGACCCCGCCCTGCGCGCCCGCCTCACCCCCGACTACACCGTCGGCTGCAAACGCCTGCTGTTCTCCAACACCTGGTACCCGGCCATCCAGCAGCCCAACGTCGACATCATCGCCGACACCATCACCTCCGTCGGGCCCGACCACGTCACCACCGCCGACGGCACCCGCCGCCACGTCGACACCATCATCCTGGCCACCGGCTTCACCGCCACCGACCGCCCCGTCGCCCACCGCATCCACGGCACCGGCGGCCACACCCTCGCCCAGACCTGGAACCGCACCGGCATGAACGCCCACCGCGGCACCACCGTCCACGGCTTCCCCAACCTCTTCATGATCCTGGGCCCCAACACCACCCTGGGCCACTCCTCCCAGACCGTCATGATCGAAGCCCAGATCACCTACATCCTCGCCGCCCTGAAGACCCTCACCCGCGGCTTCAGCAGCGTCGACGTCCTGCCCCACGCCCAGAGCGCCTACAACCACACCCTGGCCAAACGCCTCGAACACACCGTCTGGAACAACGGCGGCTGCCAGAGCTGGTACACCGACCGCCACGGCAACAACCCGTCGATCTGGCCCACCTACACCTGGCGCTACCAACGCCAGACCCGCGCCTTCGACCTCACCAACTACCACACCACCACCCACACCGACCTCACCACCACCTGACCCCCGCACCCCCACCCGCACCCGCACCCCCGCACCCGCACCCCCGCGGGCAGCCCGCACCCGCGCCACCGCCGGCCCGCCGCCCGAACCCCCACCCGGGCGGCGGCCCCACCCCCGACACCCCCGACGCGTTGAGCCCACACCAGCCAACACCAGCACGCCCCCGACGCGTTGAGCCACCACCAGCCAACACCACGACACCCCCGACGCGTTGAGCCCACACCAGCCGACACCAGCGCGCCCCAGCCGTGTTGCCGACCAACCGGTCAACACCCCAACACCCCAGGCGCGTTGAGCCCACACCAGCCAACACCCGGACACTCCGGACGCGTTGCCAGCCCCCAGGCCAACACCCCCGCGCCTCAAGCGCGTTACCTCACCCCGGCCCAACACCCCCACAGCATCAGCCCGTTACCGCTCCACGCCACCAACCCACCAGCACATCAGTGGCGTTGGAACCACCAACACACCACCCGAAAATCAGACCCCCCAGCCGACTCACCGCCAGAACCCACCCCACACACGAAAGGAACCACCCGCCACCATGAACAACCACCACCCACCCCTCACCCGACGCACCCTCCTCACCGGCCTCACCGCCACCGTCATCGCCTACAACACCACCACCCGCACCTGGGCCACCACCAACACCCCCACCACCGGCCGCCTGTCCCCCGTCCCCACCCTCGACGGCACCCTCACCACCAACCCCGCCACCACCGCCACCCACGCCCACGACTTCGGCCGCCTCACCACCAACACCCCCCACGCCGTCCTCAACCCCGGCTCCACCCAGGACATCGTCAAAATCATCAACTACGCCCGCCGCAACGGCCTCAAAGTCGCCATGAACGGCCAAGCCGGCACCGGCAACGACCTCGAATCACACTCCAACTACGGCCAAGCCGGCGCCGCCGGCGGCATCAGCATCAACGCCCGCGCCCTCAACAAAATCCACACCATCACCCCCACCACCGCCACCGTCGACGCCGGCACCACCTGGGCCGAACTCACCGAAGCCACCCTCACCCACGGCCTCACCCCACCCTGCCTCACCGACTACCTCCACCTCACCATCGGCGGCACCCTCTCCATCGGCGGCATCGGCAACACCGTCCAGAAATACGGCCTCCAAACCGACACCGTCGAATCCCTCGACATCATCACCGGCACCGGCCACCACCTCACCGCCACCCCCACCCACAACACCCGCCTCTTCCACGCCGCCCTCGGCGGCGCCGGCCAAGCCGGCCTCATCACCCGCGCCACCCTCAAACTCATCCCCGCCCCCCAACGCGCCCTCGTCTTCACCCTCCACTACACCGACCTCACCACCTACATGAAAGACCAGGAAACCATCCTCAACGACGGCCGCTTCCACACCCAAGTCGGCGAAATCCACCCCCAACCCCCCGGCACCCCCACCACCTACACCATCGAAACCGCCACCTACTACAACACCACACCCCCCAACCCCACCCCCCTCCTCCAAGGACTCACCCCCCAACAAACCACCACCACCGACACCACCTACCGCGAATACACCTTCCGCGCCAACACCTTCGCCGACAACCTCAAAAACCTCGGCTACTGGAACCAACCCAAACCCTGGCTCTCCCTCCTCCTCCCCGCCACCACCACCCACCAATTCATCCAAGAAACCCTCACCACCCTCACCCCCGACGACATCGGCCAAGGCCTCCTCCTCTTCTACCCCTTCCACACCAACAAAATCACCCACCCCCTCACCATCACCCCCAACGAACCCACCGCCTACCTCTTCGACCTCCTCACCTTCCCCCACCCCGGAACCAACCCCCAACCCGCCCTCACCCGCAACCGCAACCTCTACAACCGCGCCACCCAACTCGGCGCCAAACGCTACCTCGTCGGCGCCATCCCCCACATGACCACCACCGACTGGCAACACCACTACGGCCCCCAATGGACCACCCTCACCACCAACAAAAAAACCTACGACCCCACCCACACCCTCACCCCCGGACAAAACATCTTCCAATAACCAACAAACAACAACCAAAACCACAAACCAGAACCACAAACCCAACCCCAAGCACCAAACCGAAAAGCAGCACCCCCAAACCCAAACCGGCAACCGGCAACCGGCAACCGGCAACCGGCTTAACACCACCCCCTAACCAAACCCACCAACCACCCCAAAACCCCAAACCAGCCAATCAACCAACCCACCACAGAAAGAAACCCACCACCATGCACCCCATCAACCACACCCAACAAACCATCTACCCC
>NZ_JBFBGS010000067.1:0-51118 GCF_040684795.1 Kitasatospora sp. NPDC089797 | reverse complement strand
GCAGGCGGCCCCCGACGACGTTCACGGAAGGCTCGCACTCATGAGCGACCCCACGGCCACCCTCCTGCTCCCCCAGATCGACAGCTGGCTCGACCCGTTCGCCGCCCTCGAGGAGCCGCTGCTCCTGCACCTTCGGCCGCTGCCCGACGCTGACCCCGACGAGCAGTGGCAGCTCCCCCAGGGGCTGGACGGCGAGGCTGTCTACGAGGCCTGGTCGCGGATCGTGGACGCCCTGCCGGCCACGCTGCGCGAGCGGGTCTGGGCCAAGACGTACGACCCGCTGCCCGACGAGCTCACCCTCCTCGCCCCCGACGGCCGCTACGAGCACGCCCCGCTCTACGCAGCCACGGTCGCCCAGGCCGATGTCGACCGGCTTGCCGAGCTTCTCGGCCACCTGCGGCGTGCCGCGTACGGCGCCGGCGACACCGGCGACCTGGACCAGATCCTGCAGCTCACCGCCAGCTACCGTTCCGAGCACCAGCGGCAGGTGGGTGTCGAGGACGTCGTCCAGTCCGTCGCCGCGGCCATCGCCGTGCTGCAGCAGCAGCCCGACGCCGACACCGAGCTCCTCCTGGCCGTCGTCGAGCCGGCCGAGCCCGGTACCCGGATCGTCCTCACCGACCAGCAGGAAGCCGCCTACCAGCGCGTTATTGACCGCTTCACCGCCGCCACCGCCACGTCCAGGCTCGACGCCGAGCTCAACCGCTTCACCGCCTGAAGGGCCGACCCCGGATGAACCTCACCGAACTCGAGACGCGGTTCCCGGACCGCACCGCCTCCTGGCGCGAGGCCGGGATCGAGCTCTCCGCCGACGCCGACGGCATGGTCTGGGTGCGCCGTCAGGGCGAACCGATCGGCATCGTCCGCGGCAGCGACCGCTTCCCCGGCCGGTTCGGGTACTGCGAGCTGATCACCGAGTCCTGGCCGGTGGCGTTCCCGGCCGGCTTCCTGCCGCCGGACCCGGTCAAGGCGCTGGACGGGGAGCGCGCCCGCTGGCTGTCACCGCCCGCGCCGGCACCCGACCGGATCGAGGCAGACGGACGGTGAGCGTCCCGACTACGGTGGCTGGCAGGAGGTACACCGCCATGAGCGCCCAGCCCGTACACAACGCGCCCCACCCCAGGGTGCCGCGCACCATCGACGGCATCGCCGCCGCCCTCTCGCCGGCGCGCCGCATGGCCTTCTACCGGGAGGTCGGCCAGGCCGAGGCCGGCCAGGACCTCCAGCACGTGGTGGCCACCTGGTGGGGCCAGGCGATGCTCGACACCGATCCGGATGGCGAGCGCATCATCGCCGCCGCGGACGCGGGAACGCTGGCGACGGTCTCCTGGGAGCAGGTCTACCGGCGCCGGCGCGAGCGGGGTGGCGAGATGCCCGGTGAGTGACGAAGACGAGCTATGGCCGGTCATCCCGTCCGAGACGGTCGCGGACGCCCTCGCCGATCCGGCCCTCCCCGCGGTGCTCTTCTCCAGGATCGTCGCCCTGACGGTCGACATCTCGGAGGATCCGTGGCTGGAGAACAGTCGGCCGGCCGCGCAGGGAGGGCCCTGGCGGACCCTCCCGATTCCGGGAGGCGGCGGCATCGTCGAGTACCGCGTCGACGTTGAACGCCATCAGGTCGTCCTGACCAGGATTTTCCCGTTCTAACCGAATATCTGAAGGGTCCCCCGGCGTGCGCTTTGCCGGGGGACCCTTCATGCGTTCGTCCGGCCGCCGATCGAACCCGGCCGGCAACCGAGGCACGGAGCCCGCCCGGTCTACGAGCGGGCAGGTCCCGGCCCCAGCGGCCGCCGCCCAGGCGGCTGCTCCACGAGAACGGTCTGCTCCGAACCCTCGGGTTCGACCGTCGGCGGCTCGCCGAACAGCGGCCCGCCGCTCCACGCGTCCCGGGGCACGGACCGGGCCCCCGCCGGACCGGACCGCGGGCCACGCCACAGGGCCCGCCTCTTTTGATGATCAGTCATTCACCCATAGTGCCGGACAGCCCTTCGTGGTGTTGGTCCTAACCGGACCAACACCACGAAGGGCTGGGGAACCGCTGACACCCCGGGCTTCAGACGGCGGTGGTCGGAGCCCCGGTCGGTGCTGCCGGGGCCGGCACGACGGCCCGTGATCCGTCCGAGGCCCTGGCCACGTGGTACTTGGCATCCTCCAGGTCCTTGTCCGCGGCGTCCCGGGCAGCCAGAGCCTTGTCATGCCAGGCGTCGGCGCGTGCGCCGAACAGCGCGGCTGGGTCGTCCGCGACGGTGGTGGGGGTGTGGCCGGGGTGGTCCAGGTGGTACGCGCACACCCGGAGAATGCTGACCCCCAGGCACTCACCAGAGCAGTCAGGGATCATGCACAGCGGAACGACCCGGCCGGAGGCGTCGACCTCGTAGCGGTTGTTCGTGATCTGCAGCACGGCTCGAGTCTCGTCGCCGGACTCCGCCGAGACGAGGATCCGGTCCGGGGTGCGGGCGTTGTGCCGCTGCTCACGCATCCTCGACCGGTGCGTGGCCCACAGTTGGACGACCATCTCCAGGCTGAGGGGGACCGAGGACCTTCCCCCGTCGTCCTTGTTGGGGAGGGACGCTGTCCCGCTCGTGACGGCTTCGTCGAGGAGTTCACGCAGTGTCAGTGACATGGGTCGTCAGCGTAGCCACGCGGCGGAGTGCGCACCGGCTGTTTCCCCGACACAGTCCGGCGCGTGCTGGGGGCGAAACGCCGTGGCCGGGCACCTGCCCCCGTTAGCCCCGTTAGGTCCAATACCGTCAGGGGTGTACGTAACGCAGTCCACGACGAGGAGCCCCGCCCGTGCCACCTGACCTGAGCGTCCTGACAGCCCTGCCCGCACCGCGCCGGGAGCCGTTGAAGGTCGTCAGCGCCTGGGACCTGACCGTCCCCTACCAGGAGTTCCGGGCGCAGCACCTGGTACCGCCGACCCTGGAGACGGTGCTGCCCGACAGGCTCACCGCGCACCGGACGTACGTCGTCGTCAACCAGAAGGGCGGCGCCGGGAAGACGACGACCGCGATGGAGCTCGCCGCGGTGTGGACGGCGATGGGCTACACGGTCCGCGTCATCGACTTGGACCACCAGGCCTCGCTCTCCAGCTGGCTCGAGCCGATCTACCCCGAGGACGTCGCCCCCAAGGACCGGCGGGAGCTCACCGACGTCTTCTACGGCCGGTGCCCCCTGGACGAGGCGACCTACTACACCCGGTACCAGAACCTCTACGTGGTCCCGTCCACGGAGGAGCTGGCCCTGGTCGACCTCGACCCCCGGGTCGGCAAGGACACCGCGCTGCGCAAGGCCATCGCCGCCAGCCAGGCCCCCATCGACATCACGATCATCGACGCGCCGCCGGCGCTCGGGAAGCTCTCCGTCAACGGGCTCACGGCGGCGGACGAGGCGCTGGTTCCGCTCAAGGTCGGTGCCCTCGACGAACGGGGCCTGGCCAAGTTGCACAGGACGATCCGGGCCGTGCAGGACGAGACGAACCCGCACCTCGCCGTCCGGGCGACCTTCCTGACGGCCTGGAAGCGCAGCGAGTACGCCCGCGAGGTGGCGGAGCGGGTGCGCTCCGACTACCCCGAGGCGGCGGTGTTCACGATCCGCGAGTCCGTCAAGGCCGCCGAGGCACCCAAGCACTGCGAGCCGGTGCGGCTCTTCGAGCCGACCGGGACCACCGCCGCCGACTACGACCAGGCCGGCCGCGTGCTGCTGCAGCCCAAGGAGGTCACCGCATGAGCGGGATGCCGTTCGGGAACAACGGCGGAGGCGTACTGGGGAAGCTGATCGGCAGCCCTGGCCTCCCCGAGCAGAGCGGGAAGAAGGAGAAGATCCCCGCCTACATCCCCTCCGAGGACCTGGACCGGCTCCGCAACACCGTGGTCGCCCTGCAGCGCAACCCCGAGGTCGCCGAGCCGCCGGTGTCACTGAGCGCCTTCGTCGCGGCCGCCGTGATGCTCGCCGTCGAGGAGGCGGAGGAGACCTATAACGGGGGCCGACCGTTCCCGGCCCGGCCGAACCAGAAGCTCAAGACCGGGCCGCCGGTCGGCTGACCCCCAGGCCGCATGCTGTTGCCCCTGTTGGGTCCAACAGGCTTGTTGGACCCAACAGGGGCGCCCCCGTGCCAGCCCAGACTGCTCTCGGCCGGCGGGGAGTGCACCTCGCCGTCCAGGTCCTTCTGTTCGCCCGTCATGGCCGGTCCCTCTGCTGCCCGCTCCGGCCGGGTTCGGTGTCGTGTCTGAAACCGCGGTTCGTCCGAGGACACAAGGCCTGCGGAGCAGATGGAAAAGTGGTGAGCGGAGTAGTCATGCGCTCACCACTTCACCTGAGGTTGCCTAGAATCCGACTATGGACAACAAGATCGAAGCTGCGGCCCGCACCGCGATCGGACAGCGTGGGCGCCTGATAGTCCCCGCAGCACTCCAGCGGGGCGCAGGTATGAGCGAGGGCACCAGAGTGGTCCTGCGCGTCACCACCGACGGCACGATCACCATCGAGACCGTCTGGGCCCTGGCCCTGCGACTGCGCGCCACCACCGGCCGACTGCTCCCCCCACAGGGCCCGGTGACCGTACGGTGGGGCGGGCGGCCGGGACTGCCGGCCACCGCCCGGCCGACCGACCCCCTGCTGCCCGCGGCGGCCGCCAAGAGGACGCTGGACCGCGCCCTTGCCTACGCCGAGTCCGGCGGCACGGACACCCTGGTGGTGGTCACTGCCTCCGCCGTCCTCGGCTGGCTCGCCGAGGCCGAGGGCGCCGGCCCCGGCAGCCTCGCCGACAGCCTGCTGCCCTACGCGGTACTGCCCGAGCAGGCCGTAGCCCAGCTGGTCACCGCCCTGGTGAAGGCCGGCGCCCGCGACCAGGTCGACCTGGTGCTCGCCGACCTGCAGCTGCTCGGCCTCAAGCTGACTACCCCCAGTGAGGGCCACGCCGACCTCGCCCACGACACCGCCACCGCGCTCGACCTGGTCACCGACGCCGCCCGCGACGGCGCCGAGCTCGACTTCACCGACGCGTTGTGCGCCGCCGTCGCGCTCCGGCTCGGCCTGCTCCTGCTCGCCGCTGACGAGCCTCCGCAGCCCGCCGACCAGAACGAACCCGCGAACTGACGGAACGAGGGGTGGCCTTCGCAGACGTTGGATCCAGTGGAGGGACTGGCGGTAACCTCGACGCCTCGACGCCCAGCTGCCCGGCCGCGAAGCGGACCACCACGGCCGGCTCCGCCGCCAGGTCCTCGGTCGGGACCACTCCGGGCACCCGCGCCGAGCCCCACAGCACCGCGAAACCGAGCCGCTTCGAGCGCGCCGCCCCCAGCCCCAGGCCGTCCAGGCGGAAGAAGGGGTCCGGCCAGAAGCTCAAGACCGGGTCTCCGGTCGGCTGACCCCCAGCCGCATGCTGTCGCCCCTGATGGGTCCAACAGGTCCAACAGGACCGTTGGACCCATCAGGGGCGCCTGTGTTCTGGCCGCAGGCCATGTCCCACCTGGCGCCGGTGCGCGGACAGGCCTGGTTCGCCGGCGGCGTTCGGAGGGGGCGATCCTGTGCCTGACTATCGGGATAGACGCTGGTGGAGGTCCTCTGGCCGGCGGAGCCGGAAGCGGACCCGGTGCTCGTTCCGCTGGACGGTCTTGATCGCCCTGGCCAGCATCGCGCGGATCGTCGCGGTGCCAAGCCCGCAGGCGATGTCGCTGTCGCTGATCTCCTTGAGGCTCATGCCTCGGAGGTGGGTGGCGATGAGGATTTCGCGGGGGAGTTCGGGCAGCGTGCCGAGGACAGCGGCCACGTCGTCGCTGATCATGTCGGCGGAGATGAGCTCGAGAGGGTCGCCGTACTCGCCCTGGGACCTGATGTTGAGCCAGCCGTCGTTGGGGCCGTGCTCGGACATGAGGGTGACGGGTGCTCCCCCGAGACGGGTCTCCCAGACTGGGCGGTGGAGGCGGTGTTGGTGGTTCCCGTCCGCGCGCAGGGCGGTGACGGTGTCCATCACCACCGACATGCGGCTGTCGACGCGGTTGCGGGTCCAGTCGTTCTCCAGCAGCGCCGCGGTGGAGCCGTCGAGCCGGGCCTCGGTGGGGGCGAGCCTGAGCCAGCGGTCGATGAACCAGCGGACGGTGTCGGTGTCGCCGTCGAGGGCGGCGCCGCGGGCCAGGAGCGCGGCGGCGAGCATGATGCGGGCGACGTCCCCGACGACGCTGTCGGACGCGCGGGCCAGGTCGCACCAGCGGCACAGCAGGCGGCGGAGTGCCGGCACGACGTCGGCGTCGTCGTTCCAGTCCACCTGCAGGGCGCGCGGGAGCGTCGGGCGTACGGCGACCCGCAGGCCCGCGGTGGTCCCGGTGGAGGGGACAGCCGGCAGCACGGCGGGGGTCAGGGTGTTGGCCAGGATGGCGCTGGTGGGGTTGGACATGACGGCCCAGACCTGGTGGCGGTCGGGGCCGGTGAGCCTGAGCCTGCGGTAGGTCTTCGTGGCCTTGCGGGCTACGGAGGCGTTCGCTTCCAGGGCGCCGTCGGTGGGGGAGGCGACGCCGTACTGGAGCAGGGAGCCGACGCCGGTGGCCTCCTCGCTCAGGGCGAGGAGGTCCCAGACCGGTTCGAGGAGCGGCCCGAAGGTGCGGGCCAGGCGGTTGGCGCCGCTGACGGCGGGGTGGTGCTTCAGTTCCTGCAGGCGCTGGCGCACGACCAGCAGCTCCGCCAGCAGTTCGACCTCTTCGGTCGTGCCCCGGCTTCCAGTACGGGTACTGCCCATGCTCCGCTCCTCGGCTGTTCCGGGCTCCCCTCGAGCCCCCCTATACCTAAGCGTGTGGAGCGGGTGCCCGCGGGGCGGTCCCGCGGAAGCGTCGGCGACCTGCGGGGGAGCCCGGCCCCGATCGGGCGGCTTGGGATAACAGCACGCGGGCGTGCCCCGTCTCTCACGCGGGGGTGTCGTCGGGGCGGGGGCTGTCCGGTGGCGCGGTGCTGTCCTGCCCGGGGGTGGTTCCGGTGCCGGAGACCTGGGAGGCGAGCAGGGCGAGGGAGGAGACGCTGGTGACGGCTCCGGCGACGGGCATGCCGAGCAGGACGAGCAGGGTGGTGGCCGCGCAGATGACGGCGAGTGCGCAGGCCCAGCGCAGGACGGGGCCGGGCCGGTGGGGCAGGGTCCTGTTCGCGCCGCGCGGTACGGGTGGCAGGGGCACGAGGTGGCCTTTCGTGGGTGGCGGCGTGGTTAGAGGTAGTCCTGCAGGAACTGGCGGCTTTCGGGGTGGCGGAGCTTTATGAGGGCTTGGTTCCAGAGCTTGCGTGCGAGGGGGTAGGGCATCCCGAGTTGCTCGGCGGCATCGGCCAGCGAGAGGTTCCGTGTGAAGAGCACGGTGACGATGTCGGCCTCGCGCCTCGAACTCGAAAGGGCGGCGATGACGGCGTTGAGCTGTTCGGCGACCGGGACGCTGGCGGCGAGTTCGGCCGGGTCGTCGGCCGCGGTGGAGGCGCGGTCGTAGGTCTGGGGCAGCAGGGCGACGGTGTGGCCGGCGACCTGGGTCTCCCAGACGGGGCGGTGCAGGCGGTGCTGGTGGTCGGCGTCGGTGCGCAGGCCGGTGACGGTGTCGAGGAGCTGGCTCAGGCGGGCGTCGACGCGGTTGCGGGTCCAGTCGTTCTCGAGGAGGGCGGCGGTGGTGCCGTCGACGCGGGTGTCGAGGGGGTTGAGGCCGAGCCAGCGGTCGATGAACCAGCGGACGGTGTCGGTGTCGCCGTCGAGGGCGGCGCCGCGGGCCAGGAGGGCGGCGGCGAGCATGATGCGGGCGTGGTCGCCGCCGGTTCCGCCGGAGCGGTGGGCGAGGTCGCACCAGCGGCGCAGGACGGCGCGCAGGGCGGGGACGAGTTGGGTGTCGGGGGCGTGGTCGAGGTGGAGGGCGGCGGGCAGGGCGGGGCGCACCGCCGCGGTGAGGGTGGTGGTGGGGGAGTGGTCGGTCTCGGCGGTGGGCGCGGGGACCGGGACGGCGGCGAGGATGGTGTCGGCGGGGTTGGCGAGGGCGGCCCAGATCTGGTGGCGGTCGGGGCCGACGAGCTTGAGCTTCTTGTAGGCGCGCAGGGCCTTGGCGGCGACGGCGGTGTTGGCGCGGCGGGCGGCCGGGGCGGTGGTGCCGGTGCCGTACTGGCGCAGGTGGCCGACGCCGTCGTCGGGGGTGGCGAGCAGGGACCAGACGGGTTCGAGGACGGGGCCGAAGTTGCGGGCCAGGCGGTGGGCGCCGGTGACCAGGGGGCTGGTCTCCAGGCGGGCGAGCTGTTCGCGGACGGCCAGCAGCTCGGCGAGGGCCTCCGGGGCAGGCGGGGCGGTGCCTGTCGGGTCGGGGGCGGGGGCCTGGCGCATCGTGCTCCTCGAAGTCCGGCCCCGTGGTTCGGGGCCCTCTACTTAGTAAGGGCGGATCCCGCCCGGGCGTGCCGGCTTCCCGCGGAACGCCCGCTGACCTGCGGTCCCGTGGGCCCTCCAGAATCTGACTTGGGATAACAGCCGGGAGCCCCAGCCACCCGCCAGCCCGCGCGGCGCGCGCCGGCCACCTTCCGAACGTCGCGGCGGAAGGCGACCGGAGGCGGCGGGTGGTCGGCTGTTATCCCAAGTCATGGAGATCCGTAGGATGCGCGGCATGGACCCCGACCCCCGCGTGGTGCTCGACGACTGGCTCGCCCGCACCCCCCTCACCGACCGCACCCGCGAGGACTACCACGCCGAGGTCCGCGACTGGCTCGCCCTCATCGGCGACCGGGTCTGGCACGCCGAGCCCGCCGACGTCGCCGCCTGGAGCGCCGGCCAGCACGCCAAACCCCGCACCCGCGCCCGCCGCGTCTCCTCCCTGCGCGGGTTCTACAACCACGCCCAGACCTTCAACGCCTTCATCGACAACCCCGCCCTGCGCCGCCTGCGCCCCACCGTCACCACCCTCCCGCCCGGACGCCCCGCCCTCGACCCGCCCCAGGCCGCGCTCTTCCTCAGCGCCCTCGACCGCTACGACGGCCCCCTGCCCCAACGCACCCGCGCCCTCGGCTACCTCCTGCTCGGCATGGACCTGCGCGCCCACCAGGCCGTCGCCCTCGACCTCGACGACTGGACCCGCGAACAACACCGCACCACCGCCAAGATCACCCTCAAAGGCGGCGGCACCGACACCCGAGAAGTCCCACCCCCCGTCGCCCTCGCCATCGACGACTACCTCCCCCACCGCACAACCGCAGCCCCCCACTCCACCCCCGCCCGCGGCCCCCTCCTCACCACCTACCGCGGCCGACGCCTCGACAGCCACACCAGCCCCACCACCCTCATGCGCGCCGTCGCCGCCACCCACCCCCTCCTCGCCGACCACACCCCCCACATCACCAGCGACGCCCTCGCCGCCACCCCCAGCCCCTTCCAGGGCGGGGCCGGCTGAACCGCACACCACCCCGCTGGACACCGTCTGCTGCGTCGAAGAACACGCCGTTGGCCTCCACGGACGCGGGAACGACGTGCAGCCACAAGCAGGGCACGGGCCGCTGGCGGCTGACCCCCACTGCCGCGGGGCGATACAGTCAAGACATCAACACCAGAGCGACACCATCTTGGTGTGCTCGAGTGCGGACACACGAAGGGCCCGACCCCTCCGGAACGAAGAGACGGGCCCCGCGTGCACCTCACCAGCAGGTGATCATGGGGCCCGGACGGTGACACGTCCGGGCCTCATACGATTGCAGCATCAACGGACGTGGTCCGCGATCACCACAAGGCCGTGCACGATGTCGACCACCAGGCCGAACTGCACGAGCCACACCCACCAGCGGGACCCTCCGCCACCCATCGGGGACATAGGGACCCACCACCTCTCCGGTTGGAACAGCACCCGAAGGTGCGTCACCACCGCGCTCTGCGGCGGCTGCTGGGGGGTTCGAGAGGCAGCACACCCGACTGTATCCGTAACGACGAGACGCGCGGGCGGCACCACATTCGGCGAGCGAGAACCGCACACGAACCAGGACCGAGCACGCCGGGGCGCACCCCTAGCCCGCGCACGTCGTGCGCGGGCTACGGGCCCCCGGAAGGGTCGTGGTCGGCCGGTGAACGATGGGGTCGGGCCAAGGCCGTTCCGTCCGTTCCCCTCCGGAACGGCGCCGCTGTTCGGGCCAGGCCGGGCTCAGGGCACCGGCACGGCGAGCTGGCCGGGCAGCACGCCCGCCTGCCCGTCGGCGTCGACCAGGGCGCTGTCGTCGGTGGCGAGGCGGTCGGCGAGCCGGGCTGCCAGGCCGTGGCCGGGGTGGCGCTCCAGTCGGTGGCGGCGGCGGTTGTAGCGCTGGGTGGTGCGCGGGTCCTTGTGGTCGGCGGCGTCCTGGACGTCCTCCAGCTTGTCGCCGGCCTCCAGGGCGTCGGTGATGCCGTCGCCCCTGAGCACGTGGGGGTGGATCGAGTCCTGCTGGGGCAGGCCGGCCCGGCGGGCCAGGCGCCGCAGCAGCTTCCAGACCTCCGGCTCGCGCAGCCGCGCGCCGGTGCGGGTGGTGAAGAGCGGCCCGTCGGTGCGGCCGTCGAGGTAGTCCTGCAGGGCGTGCCAGACGATCGGCGGGACCGCCTTGCGCTTGACCTTGCCGCCCTTGACCCGGATCCGCAGCACGTGGTGGCCGCGGTCGTAG
Source organism: Kitasatospora sp. NPDC089797 (assembly GCF_040684795.1). Taxonomy (NCBI): domain Bacteria; kingdom Bacillati; phylum Actinomycetota; class Actinomycetes; order Kitasatosporales; family Streptomycetaceae; genus Kitasatospora; species Kitasatospora sp. NPDC089797. The sequence goes on along the minus strand of NZ_JBFBGS010000067.1, from coordinate 40,507 downwards.
CCGAGGTCGGTGACGTCGGCGGACAGCAGCGAGTCGACGCGCAGGAACAGCACGTACAGGCACAGCACGAGGGCGTAGGCGCGCTTGGAACGGGCCCGGGCGGCCTCGACCAGGCGCAGGTTCTCCTCCTGGGTCAGGCCCTCGGTGGCGCAGTGGTCCGGGTCGATCGGCGGCCGCAGGACGTCGGCGAACGGGTCGCCGGTGGCCAGCGCCTTCGTCTTCACCGCGTGCCGGTAGAAGCCGCCGTTGGCGGAGAGCACGTTGGCGCGGGCGGCGTCCGAGTACGGCGCCCCGGTCGGGGCCGTCTCGCCGTACGCCCCGCCGCGCACCCGGACCAGGGTGGGGGCGGTCTCCAGGTGCCGGGCGAAGGCGTCGGCGAGTTCGGCGGCGGCCTCCAGCGGGTGGTGGCCGCGCTCGGCGCAGTACCGGTTCCAGGTGCGGAAGTGCCGGGCGTAGGTCCGGCGGGTGTTCGCGCTGCGGTGGTGGGCGATCCAGGCGCCGGCGAGGTCGGGCAGCGCGTCGTCCTCGCCCCAGAGGGCGGCGAGGTCCTCGCGCAGCCGGCGGGCCTCGGCGGGCCAGTCGTCGCGGGGGTCGCGCGGGGCGGCGGGCACCGGGGTGCCCGCCGCCCGCAGGGCAAGGGCACTCACCGGAACGACCGGCGGGCCGGCGAGGAGATGCGTGGGGGCGGCTCCACGTGCGAGGTCTGCGACCGGCGCCAGCCGTAGGTGTTGTCCTCGGCCGAGCATTCGAAGCTGAGGAGAACGGGGATCCTCCTCGTCACCTCCGGGTTCACCGCGACGTCCACGAGGAAGGTCCCCCCGGTGCTGATCGGGCCGGTCTGTACGTGCGCGGGGTCAATCCCGCGTCCGGTAAAGATGCCGAGCACGTTGGCCCCGGCCGCCGAGACCGTGATCGCGGACAGGGCCGGTCCGGCGGTCTGGGTGATCTCGAAGCGTTTGACGCGCAGCTCCGGCGGCGCGGCCATCGACGGGCCCCAGTACCTGACCCCGAACTCGGGGCCGCGGGCCTCGCGGCGTTCGGCGTCGTCGGCGTCGAGCTGGCGGCGCAGCAGCTCCACCTGTTCCTCGGCCGCCCGCACCCGGTCCCTCGCGGCCGCCGCCTGGTCCTCAGCGGCGATGGCCTGGCGCCGAGCGACCTCGGCGGCAGCCTCGGCGGCGGCCTCGGCGGCACGGGCCTCGTTGGCCTGGCCGCGGGCGATGCTCGCCTGCCAGCCGGCGAAGCCGGCGGCCAGCGCGCCGCCGCCCGCCGACACGGCCGCGATGATCTGGTCGGTGTTCACGGTGGTCCTCCCCAGCGGGCCGCGGCGCCCCTCGCCGGACCGGCCGTCAGCCTAGCGACGGGGAGAGAAGGATAACCGTCATTATCCTTCCCTTTCTCCGCCTCGATTCTGGGAGTGGGTCGGGCGGGTCTGGCACCCCCAGACACCATCGGGTGAGCAGATTGAAAGATGCTCACCAAACCAGGAGCGGCGGGCTATGGTGCCGGTCATGACTCAGAGGCAGACCGTTGTCACCACCGCCAAAATCGGGCAGCGCGGGCGACTCATCCTTCCCGCCCAGATCCAGCGCGCCGCACTCATCGGCTCGGGGGACACCGTCGCCGTCCGGACCTCCGAGGACGGCACGATCACCATCGAGCCTCTATGGGCAGTCCGGAACCGGCTGCGGGCCACCTTCACTGTGCTGCTCGACGGGCACCTCCCGGCCGGCCCCGCCCGGATGCTCGTCGGCGGCACCACCCTGACCAAGACGGCCGGGCCACTGCCGGTCCCGATGCGTCCGTTGTCGCCGGCCTCACCGGAGGACCGGGCCGTGGTACCGGGCGACTGCCAGGCGGTGTTCACCGCCCGCGCCGTGCTCGCCGGGATCACCGGCGAGCACACCTCCCGGATGGACCTCTGGCTGTCGCGTGCCGTGCTGCCCGAGTCCGCCGTCACCGAGCTCTTCACGATCCTGGCCCGGGCCGGCACCCACGAGCGCGCCGACGCCCTGCTCGCCGACCTCGCCGTCCTCGGCGTCCAGATTCCCGGTCCCGCGAAGCACCGCGCCCACCTCGCCGAGGACACCGCGCTGGCCTTGGAGCTCACCGCCGAGGCCGCCCGCGAGGGCGTCGAGGTGCCGATGCCGGACGCGCTGTGCACCGCCGCCGCCCACCGCCTCGGCGTGCCGCTGTTCGCCGCCGACCTGCTGCCCACCCAGCAGGCCTGACCCTCGCCCTCGGCCGAGTTCCGGCCCGAGCGCGGTTGCCAACCGTCCGGGCTGGGCCGTCGGGCCTCAGCGGACCGGCACGCTCACCCCGTAGCCGATCACGGACGGGTGGCCGTCCTGCTCCAGGTAGGTCTGTTGGACCTGACAGGTCCAACAGACCTACCACATACCGGTAGGCCGCGGTCTCGGTCAGAGCGCCACCGCCGCCTCCAGTGCACCCGGGGCGGCTAGCAGAAGGGCAACTGCTCGGAAGGGGAAGGCGCGGACGGAAGCCGGACCGGATCGAGGGCGGCGACGGCGCGGGCGAGGCCGAATAGGGCGGGTCCGGCCTCGGCGCGTTCGCCGGGGGCGGGCCGCAGCAGCGCCGAGTAGGTGTAGGCGACGGCGTCCACCCAGGTCCGGGTGTGGTGGTGCCGGAAGGGGTCGGCGAAGCCGATGGCCCGGTGCAGGGCTCCTGCGGTGAGTTCGCCGCCGGCCGCCTCGGCCGCGCGGACGACGGACCCGGCGGTCACGTGGTCGGCGCCTCTGGTGGGCACCCAGCTTCCGGCGGCGAGCGCGGCCGAGGCTCGGGCCACGACGTCGGCGCCACGGCCCGAGAAGGCGGGCGCCTCCCCGGCTGCGGCCGCCGTGATCACGTCCCGCATGCACGCGACGCCGCCCTCGTCGTCCTCCCACGGGGACCGGCTGCCGCATGTGCCGCACAGCAGCTCCAGCGCATCGTTCCAGCGCCCGTGCGCGAGCGCCCGCCGGCACTTGCAGCGGGGGCAGCAGTACGCCTCCTCGCTGCGCAGGACGGAGAGCTCGTTGGTGTCGTCGTAGACGTACGTGACGCTGGGGACGCGCAACCCATCGACGCACACCCGCCAAAGTTCATCGCGGCGTCCGGTGGGCGGCCCCTCGGCCCGGATGGTCGTCATGGCGGACTCCTCGGTCAACTCGCCTCTGCCCACCACAATACGAGGGTGCTGCTCGCTCGACTGCTCGTCCCGCACGGCTACTTGGACGGCGAGGTCACCACCGATGCCGGGGCCCCTGCCGCGGGAAGAGCAAGGCCCGTTAGGCCCAATGGGCCTAACGGGCCTTACATCGTCTACGGGCTGCTCAGCCTCGGAGCCACGCGCTCCCGGGGGCCGTGCTTGAGCCGCGCCAGGCCGGGAGGCTGTAGCGATTGACCAGGGTCCACGCGGTGCGGGTGGCGTCCTCCACCCAGGCGTAGCCGGCAGCCGGGATGCCGTGGGCACCGGTCAGGCTCTTGGTGATCTGTTCCTCGGTGATGTAGCCGTTGCCGCGGCCGAGGTACTTCAGGACGTAGATCGCCAGGTAGTCCACGTCCTTCGGGTAGGCCCGGTCGGTGAGCACGGCGCGGAGCCGGGCCGCGAACTTCTTGCCGATGGCCAGAGGTCCCTCGCCCCAGAAGCTCGTCTCCTCCGGGCCCGGGAGCATGTCGATCAGGTCGACCAGGTGGGCGAGGTCGGCATCGTTGGCCAGGGTGATGGTGTTGCGCACGGGCAGTCCCCTCCATGTGGCGGCCGCCCTTCGGCCGGCCGTGGTCCAGTTCCTTCCCCAGCTGGAGCGGGTCAGCCCGCGCCCCGGGCACGGCGGATGCGTCACGCCCGCCATCGCGTCACCAGCCCTGGGGAGGAGGACGGCTGGAGCGAGCGCAACCCCTGATCGGCGCAGGTCTGTGACCGGCGCTGCCAGCCGTCCGACGGCGCGTTACGAAACCCGCTGCGCGCACCCCGCACACAACACAAGGCCCCGGGCAGGTCGCTGACCTGGCGAAACGTCACGCTTGCACTCCGGCAGGCTTTTGCGCATAATAGGCATCGCTCGGGCATTCTTGTGCCCGGATGCACTTCAGAACCCCTCTGCCTTCGGGTAGAGGGGTTCTTTGTTTCTCGGCCCGGCGGGCCGCGGAACCGGCCCTCGCACCACTTCCGGTGCGGGGGCCTTCGTCGTTCCCGGAGGTGCTTGATGGACAACGCCGCTGTCGGCTACACCGTGTGGTTCAGCGTCGCCTGGATGGTCACGGTCCTGCTGCTGGTGCTGCTCGTAGGATTTCTGGCCTGGTGTGCGCTTCGGAAGGCGCGTCCCGAGGAGGTGAGCAGCGTGCTGGCGGAGGTACGGGCGATCGTCCACGCCCTGGCGCTCTTCCTGCCGCTGAGCAGGCTTTCCCGCTCGAATGGCGTTCGAGTCGGGACGGTGATCCGCCCCCGGCTGCCGCAGGAGCCGATCATGGACGAGGCGGACAGCCTCACGGGTGCGACCGTCCTTGCCGCCGAGCTGCCTGCTGCTGTCGAGCGGAGCCCCCGGTGAGGCGCCGCGGAAACGTCTACCGCGACCCCACGAGCGGGGGGTTGGACCTCAGCGAGATCGACGAGTCCCTGGGCACCTTGCCTTCCAACAGCACCGCCGCGCTGCTGCTGGCCATAGAAGGCGGTCTCACCGCAAAGGCGATCGCAGAGGTCCTGGGCCTTACTCCGGACCGGGTCCACTCCATCGTCAGCAAGGGTGCCTCGATGTTGCGGCACCCGAGCCGGTCCCAGACCCTCCGCGACGAAGACGACGAGCCTGTGACCTCCCGCGGGCTGCGACGCCGACTCGAGGAGCTGGAGACCTCGGCTCTGCGGCCGTGCGAGGGGTGCGGCCGTCGGGTGTTGGAGCCCATGACCTGGCGGGGAGGCCGGCCCGCGAAGTACTGCTCGGGTGCGTGCCGGCAGCAGGCGTACCGCGACCGGCGAAGGTCCGAAGTGGGACAGGGGCCGCCCTGACTGGCCGGGTCAGCAGCGGGGCGACCACCCGTCCCGGGAAGCGGTAGGCCCGTTGGACCTAACAGGTCCAACGGGCCTGCGCGTGTTCCGGGTCAGCGGTCGTTGTGGAAGGCGACGAAGCCGGCGGCGACCAGGCCCTCGCCGCGGGCGGTGCGGATCTCGGTGAGCCGGTCGGCGGCCGTGTACTGGTCCGGACGTCGGGCGGGCGGAACCCGGACGCCCAGCTTCGGACCGTACAGGCACAGCGCGAAGCCGTGGTGCAGGGCGGAGGAGATCCAGGCCGGGTCGGGCGACACAGCGATCCGCGAGTACACCCCGCCGTCGGGAGAGCGCAGCTCCAGGCGCTCGTCGCCGAGACGGTGCAGCTGCCAACCGGGGACCGTGCGCAGGTCGGCGATCCCGCGCGGCAGGCGCCGCAGGCCGGCCGCGATCGCGCCTTCGACCTGGACCTCACGCGGGACCTGGCCCGGCAGCTGGGACATCATCGACCGGGCCGGCTCGAAGAGCGCCACCGGGAACGGCTCCTCCTCATCGGAGGTCTCGACCATCCCGTCCGGCGCGACGCCGGTGGCGACCTTGCCGAAGCCGAGCGCCGGATCGTCCATGAACAGCAGCAGCCCGTGGTCGTCCACGGTGTTGCTCAGCTCGACGGCGTGCGCCATCATCTCGACCTCGTCCACCGGCCGGTCGTCGATCTGGAACCGCGACCGGCGCGGCTTCTTCTCCTTGAACCTGCCCACGTCGTTCTTCCCCTCCCTCGTGGTGACCGGCGCGCGGCCGGCCGTGGTCCAGTTCCTTTCCAGCCGCGAGGCGTGGAACCTCGCACACCAGTACAAGAGGCGTCCTCTCCGTCCTGTCCGCCGGCGGCGCCCGAGACCGCCCGCACGGTCTTGCGTCACGCCCGCCAGCGCGTCACAGAACCGCCCGCTCGGAGAGCTCCGGTTTATCTAGGTAGATACGGCAGGGCCCCGGGGCGGGGAGGGGCAGGCCGGTGATCGAGGCGAGCTGCTGCCCGGTGAGGGCCTGCCTCCGCACCAGAACCGGCAATGCGCCCATCAGCCGGCCCCACACCCGGTCCAGTGCCTCGTCCGCCATGTCGTGCAGCACCGCGAAGTCCGGCCCGCCGGTGCCGAACACCGGGCGGGGGCTGGTGCAGTCCAGCAGCCGGGCCCGGTCGCCGTGGGCGCTCAGTTCCACGACGGCGGCCCGGTCCGGCGTCCACAGGCCCGCTTCCCGCAGCCACCGGTCCTCGGCGCGCTCCCCGCCGGCCGTGCCGACGGCCAGCAGCCGCGCCTCGTCGGGCACGCCGGTGGACAGGGCCATGGCGTGCCCGCTGCGATGGTCGTCGTCGACGATCGACACCCTGCCGACCCGGAGCCCGGCGGCGGCCCACAGCAGCGCATGCCCGAGCTCGTGTGCCGCGGTCGCTGCGAGTCGCTGCTCCCGGGGTAGACCCATGAGTTCGTCGGCGGTGACGTCACCGGTCCGGAAGTGGTCCGGGACCGGGTTCCGGGTCGGGTAGGGCTCCCCGAACAGGGTGACGTCGTGGTGCCACGCGCTCATCGGAGACCCCCAGCAACCGCCGGACCGGTGCAGAGAAGACCGAGGCTGCACGCCCCCGTCCCCAAAGCCGGGGGCATAGAAGCCGCCCCCGGTGACCGGAGCACAATGAAGACGACGGCGGAGGTGGGCATGATGGTGTCCTCCTTTTCTCGGACGTGGGAGGGGAGCCCCGGGACGGCCGGCGAGTTGACGGCGTTGCCGGTGCTGGTTCGAGAACACCGATGCGGCGTCACGCCGACCCGCGCTGAGCGCGCACACGGGGGCGTGAGGCCGATCTCAGCGGCGGTACCTGCGAGTCCAAGTTCAGCGCCCTCGGGCCGGGCGGGCTGCCCACGGTTGGGCAACCCCGGCGTGGCGCTGGTCACCGCGGCTCAGCGGTCGACGACGTCGCGGTGCAGGTCGCGGTCGACGAGCTCGACGACCAGGCCGAGCGCGGCGAGCGCCTCGCACAGCTCGCGGGCCACGCTGCCGGCACGGTGACGACCTCCGGCACACCCCGAAGCCACCTTGACCTGGTGCCGCTCGGCGCTGGGGCCGCTGCGGAAGGCCTGCACGGCGGCGACGGTGGCGGTCACGAGCTGCTGGATACCGGGGGTGTTGCGCACCGCCTCGCGGACCTCCTCGTCGAGCGCGGTGAGGTAGCGCAGGGCGGGGCTGACGTGCGGGTCGCGGAAGTGGCGGCGCAGGTCCAGGGTCAGGTCCTGGTCGGCCGGCGGGGCGTCGTGCAGGTAGCCGAAGGAGGTGATCACCACGTCCGGCGTGGCGGTCTCGGTCTCGGTGGTCGCGGTGTCCGACATGGCTGCGGTCCCTTCCCCTTGTCCGGCCCGGGTGGCCCGACACACTCAGAATGCCAACTTTTACTTGGCCTGTCTAGTGTTGGCCAATATCTAATTGACTTCGCTGCCGTGGCGTCCGCCGGGCCTGTTGCCCCCGTCAGTCCCAACAGGCCCAACCCCGGCACGGGCCGCCCGGGGAACGGGGAAAGAGGAACCGGGGAACCCCCGGGAATCCCGGGCGCGGCACGTCCCCGGCCCCCACGGTGGCGGTATGACAACCCGCTAATTCGAGGCGCCCGACTACTACGAGCCCGCGCCCGGCGACCCGCCCAGCGTCTTCCTGGCCAGCGGGATCACCGGCTGCCCCGACTGGCAGGCCCCGGCCGCCCAGGAGCTCCTGGGCGTCGGCCTGACCGTGTTCAACCCGCGCCGCCGGGCGTTCCCGATCGGCGACCCCGGCGAGGCCCCGCGTCAGATCGCCTGGGAGCACCACCACCTGCACCTGGCCGACGTCACCCTGTTCTGGTTCCCGGCCGACCAGGTCCAGCCGATCGCGCTGTTCGAGCTCGGCGCCGCTCTCGGAGAGGGCCGGCACGTCGTACTCGGAGCCGCGCCCGGTTACCCGAGGCGCCTGGACGTCGAGCACCAGGTCGCCCTCGCCGGGAGCAGCAGGAGGGTGCACGCCTCGGTGGCGGACGTGCTGGACGAGGTGATCGCGCACGCGGCCCGGGCCGCCCTCGGGCCGGTCCCGCCGCCCGCGCTGAGCACTGACTGAAGCCCGGCGTCGTCCGGCGCGTGCGGCGGCCCGCCCGGGAGCGTCCTGTCCGCGCCGGATGATGCCGGGCCGGGCCTGGGGTCCGGGGCGCGGCAAGCGGCCCCGGCACCACAGGGATCAGCGGTCGTTTTCGACGGGCCGTCAGATGTGCTGGCCCGGTCCGCTGTGGCGCGGCGGCTCCAGCCCCCGGTAGGGCTGCTGCTGGCGGTAGTGCTCCTGCAGACGCTGCTGCTCCTCGCGGTGCTGTTCCTGGATCCGGGCGCGGTGCTCGTGGCGGCGGGTGTCCTCGGCCGCCTTGCGCTCCGGGGACATCTGCCTGCGCAGCCGGGCCTCCTCGACCAGGCCTGCGGCGCGCTGGCGGTGGCCCGCGGCGGCCGCGGTGTGCCGCTCGACCTCGGAGACGGCGTGCCGGTAGGTGTTGGTGTCCGCGCGGTTCGCGTGACGGGTGATCCGGGCACGGTGGTCCTCGGGGGTCTCGTCGCGCTGGATCTGGGACCGGCCGCGCAGCTTCCAGGCCTCGCGCTCGGCGTCCCGGGCGGCGTTTTGCAGCTCGTTGCGCTGCCGGTCGAGGCCGTCGATCAGCGCGCGGCGCTCGGTGAGCCGCTCCCCGAGGGCGTCGGCCACCTCGTGCATGCCCGGCGAGCGGAAGGTGAGCTTGGTGAACCGCTTGGCGGCCTTCGCCTCGACCAGCTCCTTGATCCGGTACTCGCGGCGCTGCTCCTCCCACAGAGCGGGGACCTGCGTGTTGATCTCGTCGGCCTGCCGGGTGAGCTCGTCGACGCGCTGCAGCTGCTGCTCGGACTGCTGCAGGTAGCCGGTCAGTTCGGCGACGAGCGCGGCGGCCGGGGCCCGGTCGGTACCGAGCACCGGGCCGAGCGCGTCAACGGTGCGCTGGGCGGCGGCGGCGAGCTTCTCCGCCGCCGCCGCTTGCTCCAGGGCGGTGTCGTGGGCGCGCTTGATGGCGATGACGTGGCCGTGCTCGCGCTGGCGCCAGGACGGGATCGCGGCGTCGGCGGCCAGGCGGGCCACCCGCTGCTCGGCCTCGGCCTTGCGCGCAGCCTCTTGCGCCGCCAGCTCGGCGGCGACCTTCTCGGCGAGGCCTGCCAGGACGGCCGGGGCGATGGTCGGCGCGGCCGGCACCGGGGCTGCCTGCGGCCGGACCTGGGCCGGTGCGACAGCTTCGACCTGGCCGACCGCCGGGGCCGGCCGCTCGGTGACCTGCTCCTGAGCTTGGTGGCGGGCACGGTGACGCTCGGCCGCGCGGGCGAGGTGCGCGGCCCGCCCGCTGCGCTGCGCCTGGTCCTGGTCGCGGTGCTCGAGCGGGACGGCGGCCGGGCGCTCGACGAGAGCGGTGACCGTCGCCTGCTGCCGGGAGGCGCGGATCCGCTCGGCGCCGGGCACTGCCTCGTGGTGGCGGGCGGCGCGCTGCTCGGCAGCGCGGGCCAGCTGGCCCAGACGCCCACCGCGGTGCGGCTGCCGGTCCTCGCGCTCGACCCGGTCGGCGGCGGCCCGGGCGGTGGCGCGGTGGGTGCCGGTGGTCCGCCGCGCCCGCGCCTGGCGGCCTCGCTCGTCGGCGAGCTCCTCGGCGCTGGGCCGGTCGGCGCTGCGCCGGTCACGGGCCTCCTCGACCAGGGCGTCGATGTCCCGGCGCCCGGCCGGCTCCCCGGCCTCGGGCCGGTCGGTGCGGGTGCGCCAGGGCTCCAGCACCACGGCCGCCTGCGGCGCCCGGAGCGAGGCCTGCGGCTGCGCCTGGTGCTCGCGGTCCTCCTCGGGCCGCAGCGGCGCGGCCTGCTCCACGGTGGCGAGCAGCACGGCGGGTTCGGCGGTGCGCAGGGCGAGGCCTCCGCCGCCGGGGCCGGCCGGTTCGGGGCCGCGCGGGGTGCGGGGCGGGCGGCCGGGGCCTGCGCCGTCGGGCCCGTCACCGCTGTTGGGGGTGTTGGGTCCAACAGGCCTGTGCCCGGCGACGCGGCCGGAGATCATGCCCTCGGCGCTGTCCGCGTCCAGCGACTTGCCGTAGGCCGCGACGGCGCGCAGCAGCAGCTGGCCGGGTGTGGCCGGGTCGCCGAGCCGGGCGCGGGCGCCTTCGTCCTCGACGCTCCGCAGCGGCAGCCACAGGTCCGAGCGTTCCTTGGCGCGGGTGATCGCCGGGTACAGGGTGAAGGCGTCGGCGCCGGTCCCGTTGACCAGCGCGCGCATCGCGGTCAGGCCCTGGGCGGCGGTGACGGTCATCGCGTAGGCGTGGGTGAGTGCGCCCTCGGCGATCTGCTCGCGGGTCAGCCAGGCCTGCTCGGTGACGAGCTGGTCGGGTCCGGCCGCGCGCTGCCACTGCACCAGGGCGCCGCGCTGGTCGACGCTCAGGACGACGCCGCGGTAGCCGTTGAGGATGTCGGGCTCGCTGCCTGCGGTGCGCCGGGAGCGGCGGTCGTTGACCTTCGTGCGGACCAGGTCGCCGGCCGCGATGTCGAGCACGCGCCCGTCGGCCAGGGCGAAGGCGGTCTCGGCGCCGAGTTCGCCGGTGGCGCGCCGGATCTGTCGCGCTCCGGCGTTGAGTGCGTCGACGTCCGCGTTGCGTCCGGCGAGCAGCAGCAGGTTGCGCAGGTTCTCGTGCGGATCGGACCAGCGGCGGCGCTCGCTGCTCCAGGCGGCGAGCATCGCGGCGGTGGTCTGCTCGCCGGTCTCGGTGGCGTGGACGTGACCGGCGTCGGCGAGCTGGGCGAGTGCGGTGGAGCGCCCGCCGGTGCGCCACACGGTCAGCGCGTCGCGCTCGACGGCGTCGCGCTGGCGGCGGTTCTCACGCAGCGCGAGGCCGCTGACGGCGCGGTGGATCTCGGCGAAGCCGCCGCCGATGCCGATCGGCTGGAGCTGCTGTTCGTCGCCGACCAGGACCAGCTTGGTGCCGGTTTCGGCGGTGTGGACGAGGAGCTTGGCGAGGGTTCGGTCATCCGCCATCGCGGCCTCGTCGACGACCAGGACGTCGATGCCGGCGAGGCCCTCGCCGTCCCGGATCCGCAGCAGCCAGGACGCGATCGTGGTGGAGGTGATGCCGGATTCGGCCTGCAGATTCTGCGCGGCGACCGCCATCATCGCGCCCCCGGCGACGGTCAGCCCGGCCTGCTCCCAGACCTGCCGGGCCGCGGCGAGCATCGTCGTCTTGCCCGCGCCGGCCAGGCCCTGCACGGTGTCGACGCCGTGCCCGGCGCTCAGCAGCCGCAGCACCACGGCGCGCTGCTCGACGCTCAGCTGCAGGCGCTTCCCGGCCTCGAAGGCGGCCACCTGGCGGGCCGCCGCAGCCGGGTCCACGATGGCGGCATGGTCGGCGATCCGCTCCGCGGGAACGGTGGTGATGACCTGCTCGGCGGCCAGCACGTCCACCGTGGTGTACCGGTCGGCGTTGGTGTGGTGGGAAGCGTGCAGGTCCGCCAGCGCGACCGCGTACCCGGCCTCGGCCAGGACCTGGTCGGTGAGCGACTCCAGCTCCAGGTGCCCGTACAGGCCGGGCGGCAGCGCCCTGGCGACCTCGGCCAGAGCCTGCGCCCGGGAGAAGTCCTTGTGCTTGGAGGTGAGGCCGGTCTCGGGGTCGAAGACCTGGGCGGCGAGCACGCCGAGGTCGGGCAGATCGAGTCCTTCGCCGGGCCCGGCCGGCCCCGGGAACGCGGCGGCCAGCACCTCGCGCAGCCGTGCTTCGCCGCCCCGGCCGTGCCGGTCGGCGAGCACCTCGACAGCGTTGGCGTGCCACTTGGCGAGGACGTCCACCTCGGCGATGTCGCGCTTGGCCTGGCGCAGCTTGGCGGCCACGACGCGGCGCTGCGCGGTGCTGAGCTCCGCCCCGCCGGCCTCCTCAAGGATCTGCCGGTTGCGGCGGGAGAACGCGCCGCGCAGCTCGCCGGGGATCGCCGCGATCTCCCACTCGCGGTTCGCCTCGTTGAACTCCCACTCGACGCCCAGGCGCTCGGTCAGCGCGGTGCGCAGCAGCGCCTTCTGGAGCTCGTTCGCGGCGTGGGAGTGGCGGCGAAGGTCGCGTCCGCCGGACGCCGGGGAGCGCCACTTCCCGTCCTCGCACTTGACCATCCGGGCGATGACGACGTGTGCGTGCAGGTGCGGGTCGCCCACCGCCTCCTTGACCGGGCGGGCGGACTTGTGGGTCATGATCCAGCCGAGGAAGCCGGAGGAGGCGACGCGGTCGGCGATCTGTCCGTCGCCCTGGTGGCCGCTGACGCCGTACGAGCACCAGGTCTCCAGCGCGCCCACCGCGGCGCGCACCGAGGCCAGGAACTCCTCCTCGACGATGTCCCGCACCTGCGGCGAGGCGAGTCCGCAGGCGGTCGAGAGGGACTTCGGCAGGGTGAAGGTGATGTCGTCTCCGGCGACGTCCACGCGCTCCCGGTCGCTCGCGTGTCGCCACGCCGAGGCCAGCGCCGCGGGCCGGTAGACGCTCTCCAGGTCGATGCCGGCGGCGGTGGCCAGCTGCGCGAGGGCGGTCACCGGGGCGCGGTGCCCGCCGCCGTCGCGCAGGTCCATCCGCTCGAGCCGGGCCAGGCGATCACGCAGTTCCCGGGTCGGCATCAGGGCGGCCGGCGACGTCGTTCCGGCCCGCTCGGCGGCCTGCTGGAGGGCCGCGAGCAGGGGCGCCGCGCCGAGTTTTCCGGCATCGGCGACCCGCCACACCGGGTTCGTCAGCTGCTCGCGGGTGGCCGGGTGCCGGCCCGACATCAGGGCGCGGGCGGCGCGCGGATCGACCCGCTCGCCGGCCACCAGGCCGACCTCGGCCAGGCCGGCGCCGATCCACTCCAGGGGCCGCGCCTTGCCGTCCAGGCGGTAGTTGACGGCCGCGCCCGCACCGTGGTCCGGATGCTGTTCACCGGGGCCGGGGGCTTGGGGGTGTTCGCGGTCGCAGCCGTCGCCCTCGATCAGGCGGTATTCGATCTGCGCCTCGGAGCGGACCGCCGTGACAGCCACGACCGAATCCCCTCCCCCGCGCCCCGTAGCCGCTCCTGTCGCGGCCGGAGAAACCCTTGTGTTTCTCCTCGCCCAGCGCCTTCGCGCTGACGCCGTCAGCGGCCGTGTATCGCCAGATACCCAGGCACATGTTTAAGGGTTTGGCTTGATCGTTTGAGTTGTCAGTATGGATTGCGGGTCGGTGCGGTTCAAGTTGCTTGCGGTGTGTGTTGATGTGATGTGGCGTCGGTTTGGCTGGTATGCCTGAGTTTGTCGTGAGGTCGGCGGGAGAACTGGCTGGCCGGGCTTACAGCGAGGGCAAGCGGCGCCGCGGAATCGGCCGAGCCGGGGAGCCGGGACAGGACGGCAGGGCAGCTCGCCACCTTCCTGCGCCACGGCCGCGCGGTGCGCGCCGGCCTGGTCAGGATGTACGCGGTGCTCGACGCCGAGCTGCGCCGGCCCGACCTGACGACCACGCGCGAGCAGCCGCGCGAGCCGGCCCACCCGGCGCCCGCCCCGGCGGCGCGCAAGGCGGCGCCGGCGCCCGGCCCCGGCCAGCAGCGGGTGCCCGAGGAGATCCTGGATGCGTTCGAGAAGCCTGCCGCCGCGGTGCGCACCGCGCGCTCGGCGCGCAAGGTCGGCGGCCTCGTCCCGGCCCCCGAGCAGCAGGCCATCGTCGAGGCCTGCGCCGAGCGCGGCGACCTGGTGGTCGAAGCCGGCGCCGGCACCGGCAGGACCTGATGCTCGCCTACGTCACTGTCACCCGCGCCCGCACGGTGCTGGACCGCTCGGGCCTGGCCTGGGTCGACCAGTACGGCGGCGGGCACGCCCGCCGTGTCAGGGCCCGCGGCCTCACCGACGCCGGCCGCCGGGCGCGGGACCTGGCGGCCGTGGAGACCTGGTCGCCCGATCTCGCCCCGGACGGCGGCTCCCGGCTCCACCGGGACCTGTTGGACCCAACGGGGGCAGCACGTGGCCGGCCCGGGATGAGGAACACATCCCGGGCCGGACCGGCCGGTCGGCTGTCGCGTGTGCCTTGGTCGAGTCGCAGCGACAACTCCCCTTCTCCGAGTGCGTGCACGCGTGCACGCACTCACCCGTTTCACGGACCGGGCATTAAGCGGCATTAGGCCGAGCACGGGTGACTCTTCTCACGGGACGATCGACGGAAGGGATTGGCGCGATCACTGCGCGTATCGCCAAGATGGGCGGCTAGGACCTTGCCCGGCGTGTGCTTTTGGTCGAGTCGCAGCTGGCCGGTCCGGCGAAATCCCCTTCTCTCCGACGGAGTTGATCATGCGTAGGCTCCTGATCCCTCGTACCGGCCGTCCCCGCACGGCACCCGCACGCCCGGCGCCGGCCCCGGTCCGCCGAGACCGGGCCGGTTCCAGCGGCGCCGCCGACACCGCGATCGTCTCGGGCACCGCGCTGGCCATCACCGGCGTCGCGGTCTACTGCCACTGGAGCCCGGAACAGCTGGCGCTGGTCCTCACCGCGACCGCCGGCTGCACCGCCCCGGCGCTGTTGCGCGGCCGGAGCTGACGTGGCGGCCGACGATGCCGTCGGCCTGGCAGGGCGGGCCGCAAAGTCCTGCCCGCCCCCGACCGCCGACCACATGCTGGTCGAGCTGTTCGTCCTGGGGGACTACACCGACGCGACGTTCGAGCTGTTCGTCCGGGAGGTGCAGCCCGCTGCGACCGCCTACGTCCGCAGGGCCAGCCCCGGCCTCGGGCACGCCGACGCCGAGGACATCGTGCAGACCGCCCTGGTGAAGATGTACCAGCGGTGGCGATTGTTCTCGGTGCCCGAGTCCGCGAAGGCGTACTTCTTCTCGGTCCTGCGGACCGGGACCGCCGACCACTTCCGCGCGCTCGCGCGCAACAGGGCGAAGGTGGAGCGCAGCGCCCTGGCGTACACGGAGGCGGAGCCGGATCACCGTCTGGACGCGGTCGAGATCGAGATGACCCTGGAGAGCATCCTGGACGCGAACCCTCACCTGAGGTCGCTCATCCTCGAGCTGCTGGCCAAGGACCGCGAGGTGCCGGACCTGAAGACCTTGGTGTCCATGGACTTCGATCGGCACCCGCGGCGGGACCTCCTGGAGGTGATCCGGTTCGAGCTCCGGGCACGGCTGGAGCAGGCCGGGCTGGGTCCTCCCCGGAACGGGCGGGTGCCCTCGATCCCTGCGCCCAGGCCCGGCCCCGTGTGCCCGGCCTGCCAGCAGCCTCCGCGTTCCCCGGCACCTTCCGCGGCAGGTGTGCCGTCGCACCGCTCGGGGGCGGTCCCGCCCGCCGCTCAGATCTGGCCGGAGGCGGCGTTCGTGGCCGAACATCAACACGATCGGCGTCAGCGTGAGTGGCTGGAGCGTGAGATCAGTCGGCTCCCCCCGCGGGAACAGCAGGTCTCGCGGTTGGCCGCTTCCGGCGCGACACCCGCTCAGATCGCGGAACGGATCGGTATCTCGGCCAACAACGCCCGGGTGACCCTGTGGCACGCCCGGAAGAAGTTGCAGGCCAAGATCAACGTCTCCTCCGAACGGCTCGACCTGCTCTTCAAGCGCCCCTCGCTCGTCCCTGTGGAGACGTGTCCCATTTGCCTTTGACGCCCGGCCGGTCGGGAAGGCCCCCGCGGACCGCACACGTCCACGGGGGCCTCGGCGACTGCCGGGGTGAGGTGCGTCCCCGAAGGGCCGGCTCAGCGGCCACCGGCGAGCAGGCGGATCAGCTCGGCGGCGCCGGAGATGAGCTGGCTGGCCGCGGTGGTGGCCACGGCCGCCGCTACCGCCCGGGCCACTCCGGAGGCCAGGTCCCGGCGGGTACGCCGCGGGACCGGCCTCCGCCGCGGGGCGGGGGCTCCGTCGTCACCTGGTGGCGCGCTGGGCGGGCTGGCGTCGGCGCGGCGACCTGCCACGCGTGATCCGGCGCTCGCCCACCGTCGCCGCGCGCGGCCGCTCGAAGGTCGGCGGGGCCGCCGACCACCGCTCGACGATGTCCAGCAGGGCCTGCTCGCCGGCCCCCTCGGCGTACACGGTGAGCACGGTGAGCACTTTGGCCAGCTCGGCCGGATCCCCTGGGCAGATCATGCCCTGCCCGGGGAGGGCGTCCTCGGCGACCTCGGCTGCCCGCTGCTGCCAGACGCTGGCCCTCTCCTGGCACCCGGTCCCGGCGTAGTGGATCGCGAGGAGGTGCGCGGCGAGCTCGTCGTCCGCACCCGTCGCCACCCCCCACCAGAACTCGGCCCATTGGGGCTGCCCCAGCAGGTACATCAGGCAGCCGGCGCCCCGCGCGGCGGCCCCGTCGCGGCTGAAGCCGGCGAGCGTTTCGGCGATCGACTCGGGAGCCGCCTCGCTCACCACGGCCGCGCACAGGTGCTCCAGGTCACGGCGCAGATCGGCCCGGCCGGAGGCGGCCACCACGTCCAGGTGCTCGCGCTTGTACGGGGTGCGTGCGGCTGCACCGGACGGCGCCGGGGCCGTCCGGGGGGCCGCCGGGGTGCGCTCGGACCGCCCGACGGTGCGGGCGGGGGCCGGTCGTTCCCCTCCTGCGATGCGTACGGCGAGGCGTCGCACGCTCGCCACCGGGTCATGCCCTTCAAGCTCCCGTCCCAGTTCTTCGGCGTCGTCCCGCAGCAACTTGTGGATGTTCACGTCAGGTCCCCTCGTCCTTGGTGATCGTTCACAGGATCGAGCAGGTACTCCATGTGACGCGTGCCCAGGCAGTAGTACGTCTTGGCCGTGCTGGGGGCGATGTCGCACACCGCCGCGATGGTCGGGTAGTCCACCGCGAGCTGGCGCAGCCGCACCACCTCGGCCTGGACCGGGGCCGTCTTCGCCAGCTCCTCCATCGCCCAGCGCAGCGCGTCCCGGTCCACCAGCTGGTCCATCGGCTCGTGACCGGTGTCCTCCGGGCCGCTGTGCCGGATCAGCTTCAGCGTTTTCGCCTCCGCGCGGCCGAGGCGCCGGAACACATCGGCCACCGAGGCCCGGACGAGTTTCCAGGCGAAGGCCTGCACGGCGCGGACGTCCGGACCGCCCAGGGCGCGGTCCCATTTCTCGTACAACCGGATCCCCGCCTCCTGCACGGCGTCCTCGGCGTCGGCCAGGTTCCGAAGCTTGCCGAGGGCGTAGCGCAGCCACCTGCCCTCCTCCTCCACGAAGAAGACCGTGAAGTCGAGGGCGAGCGAACGCATCGGGTCCTGGTCCAGGACCTCTTGGTCATCGCCCGAGAACGGCGTTGTCACCGTGCCTCCTGTACGACGGTCGCCGCTGTCCCGCAGCCGGCGAGTCTGATCCGGTAGAGGCCGCCGTGGCGGCGACGGGCGCCGGCGGATCCCGGCGTCTAGGAAGCGAGGCGGCCGCACCGGCCCGCCGCGTGGGGCGTCTCCCGGTTCTTCCTGCCGACGCCGGGGGGCTGTCCGCCGTCGGCAGGGCCTCGGAGACTCCCGCACGCTGCTTCCCCCTCTCTGCTCTTCCGGTGTCCGGCGCACCGGGCGGTGCGCCGGCGCCTTGTGGGGCGCACTGGAAGAACCGCTGCGAGAAGGGCGGGCGTTGACCCGTTCGGGCGACCAGTTGCGATGACCGTAAGTGATATTTAATGCACCTAGCGTGCTGACCTGGGGATTCGAGCGCCTGAACACGGCCGCAAACATGATCGAGTGACTTAAATCACAGTTTTGACTGCCCGTCAGATCGCCCGCCCGCCCGCGGACCGCTGGCCGCACCGCGCTGACCGGCGGAAAGCCTCCCGACCGACCGGTCGTTGAGCCGTCACCTGCCCCTGTTGGGGGCAATGGACCCAACAGGGGCAACGGACCCGGCGAGGTCACGGCCGGCCGCCGGCGACGAAACGCGTCTCCCCTCGCACCACGCCTCGCTCCGCGCCCGTCCGGGTGAAGCTCACCGGGGCGCGGCCTCCCCGCTGGCTACCGTCGCGCCATGACGCGAAATCAGGTGTGGCTGGCGGTACGTGACGCCGACGACTCGCTGCTGGTCCGAGCGGACCGGATCACCGGCCTGCAGGTGACCGGGTCCGACGACGACGAGTTCCCCTGGGCGCTGGAGGTGTTCGTCCCCGGCCTCCCGTCGCAGCGCGGCTGGCTGACCGTGGCCCGGGGAACGAGCGAGGGGTGGGCGAAGCGCGCGCCGCTGGAGCTGCCCGCGCTGTTGCGCGGCAAGGAGCTCGACCGCCTGGACGGCGGCGCGACCGTCGCCTACGCGGCGGCGACGGACGAGTTCGACCCGGAGGAGAACGGGGCGCTGGAGATCGCCTGGTCGTACAAGTAACCGGCGAACCTGGCAGCCGGGCCTCGGCAGTGACGGCGGGGCCGGCCCCGCCGTCACTGCCCTCGCCCCGTCGGACCCGACAGGTCCAACGGGGGCCTCTGCCGCCGCCGGCGTAGAGGCCACGGGCCTGGGCAGGGATGCGTGCATGACCTTCACCTGGAAGACCCCGCCGTGGCAGCGGTTCGAGGACTGCACCCACATGGCGGTGACCCTCACGCACGTCGGCGGCGGGGAGATCGCCCTCAACAGCACGAGCGTGCGCGGCGACGACGCCACCGAGGCCCTGGCCGATCTGCTCATGGGACCGGGCGGCGCGAACGGCGCGGCGGTGCTGACGCCCGGCCTGGTGGCCGTGGTGGTCCGGCGCGGCATCGACGTGATGTGGATGGCCCAACCGCCCATCCACGTCACGAAGAACGCCGCCGGCGAGATGGAGATCGGCGTCGACGACGACCCCGACACCGTGACCGCGTTCTCCGCCGAGAACGCGCACGACCTGCTCACCCGCCTGCACGCCGCGTACGGCACCACGTAGCCGGCCAGGCCCCGGCCCGCGTCCGCGCTGACCGGCCAGCGCCTGGTCGCCCGACCTCGAGACGACGGCAGCAGGCACCCGCGCCCCCGTTGGACCCAACAGGTCCAACGGGGGCGCCGCCGTACCACGGCCTGCCTTGTCCGTCGGCGCGCCCCTGGGCCCAGCTCGCGCGCGCGTGGGCGGCTGCCACAGATGCCGGAACGGGGTGGGGGCACCTGCGTCCACCCTCAAGACCCGGGGGTCACGCCGGGCACCCGGGTCCGCAACAGGCCTGTTGGGTCGAACGTCTGGTGGCGCCAACTCACCCCGTTCGGGCGGGGCCACCAGGCTTCGTCACACGGGCGGGTGTTCAGCGGCGGGGCGTGAGCGGCCCTGTGGGCGCCTCTTGGCCCGTCAGATGTCGGATGGCCCGCCGGGAGGGCTGACAGGCGCTCACAGGGCCGTTTCTGATCGTTTACGGGTGTGCGCGGCCGGAGGGTGACGGTGTGTCTTGAACGGCTTCCGGTGGCTCCACCGCCTGGAGGACTCGAGACCCGTGCACCCTGGTCTTGGTCGGCGCCTGGGGCGCCCCCAGGTCACCGCAGGTCGCAGGGGCCGGGAGTTCGCCATCGCGATCTCCGCTGCTGCGAGATGCCGCGCCCATCTTGAAGCCGCGGGTCGACGGAGCGACTCTCAGTCAGACCGTCGGCCCGGATTCCCCGTGCTCGAAGCGGGCGGACCGCGCTACCTCGTAGGCCTTGATGACCTTGGGGTCCTGGAGGACGAACCAGGTGGGGTTGGGGTTGAGAATGTCCTTCGCCGAGGTGAAGGCGTTGGGTGCGAAGATCGGAAGGATCAGCGGCGCGGCCTCCCCGTCAGCGTCCTTTCCGTACTGGAATACGAAGTGCTGACAACTGATGGCGATCCTCGCCCGGCTGTGGAGCAGTTCCTTGACCGCTGCCTGGTCCGGCTCGGCCAGCGTACGAATCGCAGCGAAGGCTCGTTCGACTGTCTCAATCGCGGGAGAGTCAGACTGGTAGAAGTCGGAGGTCGGGATGAACGCCGCGTGCACCGGGGCCCTGCCGAGTTCGGCGTGCGGGATCTGTCCGAGTGCGAGGACGAATACGGCGTCAGGGGCATACCTGAGAAGGTCCGACAGCAGGCGGCCATCGAACCGCTCTTCGTCGCCCTTCACCTCCACGAAGGCATGCAGGTCGGGCAGCCAGAAGTCAGGCAGGTAGGGCCGCTTGTCCGGGCCAACGGTGTAGCCCTGGGGTTCGTACTCCCAGGTGATGCCGACGGTGTCGAAGAAGACGGCCCACCGGGCCTCGAGGCGTGAGCGGAAGCGGTGGCCGGCGTAGCGGGTCTCGATCGGCTGGATCGTGGTCATGTCCCCCTCCAAGGGCTGTTGCCCTACCCAGCCTGTAGGTTCTCAGATCAGGTGACGTCGCGGGTCATATCGATGAATCGGCTGTAGTGGCCCTGGAAGGCGACGGAGATTGTCGGTGTCGGGCCGTTGCGGTGCTTGCCGACGACCAGGTCCGTCTCGCCGGCGCGGGGACTGTCCTTGTCCTGCTGGTGAATCAGGATCACGATGTCGGCGTCCTGTTCCTGTGAGCCGGACTCCCGCAGGTCCGAGACGGCGGGCTTCTTGTCTGCGCGCATCTCGGGGCCCCGGTTGAGTTGGGCGAGCACGATGATCGGCAGGTTCAGCTCCTTGGCGAGGAGCTTGATGGAGCGGCTGATCTTGGCGATCTCCTGTTCCCGGACCTCGATGCGGCTCTTGCTGCCGACCTCGATCAGCTGCATGTAGTCGATCACGATCAGGGCGAGGTCCGGGACGCGGTTCTTGAGGCGACGGCAGGTGGCCTGGATCTGCGGGAGCGAGCGGGCGGACTCGTTCACGTACAGGGAGGCCTCGGTGTACCGCTGGTAGGCGGTGGCGAGGCTGGCCCACTCCGTCTCGGTGACGCCCCCGGACCGTAGGTGGTGCAGGGCGACCTGGCCCTCCGCGGACAGCACGCGCATGTTCAGCTCGTCGGTGCTCATCTCGAGCGTCACGAACGCCGCCGGGCGGCCCGCGCCCACGATCGGCTGGCCTGCCTTGTTGCGCGGCATGGCACAGGCCCGCGCGAAGTCCATGGCCAACGTGGACTTGCCCTGGCCCGGACGCCCGGCCACGACGATGACCTGTCCCGGCTGCCAGCCCTGGGTGAGCGCGTCGAGGTCGGCGAAGCCGGTCGGTACCCCGCTGATGCCCTTCTGGTTCTCGGCGGCCTGGATGAGATCAAGCGTCTTGGCGAGCGTCTCGGACGGCGCCTTGAAGTCGTCCTGACGTCCGCGCTTCTCGGCCACCGCGATCACCTCCGCAACGGCGGCGGCGGCGATCTCGTCCACGTCGCCCTCGGCCGCGTAGCCCATGCCGGCGATCCGGGTGCCGGCCTCGACCAGGCGGCGCAGTACGGCGCGCTCGCGGACGATCTGGGCGTAGTACTCGGCGTTGGCCGCGGTCGGGACGGAGTTGACCAGGGTGTGCAGGTAGGAGGCGCCGCCGACGCGCTGGAGCTCGCCGCGCTTGGTGAGCTCGCCGGCCACGGTGATCGGGTCGGCCGGCTCCCCCTTGGTGTGGAGGTCGAAGATCGCCCGATGAATCAGCTCGTGCGCGGGCCGGTAGTAGTCGTCCGGCTCCAGGACCTCGGCCACGTCGTTGATGGCGTCCTTGGACAGCAGCATCCCGCCCAACGCGGACTGCTCAGCATCGAGGTCCTGCGGGGGCACCCGGTCGAATCCCTCCGCCCGCGCCTTTCCCTGACCCGGTACGGGCGCGGACTCGGCGAACCGGGGGTCGCCCTCGAACATGTCGTCCTCCGGAGGCAGGACGGTGCCAGAATCGGTCATGAGAACTCCACTCGGGTTCGACGGGTCCGCCGGGGACTGTGAGAGGTGACCGGCGGACCCGTGCTCGTTTCAGGGGTCAGGCCGACCTGTTGCGCAAGCTGGCCAGCATCTCGGCGAAGGCAGCCGGCATCGGGACCGTGACGCGCTCCTCCTCCGCCTCCACGTCCTGGCACGCCGGTGCCGACTTCGGCTGTCCAGCGAACGGGACCTTCGACTTGGAGGCGTGCTTGATCAGGTCGTCGCCCCACTGAGGGAGCTCGCGAGCACGGTCGACCACCCACCACAACGGCCGGTCAGCCAACAGTTCAGCGGCCTGGGCGAGGAGCTTGCTCCGGGTCCCGTTAAGTGCCCGCCCCCCTAGCTCTTGCTCGTACGCGGCCAGGACCGCCTCAGCCCCGGTCTGCTCCTCGGTGCCGGTCTCGTGTCGCTGAGCCGGAAGGTTCGCAACAGGAGCGGCAGCAACGGGGTCGTCGTCCGGCGGAGCCGTCTTCTCTCTCTCGTCCGTCACTGCCTTGGTTGGCAGCGACGGTGCCGCTGCGGTCTGAGGAGCGGGAGAGAGAGAGAGGACTGAGTTAAAGGAAAGCTTTGGGGTGCTTGAAGCACCCCCCTCGCGAACTTCAAGCACCTGGGTGCTTGAAGCACCCCCCTCAAATCCGGACAAATCCATGGGGGTGCTTGAAGCACCCCCCTCCTTCTTCTGCGACTGCTTCGAGGCGCGTTTGGTGCCCTTGTCAGCTCGTGCCTTCCGCTCCTCGGCGGGCATCAGGTCAGGCCTGTTCTCCGGGGTGATGGGGCCGAGACCTCGATCGGCCCGCTCTTGGTTGACCGCTGCGAGCCGCTCTGCGCTGTAGTACGAGTGCGGGATCTGGACGTCGTAGACCTTCGGCCGAAGATGCTCCGGGATGCGGTAGGCAGCCCGCTGGTCGCCCTCGCGGATGATCCCGCGCTTCTCCAAGCCAGCGAGCTTGCGCGTCACGGTGGACTTGTCGCACAGGCTCGCCTTGGCGAGCGTGTTGCGCGATGGGTAGCTGTCACAGCCGTCGGCATTCGCCCGACGGGCAAGACAGGTCAGGATGAGCCGCTCGAATGGGTCGGAGACCGGAGAGTGCTCCAGGGCCCAGGTGATCGCGTCGAAGCTCATCGAGCCACCGCCGGCCAAGCGGTGGAGAAGGCGGCCTGGTACGGCCCGCCGGAGGTGATGTCGGGCACACCGTGATCGGTGTGCCAGTCGTGCTGCGCCACTGCGGAGGCTCCCAGAGGGTAGACGGGGGCAGTGGTCGGGCATCGGCCGGAGCACACAAGTGATCGCTTTTGGATGAACAGATGGCCGGGTGCTGTGGTCCAGCTCCCAGGTGGTCTGGCATCCTTGGCGACGAGACGCGTGGGACTGCGCTCTTGTGTGTGTGCTCCGGACCGGGATGGCGCCAACCACCAGGTTTCCAGTTACACACCGCTCTCGGGCTGCCAGGCTCGGAGCGGACTAGCGAATCGAAGGTCGGCCTGTTTGCCCAGGTCGGCCTTCGGTGTTTTACGGGCCCATCAGGTGCTGCTCCCATTCGTCACGGCGGAGGTGGGGATGCGCATCGCGCGGTCGGTCCCGGGTGTCACCGGGCGGTGGGCAGCCAGACTGGCTATCGTGCGGGCCACCCACCCCGACGTCTCCCCTCGGTCCTGCCGATCGCTGCTGTACGAAGACACTAGTGGCAGACGCCTGTGGATAAGGTCCCGCGCTGCCCGAGGGTCACTGCGGCAGCCGTGACGCAACCGCGCGAGCGGTCTCGACAGCCTGGTCGAGGAGCGCCTGACGGTCGCTCTCTTCTTCGTGGATCGGAGGCAGGGACAAGACCGACGCAACGCCCTCCAGAGCGACGACGAGCCGGCTCCTGGTCAACCTGGCTGGAGCAAGGGCTTCACGGACTGTTATGGGAGTGAGCCGGGGCAGCTGGGTCAGATTTTTGGCTGCCTCTACCTCGGCCAGAGACGGAGCCCAATGACCAGCCTCCAGATCCTGGAGTAGGGTCCTCAACCGCTCGGTGTAGGTCGTCACTGGCTCACCTCCGCACCTTCTCCTGCACTTACGTAGTCGTAGGACAGGGTGTGACGCGCTGGCAGGCAGGACTCGCCGTACTCCACGAGCCGGGTTTCCCCGTCTACTTCTGCGTTCCAGAGCCAGGTCAGCGCCTCGGTAGCCGCTCCGACCGGGATACCAAGGGCGGCTGCCTCACGAGCGTCAGCGCCCCTGGCGTGCATGAAGTCCCGGCCGTGGCTGATGCGCCCCGCCACGGTCTCGACCCGAGCCAGCCGGGTGCCAACCTTGCTTGACTCATGGGCCAGAAGATCTGGGACCTGGTCCGCGAGGGCGCCGTTGTGCCAAGTAACGGTCAGTGACCGGATCGACTTGTCTTCGAGCGTGACGAATTCGCGGCGAATCACCGGCGATCCGTACTCGATGTCGAACAGCTCGGACACGTACGTCGGCGCAGTCACCACTCCGACAGCCGTCACGCGGTGATGTTCGTTCACCCCGTCAAGAGTGCCCGTACGTCGATAGCGGTCCAGCCGATCACGCGGAGAGGTGGCCTTGGCCCCCTGCCCGGCAACGAAGCTGCCCCGCGGCGAGCTGTAGATCAGTCCCTCTACCTGCAACTGGCTGATGGCCTTGGCAGCCGTAGCCCGTGCGACTCCCCACTCTCGCTCGATCGCGGCAACGGTGGGCAGCTGCGCTCCTTCCGGGAGCGTTCCGTCCTGAATCTGACGTCGGAAATGGTCCGTGACCTGCATGAAAGCGGGCACCGGCCGCTCGATGCGTGGGCTCATTCTGATGCCCTTCCGTGCTGGAACTGCCGAGTAATGACGCCAGCGTACTAGAACGCGAACGATTGCGCGCCCTCGGCAGGACGAGTGTTCTAGTACGCGAATAGTTCGGCTTGGACGCTTGCGTGCGTTCTAGAACAGCTCTATGTTCGTCTCACAGCACGGCCCGCAAGGGTCGGGCGAGAACCCTCCTCGGAGGGGGCTTCTTCGTCGTGCCTGAAAACGGGCACGGCCCCGGATTTTGGCTGTGCGTGGCTAGACGCACAGCCCCGGGGCCGCTTACGGACCACCAACCCTTCAGGAGCTGATCCGCGTGTCCATCCTGCCCTCTTCCGCCCCGAAGCACCGCACCCCCGGTGCCGGCCGCTCGTTCGGCGCGATCATCGCGGCCGAGACGCTCACCGACGCCCAGGCCTGGATCGACGCGGCCGGCGGGGGCGCCCGCTCCCACCGCCTGGCCCTGCTGGCCGACATGCTGCTCGCCGCGAACCCCGATACCGCGCCGGCCGAGGACGAGGACGTCGACCCGGACGAGGCGGCCGACCTGGCGGTCGAGACCGTGATCCAGCGGCTGAACGACGAGAAGCGCCGCGCCGAGCGCGAGGCCGAGCTGGACGCCTGGACGCCGAAGGTGACCGAGGCCATCGCCGCCGCCTCCCCGTTCCGCAACGGCCCGCGCTGGGTCACCCGCTCCGGCCGCTACGGCAACGGCGAGCTGGCCCCGGCCGAGACGGCGGTGCAGTCGTGAAGACGCTCCTTGCCTCCCGCCCGGGCCCGCTCGCGGCCCGCCGCCTCCACCTGCTCCTCGGCCTGGCCGGGATGCTCTGGATGCTCGGCATCACCCTCCCACTCCCGGCCCGCCTGGTCCTGGTCCCCGCCGTCGCCGTCCTGCTCTACCTGCAGGCGGCCGCCGAGGCCGACACCGCGACCGTCACCGTCGTCCGTACCCCGCGCACCGCCGGCCCGAGCGGGGGAGCCCGGTGAGCGCCGCCGACCTGAACACCACGGTCGGGATCCTGGCCTGCATCCGCCCGCTGCACGCGGTGCTGGAGGCCAGTGCCACCGACACCACCGACGTCCGGATCACCGCCGCCGCCTCCGGGATCTACATCGAGGTCCTGCCCGGCGTCGGCGAGGAGACCGACCGGCTGCTGCAGGTCGACCGGATCGCGGCCGAGCTGGGCATCGAGCCCGGGCTCGCCGAGGTCGGCGGCCGGCACTACTACCAGGCCGAGACCGACCCCGAGACCGACTCCCCTGTCCAGGTGTTCGCGCTCCTGGCACGCGTCGCCGACGGGGGTGAGCAGCGGTGACCCCCCGTCAGCGTGCGCTGCGCATCGCCGAGGCCGCGATGGTCCGCCTGCACGGCGACCCGAAGACCTGGCCCCAGCGGGACCTGGAGGACCGGCGGGACCTGATGGTCCGCGTCGACAACGAGCTGCGCCTGATCGAACTGACCACCTGCACCTGCGCGGTCCCGGCCGTGCCCGGCCCGGAGAGGAGGGCCTCCTGATGACGACCACCATGCCGCCGCCGCAGATCAACGGCTTCACCCGGACCGACGCCCGCATCGTGTCGAAGTCCGCGGCCACCGAGGCGAAGGCCCGCGCCGACGCCGCCGCCGCGGAGGCCGTCGACAAGGTCCGCCGCAACCAGCACCAGGCGGACCTCGACCAGCTGGAGCTGGCCGAGGCCCAGGCCAAGGCGCAGGTCGCGCAGGCCAAGGCGAACGTCCAGATCGAGCAGATCCAGGACGGCGCGAAGCAGAAGAAGGCCGGCGCCCGCCGGGAGGCCTGGGCGCGCCGACGCGCGGCGCTGACCGCGCACGCCCCGCTGATCCTCGCCTCCATCCTGGTCGCCGCGCTGGTCGTGATCAGCGTGTACTTCGCGTGGGACGGCCAGGCGGCCGGGTTCCGGGCGAAGATGGGCTCGGCGGCGAACCTGGTGCCGATGGTCACCGAGGGCGTCACCTGGACCATGGCCGCGCTCGCGTTCTTCGCCCACGTCAAGGGGCGGGCCACCGGCAGGTACCGGCTGGTGACCGCGATCGCCGCGATCGTCGCGGCGGCGCTGAACTACCAGCACCACGCGGCCGAGGGCAGCGGCGAGGTGTACGCGATCGCCTCGCTGTCCGGCGTCTTCGTCTGGGAGCTGTTCCTGAGCCTGCTGATGAAGGCGAAGGAAGGCCGGCCGATGGCGGAGGTCCGCGCGGACCTCGCCCGCACCATCGCCCACCCGGTGATGGCGTTCGTCGCCTGGCGGATCCGGGCCATCGCGCACGGCGCGATGTCGGCCGACGCGGCGTGGGCCGAGGCCTGGGACCAGTACCACGCTCCGACGCTCGGGGTGACGGCTCGTCGGGAACGGCGCCGGCGCCGCAACCGGGCCCGGCTGCAGGACGCGATGCTCGCCGACACCTGCCTGGTCGAGCTCGCCGACGACGCCGACGAAAGCGTCACCGAGTCGGACGTGACGGAACTGAGCGTCTACGCCGACGAGGAGCCCGAGGAGGCCCGACGCTCGGCGCTGTGGCTGCCGGGTCTGGACGGCTGGGTGGAGCCGACGATCACCCCCGCCGTACACGCACCGAAACCGCAGGTCAGCGAGCCGATCCCCCCTGCTGAAAAGACCCCCGAGAAGGGGGCTGAGAAGCCCCCTGTCCGTCGGCAGTCGGCCATCGCCCGCGCGGCGGCTCGGCACACCGCGAAGAAGGCGCAGAAGGAAGCCGACGCCCTCGCCGTCAAGCGAGACAAGGCGCGGGCCCAGATCGCCGAGCTGCTGAACAAGGGTGAGAAGCCGTCGCCCGCCGCCTTCGGCAAGGCCTACGGCCTGAGCTCCGACTGGGGCAGCAAGCAGATCAAGGCGGTCGAATCCAACCCGGCGGCGTACGGGGTGACGGCATGAGTCACGCCCGACACCTCGACCCGACGGGCGAGCGGTACGGCATCCCGACCTGGCCGTTCCGCATGGCCCCCGTCGGCTACGCCACCCGCCGCCAGCTCCGCAAGCAGGGGCTGCGCCCGGGCGGCCAGCCGGTCGCCGGTCAGCTCCTGTGGAAGTCGCGCAAGGCGTGCCGCTCCGGCGGTACCCGCGCGGCCTGGCTCTACCGCGTCGACCTCGCCATGCCGGTGCGCCCGATGACCCCGGGCAAGGCCGCCGGCCTGGAGGCCGCGATGCGCAAGCGCCGCACCTGCCCGGACTGCGGCCAGGTCAAGGACTACTGCATCCCGCGCTCTCTCGGCGCCTGCGTCGACTGCGCCGACGGACCCGCCGCCCACGCGGCCTGACAGATCAGCGCCACCCCGTCTTCCCCCGCACCGGCGGGGCCGGTCCCGCCTGCCAGCAAAGCCCGGCCCCGCCGCACTCCCCAAGGAGCACACCAAGCATGACGGAGACCCTGGACCACGCCGTCCTCCCCTCCACCGACCCCGACCTGATCCGGCACACCGCCGAGCTCGTCGTCTCCACCCAGTTCGGCTCCCCGAGCATGGTCCAGCGCAAGCTGCGCCTGGGCTGGGCGCAGGTCCAGCAGCTCTTCGCCCAGCTGGAGGCCGCCGGCGTCGTCGGCCCCGCCGACGGCGGCCGGGCCCGCGAGGTGCTGTACCGCGCCGACGAGATGGACCGCGCGCTGGCCGCGCTCGGCACCGACGCCGAGGTGCTGCCCTTCCCCGGCACCCGCGCCCCGGCCGACGCCGCCCCCGCCGACCGCATCCCGGTCGACTTCCGCAAGCCCGCCCCGGCCCCGGCCGACGACGAGGACGGCGCCGACGAGGAGCAGGAGGACGACGACGACGAGGACCAGGCGCTCGAGGGCGAGGTCTACCTCGCCGACGAGCTGGTGCTGGAGGACGACCCCGAGGGCGACGCCCCGTGGATCAACCCCATGCTCCTCACCAAGGAGGGCCGCCGCGCCCGCGCCCGCTACCTGCAGCGGCGCGGCCGCCGCAAGCTGCGCCGCTGGGTCAAGCACCAGACCACGGTGCGCGGCGTCGTCCCCTCCGCGTGGCGCGGCGGCCGGCGCATCCAGGGCTGGGTCGTCGGCACCGAGGGCGCCACCGCCCGCGCGGCCGAGCAGCACGCCAGGATGCTCGCCTCCGCCGCGTCGAAGTCGACCCGCCAGGCCCAGTTCGCGCTGCGCCAGCGGGAGGAGAAGAAGAAGGCCGCGGACAAGGCCGGCCAGGACGCGCGGCTCGCCCTCGTCCAGGCCACCGCGATGAAGACGACCGCCCACAAGAAGATCGGCATGCGGGCGGGCCTGGCCTTCGGTCCGTTCGCCGCCGCCGACCTGGCCGCCTACGGCTACGAGGGCGGCCTGGGCCTGGCCGCCGCGCTGCTGGTCAACCTCGGCGTCCTCGCCTACAGCGGCCGCACCCCGAACCTGGACGCCGAGGGCCTGGAGGCGCTGGAGCGCGAGGAGCTCGGCGTGCCCGGGAAGTTCGAGCTCGGCATGACGGTGCGCCACTTCGAGCAGATGCTCCACCAGGCGCTGACCGAGGACCTCGGCATCGCCATCCAGGCCTTGAGGATCAAGCCGCAGGCCTGGGGCTTCGAGGTCGACGTCACCTTCCACCGCCAGACCCCGGCCAAGCTCTCCGAGGGCCTGGACAAGCTGGAGGCCTGCCTGCCCGGCGTGCGCACCAACAGCATCCTGCTGCAGCAGTCGGCGCGGGCCCGCAACGAGGCGGTGCTGCGGATCCCCGGCGACAACCCGTGGCAGGCCGTGCCGGAGCTGCCGTACCGGGCGCCCGGCTCGGTGACCACCGCCACCCTGCACACCGCGCAGATCGGCGCCGACATGTCCGGCCGGCCGCTGGCCCTGCCGGGCAAGCGGACCTCGGTCGGCGTGATCGGCAAGCCGCGCTCGGGGAAGTCGACGCTGATCCGCGCCGCCGTCGACGCGCTGACCGCCTGCGAGGACCGGATCGTCGTCGGCATCGACCTGGGTTCCTACGGCGCCGGTTTCGGGCCGTACGTCAAGGACCTGCACGCGCTGGGCCGCACCGTGGGTGAGGCGCGCCGGATTCTTGAATGGGCGCTGGCGATCGGCGAGAACCGTCCGAAGCTGTTCAACAAGCTCGGAATGGGCCTGAACTGGGAGTCCTCCAAGAAGCGCCCGGGAATCACCGTCATCATCGACGAATTCCCGGCGCTGGTGACCAAGGCCAAGCTGGAGGCGCAGGTCGCCCAGGCAGCGCGCAAGGGACAGGACGCCGAGGACCTGGAGCCGTTCCTGCGACTGGACGAACTCGCACAGCAGATCCACCTCACCTCCGCGAAGTCGGACGTGGTCCTGGTGGTCGGCTCCCAGGGGGTCACCAAGGACCGCGTCGGCCCGAACACCTGGCTGAGCGAGCTGCCGGCGCAGCTGATGTGCGCCTGCGACGTGGACGACATCAAGCTGATCGCGGGCGGCGGGGCGATGGCCCAGGGCTGGCGGCCGGACCGGCTGCTGCCCGCGATGGGCGACGAGGTGAACGACGCGGGGGTGGCCTATGTGATGGCCGGCGGCGCCTACACCGAACCGATCCCCTACCGGGCCTGCATCCTGCCCGACGAGGAGTCGGACCGGCGCGCGGACGAGCGGCTGAAGGCCGGCCGTCCGCAGCTGGACGCCGAGTCGGCCGCCTTCGCCACCGACGACCTGGCCGACCTCGCCGGACACCTCGCCGAGGAGTGGGACCAGGACGAGGACGCGTTGCCCGCGCTGATCGCCCTGGCCCGCGAGGCCTTCGAGATGGCGGGCGACCCGGCCGGGCTGCGTGCCGAGGAGCTGGCCGCGTACCTGGGCAAGCTCGACCCGGACTGGGAGCTGCAGGCGTTCGCGGACGGCGATGCCCGGGTGGCCGCGCTGCGCGCCGCGGTCCGGGCGGTGCTCGACCCGCGCGGCGAGGAGTGGACCACCACCTCCTTCCGGCCGGCGCCGGGCGCGGGGACGGTCAAGGGCTACAAGCTCGGCGACCTCAAGAAGATCACCGGCGAGGCCTGAGCGGCCCGGATCCGGCCCGGAACACGGGAGGAACACGCAGGTCAGCGGGGTGCGGACCGCCCGGAACAGGGCGGAACGCCCCCGCTGGACCCGGAACCTGTTCCGCCTCCCAGGGGTGCTGTTCCTCCCTGTTCCGCCGCTCTGACCTGCGCGTTTACGGCCGTTCCCGCCCTGTTCCCGCCCGAAAGATCACGAAAGGTCCGATTGTGAACCGTCAGTGGCCCAACTCCCCCGACCCGCTCAACGCGCTGCACCGGGTGATCGCCGAGCGCCGCTTCCGCTACCTGGAGCAGGACCTGGAGCACATCCCCTGGGCCTGGTCCGGCCCGCTCGACGGATGGCTCGCGCGGGTGCTCTCCTGCCCGGTCTGCCTGGCCGAGGAGGGCCTGGACCTCTCCCTGGTCGAGTCCTCGGACCCGGAGGTGGTCGTGCGCTGCCCCGACCGCCACGAGTGGTCCGAGCCGCGGCTGGTCCGCGAGCACTTCATCGGCTACAGCCGCTTCCGGTTCCTGCCCCTGCCGGACCCGGACTGGGCCTGGCTCCTGGAGGCCGGCTACGGCGAGGAGCCGCCGCCGGAGGTCGACTACTGGGCCGAGGGCCGCGAAGCCGCCGTCGTCCTGGGCAAGCACTTCGCCAAGCGGGCGAAGAGGCGGATCAAGGCCAAGACCACCGGCCGCCTCGGCGATGCCGTCCAGCAGGGACGGCAGAAGGCGGGCCGCGCCGTCACCGGCGCGGCCCGCGCCGCCGGGCAGAAGGTGCGCGAGCGGATCGTCGGCGACGATGTCCTCGAGGACGAGCCGCCCCTGGACGACGAGTTCGGTGAGCCCGGCGACGACCAGGAGCACGTCGAGGTCCCGTCCTACGCCAAGTACCGCAAGGCGCTCGGCATCCCGGCCGCCAGGCGCGGCCCGCGGTGCCTGGTCTGCTCGGACACCGGCAGGATCACCGCCCCCGGCGTCGACATCCCGTGCACGGAGTGCGGCACCCACCGACCGAGCAAGCCCCGCGCCGACCAGGGCGCCGGCGCCCGCCCGCCCGGGCTCGGCGCCGTCCGGCCGCGCACCGGCTACCGCCCCGGCGGCCGCACCGCCGCGACCACGGCCGGGGAGTGAGCGTGCACCAGCTCGCCGCCGCCGACACCCAGCTCCACCTGTCCGTCCCGCTCGTCCTGGCCGGCTCCGTCGTCGTCATGGTCTGGAAGGGCGGCCTGCGCTGGTGGCACGCCGCCGCCTGCGTCGCCGCCGGCCTCGCGATCGCCGACTCCTCCGCCGGCGGCCCCGGCCGCCACCTGATGGCCGCCGTCTTCGGCTGGGTCAACGGCCTGCCCTTCTGACGTGCCCCCACTCCCCTGGAAGGGACCCCGCCATGATCCGCGCGAACCGTGCCGTCCACTGCCCCGAGCGCCGCCGCTACGTCGACACCGCCCGCCCCACCAGCACCGACGGCCTGATCGACAACGTCGCCGTCGAACGCGCCCTCAACGGGGAACCGGTCGAGGGCCTGACCGAGGCGGAGCAGCTGCTCGCCGCGCGCCTCCTGCACGCCGACCACACCGCGGTCGCGGTCATCGCCCGCCGCGTCGGCGTCGGCGAGAGCCGGGTGAAGACCTGGCTCGGCCTGAACAAGAAGCCCGCCGGCGCCCGGTGCGCGTCCGAGAGCGCCCGCACCCCCTGACCTCGAAGGGAGCCGCCCCTTGGGCGTGCGCTACCTGATATCCGAGCCCGACCCGCCCACCTGGTGGCAGAAGCACAGGCCCACCGTCTGCGCGGTTGTCGGCCTCGCCGCCGGCGCCTGGCTGGCCAGCGCCGCGGGCCACGGCGGAGCGGCTCCGGCCGGCCCCGACCCCTCGCCCTCGTCGGCCGTCAGCTCCCCGGCGACCGGCCGCTGACCAGCCGGAACAGCAGCGCGCCAACTTGATGTTGGCCAACACTTGACACGCCAATTTTAAGTTGGCATTCTGAATGTGTCGGGCCCGCCGGGGACCGACACCAACGGAGAGAGGAACTCCCGTGGACACCGTCCCGCAGAGCCCCGCCGCCCAGATCGACCTCAGCCTCGTCCGGACCACCAAGGTCGGCTGGGCCAACCGGGCCGCCGACCACTACGCGGCCGCCGTCCGGCAGCACGCCTCGGGCGACGTGCCGCCTGTCTACACCGAGACCGAGATCCGCCTCGCCGAGCTCTGCCTCGCGATGGCCGAGCGGGCCCAGGGCTGACCACGCCCCGGGACGGCCGCCAGCCGGCAAGCATCGTCGGCCGTCCCGGGCCACCGACCCGCTCCAGGAAGAGCAGGGAGGAGAACCCATCGTCCCTGATCCGAACAGGAGCCCGCACATGGTCACCGACAACACCGACAAGGCCGCCAAGGAGGCGGCCCGCGACGCAGCCAAGGCCCGCCTGGCCGAGGCCCTCACCCGGCGCGAGAAGGGCCACGCCGACATCGAGACCGCCTTCTGGACCACGGTCCGCGACGAGATCGACTCCGGCGCCCTGCGCCAGGTCGACGCGGTCGACGCCCTCGGCTTCACCCGCGAGTACATCCGAAAGCAGCTCAAGAACCTCACCGACTAGACGGAGGACAGCAGGTGGACCTCACCCCGTACGAAGGCGAGTCCTGGATCCACAAGCCCGGCGAGGACATGACCGAGGAGGAGCTGGTCCGGGCCGCCGTGGCCCACGACCAGGCCGGTGAACACCGGCGCGCCGATATCTACATGAACATCCGGATCCGCCGGTTCATGGACCCGACCTGGGACCCGGACGGCATCTACGGCACCGAGGAACCGCCCGCCTGCTGATGGCCCGCCGTGCCGCACCGCCCCCGCCCCGGGGCCGGTGCGGCGCGGGGGACCGGACAGCCCGGCCCCGCCTGCCACCAGGGGGTTCCGTGAGCACCACCACCCCGCCGGCCCCGGCGGCCGCCAGGAAGACGGCGGCCAAGAAGGCCACCGCGAAGAAGGCCCCGGCGAAGAGGACCGCCGCCGAGGCCCAGCGCACCGCCAAGAAGACCGCCGCCCCCGCGCGGCCCGTGAAGAAGACGGCCCCGGTACAGCGCACCGCCGCCAGGCCGGCCGCCGGGAAGTCCCCGGCGAAGAAGACCAAGAAGGCCCCGAAGAGCATCGGCGCCCGGGCGGTCCACGCGGCCCGCTTCGCCTGGGAACACCCCTTCCTCGCCCTCGTGGGCACCACCGCCGTCGCCGGGACCGTGCTCTACCGGGGCGTCCTGCGCCCCACCGGCAAGGCACTCGCCCTCACCGGCCGGGCCGGCCTCGCCGTCGGCTCCTGGGCCTGGGACACCGGCCAGGCCTACGCCGTCCGACGCCGCCGCTCGGCCCGCCCGCTCACCACCGGCACGCACGCCCACTGCCGCCGCTGCAAGGGCACCGGGACGCTCCCGCGCCACGACGCCCACGGCCGCTTCCTCGGCTCCATCAGCTGCACGGGCTGACGGACCGCCGTGCCGCACCGCCCCCGCCCCGGGGCCGGTGCGGCGCGGGGGACCGGACAGACCGGATCGTCCCCGCCAGATCGGAGAACGCCCATGGCCGACCACTACGTCCCGGTGCCCTACCCCGGCCACCAGGTCCAGCCGGCCGCCGCCTACCACCCGACCCAGAGCCCGTACGGCACCCAGCTGCAGGGCGTCGTCCAGCAGCCCGGGCAGACGCCGTACTACGCGGCCCCGCCGCAGATCATCGTCATGCAGCAGCCGCGGCAGGCCAGCGAGCTCGGCCCGGTCACCCTGCGTCTGGTCCTCGCGGCCGGCGCCGGGGCCGGGGCGGTCGCCGCCCTGGTCGTCCTCGGCCCGATGCTGATCAGCCTGCTGCAGACCCTGGCCATCACCGGCCTGGTCATCGCGGTCATCGCCGTGATGGCCATGCGGACCTTCAACGAGTACAAGACCGGCCGCGAGGCCGGACAGGCGGCCAAGGCCAAGGCCGGCGCCGCCCTCGCACAGCGCCGCGCCCGCAGGACGCCCCGCGCCTGACGGCCCGCCGTGCCGCACCGCCCCCGCACTTCCGGGGTCGCTGCGGTTCGGGGGACCGGACAGTCCGGCCCGCTCCAGTCCAGAAGCGAGGAACCGTGACCCACCACCTCACCACCCGCACCTACCGCATCCGCTCCACCGCCGCCATCCTGCTCGACAGCGTGGGCGACGCCTTCGACGTCATCGGGGCCGTGAGCGCCGCGGCCGTCGTGCTCGCCCACTTCGTCCCGCTCGGCGGACGGCCCGACCTCACCACCGTCAGCCTGGGCACCGCCGTCTTCGTCGCGATGGGGTGCGTGGGCACCGGCTACGCGCTGCGCGCCTTCCTGGGCGCGCTGGCCGACCTGGTCGCCCCCGAGCGCGACGCCTTCGACGACTTCATCACCACCGCCCTGCGGACCCACGCGCCCGACAGCACCGAACTCGGCGTCTACGAGGAGGAGTTCGACGGCTACGGCCTGGAGGAAACGGACTGGGCGATCGAAGCCGGCGTCGCGCTCGGGCAGCTGCGCGTCGACCTCCGCCAGCCCGAGGCCGACCTGGACGCTCTCCTGGCCGGCGTGCGCGGCGTCCACCTGGTCCGCGAGATCCACGACGTCATCGCCCTGGCCGCCGACCGGTACGCCGAGCGCGACCGCGACCAGTACGACGCCGACCAGGCGGCCGAGCTGCGCGAGACGGCCTGCTACCTCGACATGGCCTCGCTCTCCATCGGCGACAAGCACGCCTTCACCGCCGACGAGCCGAAGGCGCCGGCGCTCGCCACGGGCCACTACGGCGGCGACGACGAGCTCACCTTCTGACTTCGCCCCGGGGCGGCCGCCACGCTGGCCGGCCTACCGGCCGCCCCGGGCCCTCCCATCCCGCAAGACGCGACAGGAAGGGCTTCATCATGACCGACCCCGTCACCAAGGACCAGGAGGCCGCCGCCCCGGCCTGGCCGCAGGCGGCCGAGGCCGAGTACGACCGGGTCGGCAGCCATGGCCGTCGCCAGTCCCGGCTGGCCGACCTGCAGGGCAACTACGGCCTGCTCGAGCGCCCGATCGCCGACAGCTACCGCGCCGAGGCGCAGGTGTGCCTGGAGGAGGCGGAGGCCCACGAGCTGGAGCCCGCCATCCTGGCCGCCGCCCGCGTCTGACCGACCGCCACGGGCTCGCCCGCAGGCGGCCCCGCCACACGAAGCCCGCGAACCACCTGGCCAGGAGGCCGACGTGTTCAAGCTGCACCTGATGATGTCCTTCGCGGACCGGCGCCGCTGGCGCTCGGCGCGCACCGCCGCCGACCTCGGCGAGCTGACCGCCCAGTGGCTGGAGAGCCGCATCGCCTCCCGCCCCGGATACACCCCCGGCCACGGGCCGGACAGCGAGACCACCGACAGCCCGGCCCTGCTCGCGGCGCTGCTGCTGTGCAACCGCGGCGGGTTCGTCACCGAGTCGAGCCAACCCGGCTTCCGGGGCATGGGCGCAGACGGTCACTGGAGGCGCCAGCGGGCCGCCGTCCAGGGCTTCACCAACGACCCGGATGTCCTCGCGGTGCTGCGCGGCGTGGCCGAGCAGCACGGCCTGATGATCCGCGTCTACGGGCGCGGGAGCCTCAGCCTCGCGCTGGGAGCGGTGGTCGTCACCGAGCGGGACGAGCGGCCGCACACCAAGTTCGGCCGTTCGCTCGCCAGCGAGGATGTGATCCGGATCTGGCGAGGGGCCGGCTACCGGGCCATCCACGCGATGCACCGGGCCTGGCAGGTCACCCTGATCGACCCGGCCTTCGGCGAGCGCGACCTCTTGTGGCGGGTGCTGACCGAGGCCTTCACCGGCCCCTCGTCCTGCCCGCGCTGCGGCTGCACGCCCTACGAGCCCTGCCACGACGGCTGCTGCCTGACCACCCACGGCACCGAGACGCTGTGCAGCACCTGCGCCTACGGCCGCCCCGGCCTGGACGCACCCGACGACTTCGGCGACGGCGACCAGGACGACTTCGAGGACTTCGACGGCGAGCCCGCGGAGTCGGAGTGCGATCTGTGCGGCGCCCCGTTCCACGGCTCCCGCCGGTACTGCACCCAGGCCTGCGAGGACGCTGACGCCCCCGAGCCCGACTCCACCGACCAGGCCGACAGCGGCGCCGAGACCGAGGTCGAGCACTTCACGGTGCTGTCCGAGGACCCCTGGACCACCGCGCCCCGCACCTGACGGCCGGTCACTGACCGGCGCCGGGGCGGCCGCACACCCGACTAAGGCCGGCCGCCCCGGCATCCCTCGCCCGCAACCCAGTACGGAGAGGAACCCCACCACCATGGCACCCGCACCCGCCGACCTCATAGACCGCGCCCGACGGCACCTCGAAGCCCACGCCCGCACCTGGGCCTCCGAGCTGGACGAGGACGCCGGGCCGCGCGCCGCCTGGTACGTCCACCACGACCTGGCCGCCCTGCTGCCGCTCCTGCAGGAGACCCTCGCCGACCGCGACCGCCTCGCCACCCGGCTGCAGAGCGCCCGCCGCGACCCGCTCACCGGCCTCGACACCCGCCAGGCCTGGACCGAACGCGCCGAGCAGCTCACCGCCGCCGGGCCCACCGCGGTGCTCCTGGTCGACCTCGACCACTTCAAGCCGGTCAACGACCGGCACGGCCACGCCGCCGGCGACGCCGTGCTCGCCGCCACCGCCCACCGCCTCGCCGACTGGTGCGGCCCGGCCGGCGCCGCGGGGCGCCTCGGCGGAGACGAGTTCGTCGCCGCCGTCCCCGACCACGGCGACCTCACCGAGCGCGTGACGAAACTGCGTGACGCCCTCGCCCGGCCGGTCGACCACCAGGGCCGCCTCCTGCAGGTCGGCGCCTCCCTCGGCGCCGCCCGGCTCGCCGACCTCGCGGTGCCGACCGTCTCCGCCGCCTTGGAGGCCGCCGACGCCGCCATGTACCGCAGCAAGCGCCGCGGGCGCCGGGGACGGCGCTGGCCCACCCCGCTGACCCTCGCCCACACCCTGCGCAGGGCCGCCTGATGCCCGCCGCACCCGAACGCGACGCCTCGATCCCGACCCGTGCCGTCACCGCCGCCGACCAGCGCGCCGCGGCCCTCGTCTGCGCCGCGAACGCCACCGGGCCGGGCGACCTGCGCCTGCTCCTGGACGTCCTCGGCATCGCCCCCGCCCCCATTGCCCCCAACACCGCCAACAGGTCCAACACCGCCGCCCGGCGGCCGGAACCCAAGGAAGTGCCCATGGCCACCAGCCCCTCCGCCTACACCGCCGTCGCCCTGTCGATGCACGGCGACGGCCGCGGCGCCGAGGAGATCGCCGACGTGCTGGGCATCCCGCTCGGCGATGTCCAGCGGCTCCTCGGCGCCGACCAGGCCGCCTCGACCACCCCGTCCGTCGACCTGACCGCCCTCGACGCCGCCACGCCCGTGACCCCGGTGGTGGCCAACGTCACCAGCGACCAGGTCCTCAACGAGCTCCTCGCCTGGGCCGCCACCCACCAGGACAAGGCGATCCGCGAGCACGGCGCCACCATCCGCAGCGGCATCACCGCGCTGCGCGAGCGCCACCAGCGCGACGACGAGCTGCGCGCCGCCCAGGTCCAGATCGACCGCCTGGAGGAGCAGCTGCAGGCGCTGCGCGGCCGGGTCGCCGAGCTGCAGCCCGAGCAGAACACCGCCTCCCGCAAGAAGCGCGAGCGGGACTACGACCCGAAGGTGGTGCGGGCCTGGGCCTCCGCCAACGGCGTCGAGGTCTCCCCGGCCGGCGTGGTGCCGGGGCACGTGGTCGACGCCTGGCGCAGGGCCACCACCGCCCCGGCCGCCGCCGGCCACGGCCTCGCGGCCTGAGCCAGCGGCGCCGACCGTGCCGATCCGCCCCGAGAACCGCGCCCGGTACCCGGCCGACTGGCCGGAGGTCTCCCGCGCGATCAAGGAACGCGGCGGCTGGC
This sequence comes from Kitasatospora sp. NPDC089797, assembly GCF_040684795.1. Lineage (NCBI taxonomy): Bacteria > Bacillati > Actinomycetota > Actinomycetes > Kitasatosporales > Streptomycetaceae > Kitasatospora > Kitasatospora sp. NPDC089797. The sequence continues at coordinate 2,059 of NZ_JBFBGS010000067.1, read as the reverse complement.
AGTGCGAATGCCTGGGCGAATGCGGCCGGGGAACCCACCCCGGCCGCTGCCCCAACCGCCACGGCCGGCCCGCGTACGGCACCGGCTCCACCGTCGTGCTGACCACCGCGCACCTCGACCACCAGCCCGAACACTGCGACCCGCAGAACCTGCGCGCGATGTGCCAGGGCTGCCACCTCCACTACGACCGCGACCACCACCGCGAGAGCGCCGCCGCCACCCGCCGGGCCGCCCGAGAGGCGGCCGGCCAACTGTCCTTCGACATCTGACCGCCCATCGGGTCCAACACCCCCATTGGGCCCGATGGACCCAACACCACCCAGCTCCACCCACCCCGCCTGGAAGGGCCCCCATGGACCTGATCACCATCGACTGGCCGTTCACGATCCGCGTCAACTCGCTCGGCGAGCCCGTCGAAGAGCTCTGGATCCCCGACCCCGCCGGCCCGAAGGACCTCCTCGAGCACGCCTTCGACATCCCCTACGGACTGCCCGTCGCCGCCCTCCTCAACGACCACGGGGAGTACGCCTTCCTCGCGCTCGGCCACGGACCCGGACTCGACTGGCGCCGACTGGTCGCCACCGCCAACCGGCACATGCGCCGCAATCACGACTGGGCCAACCTCCTCGACGACACCACCCCCGGCGCGATGCGCAGCCTGCGCGCCCTGACCGAGACCTGGGCCGCCTTCGCCGTCCCAATCGAGCACAGCCAGGACAACGGCTGGCCGGACGAGGTCGCCTGGAACATCACCTGGACCCAGGCCGGCGACCCCAGCGCCGTGCCGGTCACCCTGCTCGACCTCAAGACCCCCCTCGACGACCCGCACCGCCTCCGCAACCAGGTCGACGACCTCCGGCGCCAGCTGCGATACGCCCTGGCCGAACTCGACGAGAAGGAGGCACGGTGAACCCGGCGAAGCTCGGCGCGACCCGCGACCTCCTCACCGCGGGCCTGAGCAACAGCGCGATCGCCCGCCAGCTCCGCGTCGACAAGCACGATGTCGCCCTGCTCCGCCAGGAACTCGGCCTGCCGAACACTCCCGCCCAGCCCCTGACCGTCGAACAGAAGTGGCGCCTGCGCGTCCGCGACCTGCCCGGCGGCCACCTGGCGTGGACCGGTGAGCGGCAGCGCACCAGCGGAACCCCGGTGATGCGCCACTCCGGCCGGTGCTACACCGCGGCCCGGATCGCCTTCCGGATCAAGCACGGCACCGACCCGCAGGGCTACGCCGCCCCCGGCTGCGGCACCCGGCACTGTGTCGCCCCCGAACACATCGACGACCTCCCCCGCCGCCAGCGCGACCGCGCCGCCCTGCGCCTGGTCCTCGGCAGCCCCCAGCGGCCCACCCACTGCCGCCGCGGACACGACCAGGCCGAAGACGGCCAGCTCCTGCCCGACGGCACCGCGTACTGCGCCCGCTGCTCCGCCGACCGCAAGCAGAGCCCCACCGCCCCCTGACCTGTCCATCCCTCCCGGCCCGGGATCACAAGACCTGTTGGACCCAACAGGACCAACCAAGAAAGGCCAGCGATGCACTACACCCCCGACACCGGTGACCTGCTGCCGCCGATCGTCACCATCTGCGGCAGCACCCGCTTCTCGCAGCACATGGCCGAGGCCGCGCCCGAGGAGACCGCCGCCGGCCGCATGGTCCTCGCCCCCGGCGTGGACATGCGCCAGCAGCACCCGATCTGGGCGGACCCGGCCGCCGCCGACCTGGCCGTCGCCGAGCACGGCTCCTCCGCCTCGCTGGTCGATGTGCGCCGCGCAGCCCGGGCCACCCTCGGGGCGGACCTCCCGTACGACCGGGCGCAGGCCGCGCTCGCCACCCGCACCGAAGACACCTCGACCACCGCCTTCCTGCTCGGCGACGCGTAGCACCACCAGCACGGAAGCGGAGTTTCCGCAGACCAGCCCCACCTGTCCGACCGACCCGCAAAGATGAGAGCCGGGGGCCGCCTGCAGGCGGCCCCCGACGACGTTCACGGAAGGCTCGCACTCATGAGCGACCCCACGGCCACCCTCCTGCTCCCCCAGATCGACAGCTGGCTCGACC
>NZ_JBFBGS010000066.1:0-51577 GCF_040684795.1 Kitasatospora sp. NPDC089797 | reverse complement strand
CTTCCGATCTGTGATTTTCAGACTGCCAACGGCGCCCAGCCACCCCCGATGAGAGTCGGCAGTCCGAAAATCACCCAGCCCCCGGAGCGCCCACCCCCGGAACCGCCCCCGGCGTCACCCACCCTCCCGAGAGCCCCCCTCCGAAGAAACCCCCCGCAACGCCCGCTCCAAATCCCGCAAAGCCACCCCCACCAACCGCGTCCCCGCCCGCACCACATCCCGCTGCACCCCCGCCGGAGCCCCCTCCAACCCCGCCTCCAACCGCCCCTGCGCCTCCCGCACCGCCCCGAACTCCACCGGCCGCCCGGTCAACAGCGCCGCCGCCGCCAACGCCGTGGCCAGCCGCAGCTCCTCCGCGTACTCGGCCGCCCCCGGCACCGGGTCCGCGTCGGCGGCCGGCAGGTGTGCCTCCAGCAGCACCGCCGCCCGCCCCAGGTGCCCGACCGCCGCCCGGGCCCGGTCGATCTGGCGCCGGGTCACCCCGGTCAGCCCCGACTCGTGCCGCCCCGGTTCGGAGTCGGCCCGCTGCATCGCCTGGAGCAGCTCGGAGCGCGCCTCCCGCGAGTCCAGCAGCGCGGACCGCACGACCCGCCCGCGCGGCGCCCCCGGCTGCTCGTAGCAGTCGATCACCGCGGCCGCGTACCGCCCGGCCGCCGCCAGCCACTCGGCGAGCCGTTCCCCGAGCCGGGCCGTCTGCCAGGTGGGGAACAGCGCGTACGTCAGCAGCGCCAGCGACCCGCCGAGCAGCGTCAGCCCGACGCGTTCGAAGGCCGTCTGCAGCGGGTCCCCCGCCTGCAGCCCGAGCAGGAACACCACGTACGAGGAGATCCCGACCGTGGTCAGCGCGTACCCGGTCCGGAACGCCAGGTACGCCCCGCCGATGCACAGCACCGCCAGCGCGGCCAGCACCCACTCGCCCGGGTGGGCCAACTGCACCACCAGCGTGGAGACGGCGACCCCGACGACCGTCCCGGCCAGCCGGGCGACCCCCCTGCTGTAGGTCTGGGCGAAGTCCGGCCGCATCACCATGGCCGCGGTCATCGGCGCCCAGTACCCGTGGTGGAACCCGGCCAGCCGGGCCAGCAGGTAGGCCCCGGTCACCACCGCGGCCAGCCGGACGGCGTGCTGGAAGATCGCCGAGCGCGGCCGCAGCTGCCGCCGGACGGCCCGCAGCGCGACCGGCAGCATCCGGGAGATCGACGGCTTGTGCAGCGCCCCGCCGGCCCCGACCACCGGGGTGGTGATGGTGTCCTCGTCGTTGCGGTCCAGGGTGTCCGCGGCCTTGCGCAGCAGTCCGCCCAGCCGCCGGGCGGAGCGCCGGGCCGCACCCTGCAGCGGCGTCCCGTCGTCCGGCCGGACCAGCGTCAGCGTCGGCGCCGAGCGGGGGAGCCGGACCGGGTCGCCGGTGCGGACGGCCCGGGCGAGGGCGTCCATCACCTCGGCGGCGGCCGCCAGCACCTCGCGGGCCCGGTCGCGTTCCGGCCCCTCCTCCGGGGCGCCCACCTTGGGGTCGGCGAGCGCGGCGAGGGTGGGCCGGATCCGTTCGGCGATGCCGCGCAGGCCGCGCAGTTCGGGCGGCCGGTGGCGGTCCTGCCAGGGGGTCACCGCGGAGGCGTGCCGGGCCGTCATGAACGGCTCGGGGTCGACGTGTGCGGTCGGGTCCTGCCGCAACCGGCGTGCGTAGTCGGCGAGTTCGGCATAGGTGTCGGCGAGCGCGGCCCGCTGGGCGGACCAGCTCCCGATCGGCCACAGGGTGATGACGACGGCCTGGGCGACCCCGCCGAGCGCGGCGACCAGCCCGTGGCCGAGCGCCGCGGTCGCGCTGACCGGGAGTTGGACCACGATCAGCATCACCGAGAGGGTGTTGGCGGTGACCACCCCGGCGGTCGGCCCGATCGCCCAGGCCAGGCCCGCGCCGAAGGCCCAGACCGCGAGCAGCACCGGGAACAGCCCGTACACCCCGGCGGCCAGGTAGCCGAGGAAGGTGCTGATCCCGAGCCCGAACCCGGCGGCGACGGCCAGGCTGGCCCGGGGCCGGAAGCTGCGCTGGAAGGTGGCCGAGCCCGCGATGAACGCGCCCATCGCGGCCGAGGTGGCGAGCGCGACCCCGCCCAGGGCGAGGGTGGGGAAGAGCACCAGCGCCACGGCGACGGCCCCGCGCAGCGCCCGCTTGGGGTCGGTGAGCGCCCGGTCCAGGGTGAGTCCGGTCCGCGCGGTGTCACGAAGGGCGGCGAACCAGGACATACCGACATCCTAGGCGGCGGGCGCCCGCACCAGCCTCCGCCGTACCCGGTCGAGCCGCGCCGCCGTCCACCGCAGGGCACCGGTGGGCAGGAACACCGCGTCGGCCGCGACCATCGCGAGCGAGAACACCGGCAGTCCGAGGACCACCGCGATCCCGAGGTGTTCGGCCATCAGCACCGCCAGCAGCACGTTCTTGACCCGCCGGTTCAGCAGCGTGAACGGGAACGCGACCTGGAGGACCACCGTGCCGTACGAGATCAGGAAGACCGGCAGCAGGGCCGCGCCGACCAGCCCGGACAGCGCCGGCCAGGGGGCGAAGTAGTCCAGGTGCAGCGGGTAGTACAGCGCCGTGCCGTCCTGCCAGCGCGAACCCTGCACCTTGTACCAGCCGGCCGTGGCGTAGACCAGCACCACCTCGGCGGCGATCACCAGCATCGCGCAGTTGTGCACCATGGTGGCCAGCGCGTCGAGCACCGCCCGCGGCTCGCCGTCCGGCCGGAGCCGGCCGAGCAGCCACCAGAGCCCGGCCACCACCCAGAGCCCCCAGAACAGCGGCGCCCAGCCGAGGTACGGGAAGGTCGGAGCGGTCCAGGTGAGGCTGTCCCCGGAGAAGTCGCCGGCCTGACAGAGCGCCAGCACCGCGCCGAGCAGCGCCCACAGCACCACCCCGGACCGGCCGGGCCGGGCCCTGCGCGCGTCCAGCGACCAGACCTCGGCGCAGCGGGTGAAGACCAGGTACACCGCCATCAGGTGGACGACGTTGTCCCCGCCGTCGCCCAGGAACACGTTGCGGTTCTGCAGCGACAGCACGGTGACCAGGAACAGCACCGTGGCGGCCCTGGTCCGCCAGCCCAGCAGCACCGCCAGGGCGGCCAGCAGGGCCAGGTGGTAGACCAGTTCGAACCAGAGCCGCCCGTCGAACCAGGGCAGCACGGTGAACGCCCCGTTGTCCGCCAGCAGCTGCCGGGCGAGGTCCGCCGACCAGGGCGAGCGGTCGCCGTACAGCACCCGCCGGTGGGGCCACTCGCGCAGCAGGTAGGCGAGCCAGACCAGCCCGAAGCCGATCCGCACCACCGCGGCCTGGTGCCGGCCGAGCACCTGCCCGGTGAACGCCGCCATGGCCCGCCCGAGGACCGCGACCGGGCCGCGGGCCGGCGGTGCCGGGGCCGGAGCCGGAGCCGGTGCGGCGACGGGCGACGGCCCGCCCTGCCGCGGGATCCCGTCCAGCGTGCCGGCCGCCACCGGCTCCACCGGCGTCGAAGCCTCGTTCACCCCAACCCCCGGTAGTCCTCGTCCCCGACCGGCCACCACGGCAGCTCCCGCGTCCTGGGCGGGGGCGGCGCGGCCTCACCGCTCCAGGCCGGCGGCGGCACGGTGGCGGTGGTCACCCGGAACTCGATCCCCAGGACCCGCTCGCCGTCCACCGTCCGCCCGATCCGCTGCAACGCGATCCGCTTGAGGTACTGCTCGGCCAGCCGGCCGCGCGGGTTGGTGAGCCGCTCGTCCTGCGGGTCGTGCGAGCCGTCGTAGAAGTCCCAGGCGCGGCGCAGCATGTTCTGGTCGACGTGGCTAGGCGCCGGGTTGCCCCGGATCGCGGCGATGTCCCGGGCGGTCAGCCCGATCCAGTCGCGGGTCAGGGTGGCGCCGCCGGTCCCGGCGGTGCGCACCCGGGCGTCGAGGGTGACGTTCTGCTGCAGCGGATTGGGCGCGAACAGCTTCCAGTTCTGCTCGAACTCCGGGTACACCACCCCGTCGACCTCGCCCTGGTACTGCCGGGACAGCGTGTTGGCGGGCGCGACGTGCAGGAACACCGCGGCCAGGAACAGCCCGGTGCCGGTCACCAGCGCCGCGGCGGCCAGCCCGAGGACGAGCTGGGCGGGCCTCGACCAGGTGCGTCCGGGGGCGGCCCGGTCCGTGGTCTCCGTCATGGCCCCCGCCCGATCGGCGCGCCGCCGGCGGCACCGGCGCGTCGCGCGCCCATCCTGCCCTACCCGCCGCCCGCCGGGGCCCGCACCCCGGGCCCCGGCGCCGGTCGGGCGCTACAGCACGAAGGCGGTCTGGCCGGTGCTGCTGACCATCGGCCGGCCCGCGCCCTCCCAGGCGTACATCCCGCCGTCCACGTTCACCGCGTCCCGGCCCTGCTGCACCAGGTACTGGACGACCTGCGCGGAGCGGCCGCCGACCCGGCAGAGCACGTACAGCTTCCCGTCCGGCAGCTCGCCGATCCGGGCGATCACCTCGCCGATCGGGATGTGCAGCGCGCCGTCCACGTGGCCGGCGTCCCACTCGTCCTGCTCGCGCACGTCCAGCAGGGCGGCGTCGGCCGGCACGGAGGCGGCGTCGGTGGTGGGGATCTGCGCGAACATCGTGGGGCTCTCCTGGGCTCGGTTCGGGTCGGTGCCATTGTCGCCCACCGCCGGCTGCCGGTGGGCCGGATCGGGGGCGCCGAGCAGCCGGGCCAGCTCGGCCTGCTGCGCGGCGGCCTTGGCGAGCAGTTCCTCGGCGAGCTGCTCCAGCAGCCGGTCCGGGTCCTGCGGCGCGAGGGCGAGCAGCTGGCCCATCGGGGTCTGCTCCAGCCGGACCTGCTCGGTCGCGGTCTCGGTGATCTTGGCGGTCAGCCAGCCCAGCCGGCGGCGCAGCCAGCCCAGCCGGTCGGGGGAGTCGACGGCGGGCGCGGCCTCCGGCGCGGTGGACCACTCGGCGGCCAGGTCGGTCAGCGCGGCGGTGTCGCCGTACGCGTAGGCCTGGTTGACCCGGACCAGGAAGTCCGCCCGGCGCTGCTGCTCGTCCCGGTCGGTGGTCAGGTCCGGGTGGGCGCGACGGACCAGCTCGCGGTAGATCCGCTGGGCGTCCTTCCCCGGCCGCACCCGGGCCGGCGCGGCGGGCGGCGGCGCGACGGCCTCCTCGGCGCCCTCCGCACCCGCCGCGGACTTCTCCCGGACGGAGTCGAACAGCGCGTCCAGGTCGGGCAGTTCCTCGACCTGCCGGCGCGCCTCGGCGGCCCGGCGCAGGTCCTCGGGGCGGCCGGTGCGGGCCGCGACGGCCTCGGCGACCAGCGCGTCGAGCTCGTCCAGCCGGGCGTACAGCGGGCCGAGCAGCTGGTGGTGGATCAGGGCGAAGTTGTCGATCTCGACCCGCAGCGTCTGCACGTCCACGTCCATGCTGAGCCAGGCGAGCTCGGCCGCGGCGACCCGCTCCTCCAGCTCCTGCTGTTCCGGGTCCGTCCAGCGAACGGGGCTCTGCGCGGTCACGATCTCGCCTCTGTCTCGTCCGGCCGGCTGGGTCCTGCGGAGCCGCCGCGCGGGCGGCCCGGCCTGCCACCCTACCGCCGTGTTCCGGGGCTCCGTCCGGGTGAAGCGGGCGTACGAACCGGCGCGCGGCACCCGACACGCAACCGATCCTGATGAATCTCCCCGTTTCGGTGTCGAGCCCGGCCCGGTCCGTGCTTCGCTGGTATCCGCACAGCGTGCCTTCCTCCGGAGAGACGGCCGCCTCCAGGCGTGGCGGCCAGGCGGGAGCAGACCGAATCCATGGTGGCCGAGTCCAACTCCACACCGCTGCCGGCGGGCGCCGGGACCACCCCGGGCGACCATCCGACCGGGGTGGCCGCCCTGGTCCGCCTCGCCCTCGTGCTGATCGACCGGAGCGGCCGGATCGCCCAGTGGAGCCGGGCCGCCGAGGAACTGTTCGGGCACCGCGCCGAGGCCGTCACCGACCGCCCCGCCGCCGGCCTGCTGCCCGCCCTGGAGTCCCGGGTGCTCGACCGCTGCGCGGTGCGCCGCCGCTGCGACGCCCTCGACACCCTGGCCGGGCTGACCGCCGCCGGCCGCCCCTGGGCCGGCCGGCTGACCGTGACCGACCGCGAGGAGCACCAGCGCGACGTGCTCTGGTGGGCCTACCCGCTGCCCGGCCCGACCGGCGGCGTGCTCGCCCTCGCCGCCGACGCCCGCCCGCTGCGCACCGCCGGGCCCCGGCTGGCGCTCGGCGAGCGGCTGCTGCCGTTCGCCGCCGCGCCCGCCGCCCGGGGCGGCTTCCACGGGCTGACCGCCGCGCTCACCCCGCCCGCCGCCGGGCTGCCCGAGCCGCTGGCCCGGCTGCTGCCCGACGCCCACCGGGCGCTGCTGCGGGAGGCGGTGGCGCGGGGCGGGCTGCCGGCCCTGCGGCTGGACCCGACCACCGTGCTGCCGGTGCTGCCCTCCGACCCGCAGAACGGCACCGCGCACGTGGCCGCCGGCCTGGGCCGCCGCTACCCCACGCCCCAGCAGCGCGCCGCCCGGCTCGGTCCGCCGCCGCAGGGCGAGCACTCCGCGCCGGGCCGCCGCCCGGCCGGCCCGCTGCCCGCCCAACGCGAGCCGGTCCCGCCCGAACCGGCCGCCCAGACCCCGACCGCCCCCGAGTCGAGACGGCGCGAAGCGGCCCCACCCGGCCCCGCCCGGCCCGTCCCGTCCCCCGCCTCCGTCCGCGAGGCACCCCCGCGCACCGGAGGAGGAGCCGCCATCGAGCAGCAGGCCGCCGTCGAGTCGTCCGTCCACGGCCTCCCGCCCCGCCGCCCCGGCCAGGCCCCGCCCGGCGCCGGGGCACCGTCCAGCGGCCGGTTGAGCCCGTTCCTCACCAACGGACAGGCCGGCGAGCAACTGGCGCTGCTGAACGAGGTCGGCGGCAAGGTGGGCACCACCCTGGACCTCGGCTTCACCGCCCACGAGCTGTGCCAGGTGCTGGTCCCCCGGGTCGCCGACTTCGCCTGCGTGGACCTCGTGGACGGGCTGATCTCGGACTCCGAGCTGCCGGTCGCCCGCCCGGACGACGACACCATGCTGCGCCGGGTCGCCCTGGTCTTCAACGAGGCCGGCGGCGCCTGGGACCACGTGCTCTCCGAGGGCTCGCTGGTCAGCATGCCGCGCCGGACCCCGCCCGGGATGGCCCTGCAGCTGAACCAGCCGGTGCTGGTCCCGGTGGTCAGCGCGGACGTCGCGGTCGACTACGCCATAGCGCTCGGCGGCGTCCGGCTGGCCCCGGTGGTCTCCGGCCGCTCGATGCTGGTGGTCCCGCTGTCCGCCCGGGGCACCGTGCTGGGCATCCTCAAGCTGCTCCGGCTGCCGGACCGCGCCCCGTTCGACGAGAGCGACGCCGCCACCCTCAAGGAGCTGGCGGTCCGGGCCGCGCTGTCGCTGGACAACGCCCGGCTGCACCGCGCCGAGGCCCGGGTCGCCACCACCCTCCAGCGCTCGATGATCCCGACCCGCCCGCCGCAGATCCCCGGTGTGCAGATCGCCCACCGCTACCTGCCCGGCGATCCGAAGGCGGAGGTCGGCGGCGACTGGTTCGACGCGATCCAGCTGCCCGGCAGCCGGGTCGCCCTGGTGGTCGGCGACGTGATGGGCCACGGCATCCACTCGGCCGCCGCGATGGGCCGCTTCCGCACCGCGATGCAGACCCTCGCCGCCCTGGACCTGCCGCCCGGCCAGCTGCTGCGGCACCTGGACAACCTGGCCCAGAAGCTCGGCGACGACCACCTCGCCACCTGCCTGTACGCGGTCTACGACCCGATCAACCGGACCTGCGAGCTGGCCAGCGCCGGCCACGTCCCCCCGGTCCTGGTGCACCCGGACGGCACCGGCGAGCTGCTGGAGATCCCGGCCGGTGCGCCGATCGGCGTCGGCGGGGTGCCCTTCGTCGCCAAGACCATCGACGTCTCGGACGGCTCGATGCTGGTGCTGTGCACCGACGGACTGGTCGAGGTCCGGGGCGGGGACATAGGGGCCGGGCTGGCCGCGCTGTGCGGCAACCTGATCGACCCGCAGCAGAGCCCCGAACAGGCCTGCGACGAGGTGCTGCGGCGGCTGCACTCGGACGACCGCAAGGACGACGTCGCCCTGCTGGTGGCCCGCTTCGACGGGGTCGCCCCGTCCGAGGTGGCCACCTGGGACCTCACCGTGGACCAGCGCGAGGTCCGCCGGGCCCGGTCGCTGGTCCGTGAGCAGCTGGCGTCCTGGCACCTGGAGGCGCTCAGCGACACCACCGAGCTGCTGGTCAGCGAGCTGGTCACGAACGCCGTCCGGGTGGCCCGGGACCGGGTGCAGCTCCAGCTGATCCGGGTGGACAAGCTGCTGGTCGAGGTCAGCGACGACAACCACAACCTGCCCTCGCTGGAGCCGGCCGAGCAGCTCGGCGAGACCGGCCGCGGCCTCACCCTGGTCACCAAGCTCGCCGAGCACTGGGGCACCGCCCGCAAGGCGGTGGGGAAGGTCGTCTGGTTCGAGCTGCCCCTCCCGCACGCGTGACGGCCGCGTACGGGCGGTGTCCCGTACGCGGCCGACGGATCGGATGGAGCGCGGCTCAGGGGATGACGGCCCCCGCCGACCGGCGCCGGGCCTCCGCCGCGACCTCCCGGGAGGCACTGGCCGCCACCGAGGTGGCCGCGCCGACCCCGGCCAGCACCCGCGGCCAGAAGTCCCCGAAGACCTCGACCGAGACGGCGATCAGCAGCGCGGTGATCACCGCGACCACGTGCTCCAGACCGGCCAGGTTGGGCAGCACGACCGCCTCGCCGACCATCAGGACGACCACCGTGCCGGCGGTGAACCAGGCCCGGGTACGGAACGCGATGCAGATCGCCAGCGCCACCACGGCGGCCGACGGCCCGGTGTCCCGCACGTAGGCGACCCACTTCGGGAAGCCGAACAGGTGGCCCGGCCCGATCGCCACCCCGACCCGGGCGAACAGCGTGCCCGCCAGGGTGCACGCGTAGGCGACCACCAGGGTCATCCGCCGGCCGAGCACCACCTCGGCGATCGCGAAGACCACGAAGACCTGCGCCAGCGCCCCCCAGACCGGCAGGTCCAGCGCCGGCACGTACAGCGACAGCGGGGTGCGCAGCAGCGAGACGTCCAGTGGCAGGGAGGCCCGCACCACCCCGATGTGGTTGACGAAGCGCTCGCCGCCCGGCAGGTGCTGGACGACGCTGAACAGCAGGATCAGAAACGTCGCCACCGTGGCCAGCGGGAATGCGGCGAACTTCTTTCGCAGCACCGCTCCCCGGACCGTCAGGTACAACGTTCCCCACTCGGCGACAGCGGCCGTTCTGGCTAGCGCCAGCGGCCCCTTTCGCACGCCCCCCGCGTGGGTCCTGTCCATCACAACCGTTTCTCCTGAATCCCCGAACTCGTCAGCTACCTCAACATTAGAAGCCTGTTAACAAATCCACATCGGCATGGATGGGGATCGAGGTCATCCTCAGGAGGGAGACCGATCCCCCCTCCGGACCCCCCGTACGGCCGATGGCCCCCCTCCGCCCCCCGACGGAGGGCTACCCCTTCCCGTCCCGGGCCGACACCGGGAGCCGGGGCGCCACCACGGCGGGCCCGGCGTGCCGGCGTCGGAACAGGGCGGGCAGGCTCGGCGCGACGATGAATCCCTCGGCGCGCGCACTCGCGATGCCGATCCGCGGAATCTCGCTGCTCTTCTCGAACAGCAGGTAGCGCGGTTCCCAGATCGGCCGGTACTTGGCGTTCGCGCGGTACAGCGATTCGATCTGCCACCAGCGCGAGAAGAATCCGAGGATGGAACGCCACAGCCGCAGCACCGGGCCGGCGCCGAGCCGCGAACCGCGCTCGAAGACCGAGCGGAACATCGCGAAGTTCAGCGAGACCCGCTTCAGCCCGACCTCCTCGGCGCGCTGCAGCAGCTCGATCACCATGAACTCCATCAGGCCGTTCTCGGTGTCCCGGGCCCGGCGCATCAGGTCCAGCGAGAGCCCGTCCGGGCCCCACGGGACGAAGCTCAGCAGCGCCTTGAGCTCGCCCTCGCCGTCGCTGCACTCCAGCATCACGCAGCGGCCGTCGCCCGGGTCGCCGAGCCGGCCCAGCGCCATCGAGAAGCCGCGCTCGGTCGCCCCGTCGCGCCACTCGTCGGCCTTGGCCACCAGCTCGGCCATCTCCGCCTCGGAGATGTCCTCGTGGCGGCGGATCCGCACCGTGTACCCGGCCCGCTTGACCCGGTTGTACGCCTGCCGGACCACCCGCATCGCGCGGCCGTCCAGCGAGAACTCGTCCAGCTCGACGATCGCCTCGTCGCCCAGCTCCAGCGCGTCCAGGCCGTGCCGGGCGTAGATCACCCCGGCCTCCTCGGAGGCGCCCATCACGGCCGGCGCCCAGGCGTGCTCGCGGGCCTCGGACAGCCAGGCGTCGATCGCGCCCGGCCAGGCCTCCGGGTCGCCGATCGGGTCGCCCGAGGCGAGCGAGACCCCGCCGATCACCCGGTAGGTCACCGCGGCCTTGCCGCTGGGGGAGAAGATCACCGCCTTGTCCCGGCGCAGCGCGAAGTAGCCCAGCGAGTCCCGCTCGCCCTGCTTGTCCAGCAGGCCGCGCAGCTTGGCCTCGTCCTCGGGGGTGAGCAGCTCCTTGCCGCGCGGGCTGCGGAAGGCGACGTAGAGCACCAGCAGGAACAGCACCGCGCCCATCGCGTTGATCGCGGCGTTCACCCAGGTCGGGGCGGCGATCACGGAGCGCAGGTGCTCGGTCGGGGTGATGGTGATCATCCGGCCGACGGAGTAACGGAACAGGTCCCACCAGCCCGCGCCGTCCAGCTCGTTGGTCAGCCAGACCAGCAGCGCACCGACCGCGCCGCCGAAGAACAGCCCGCCGACGAAGGTGGCGGCCGCGGTCTTCGGGTTGGAGCGGTCGCCCTTGGAGGTGAACTCCTTGCGCCCGATCAGCAGCGACAGCACGAACAGGCAGGTCAGGATGGTGGAGATGTAGTTGAGCGGGTGCTTGTTGAAGCGCTCGCCGGGCAGCAGCATGACCGCCAGGTAGAGCAGGGCGAACACACTGCTGAGCGCCGCGTTGAAGATCCACGCGGCCCGCTTGCGCCGCCGCATCGCGACGGCGAGGAACACCGAGAGCACTGCGGCCGCCAGGCCGGAGGTCATCAGGTAGGGGGTGAAGTACTCACCCTCGTTGTGCTCGTTGACCTGGTTCCCCCACGGGACCAGCAGCACGGTGGCCAGGTTGAGCAGCGCCAGCAGGCGGAGGTACCAGACGGAGGCGGCAGCGGCCCTCGGGCGCCAGCGGTCGAGCGGTCCGGTGGGCCGCGGACCGGCGGAGGTTGCGGAGGGCTCCGACTTCACAATGGACGACACAGCTCAATTCCAAACGATCAGATGGTGGGGCGCATCCGCACACGGCCCGGCGCCGGGCGCCCGCACGGGCCCGACGGACTGACCGGCCACCCCCGCCCACCCGGCCGCCCGCAGCGAGCGGCAGGCCGGAAAAGGGCAGCCAACTCCATGGTTCCGCACTATTCCTGAGAATTGCGTGAACCGGGTAGCGGATTCCCACCCCCGCCGAACGGCGGGGGTTGGGACCCCCACGGGTTCGGCACCCCGCCGTACCTACCCCTACTCTCAAAGCGACCCCCGCGGACCGACCGAACCCGGCCGCCCGAACCGAGGAGGCACTCATCACCACCACCCGCGTGCTGATCGTCGACGACGAGATCCTGGTCCGCTCGGGCCTCGGCCTGATCGTGGGGTCCGCCCCCGACCTGGAGGTGGTCGGCGACTGCTCCGGCGGGCAGGCCGAGGACCACGTCCGACGCCTGCGCCCGCACGTGGTGCTGCTCGACATCCGGATGCCCGACCTGGACGGCATCTCGGTGCTGCGCCGGCTGCGCGCCCTGCCCGACCCGCCCGCCGTGGCGATGCTCACCACCTTCGACACCGACGAGTACATCGGCACCGCGCTGCGGGCCGGCGCGACCGGCTTCCTGCTCAAGGACACCGCCCCGGAGCAGCTGGTGCACGCCGTCCGGGTGCTCGCGGCCGGCGGCAACATCCTCTCCCCGACCGTCACCCGCACGGTCATCGGCGGCTACGTGGACGGCGGCGGCCCGGACGCCGAGGCCACCGCGCTGGCCCGCACCCTGACCGGCCGGGAGCTCGACGTCCTCGCCCTGCTCGGCGAGGGCCTGTCGAACGCCGAGATCGCCGACCGGCTCTTCCTCGGCACCGGCACGGTCAAGGACCACATCAGCGCGATCCTGGGCAAGCTCGGCGCCGCCAACCGGGTGCAGGCCGCCGTGCTCGCCCACCGGGCCGGCCTGGTCCGGCCCAAGCCCGGCGACGGGGCATGACGGCCGCCGACCAGCTGCCGTCCCGCCGGCTGCCGGCCTGGTGCACCGCGCCCTGGCTGATGCTGCTGCTGCCCGTCCTGTACTCCCTGATGGACGCCGCGCTGGTGTCCCGGGGCTCCTCCTGGTGGCAGGTGGCGCTCTCCACCCTGGCCGCCGTCGCGCTGTTCTGGCGCCGCCGCTTCCCGGTGACGGTGCTGCTGCTCACCATGCCCGGCACCTGGGTCGAGGCGATCTGGCTGGCCCCGATCACCGCCGTCTACACGGTGGCCACCGAGCGCCCCAGGGCGAAGGTGCTGTTCCCCTGCGCGGCCCTGTTCACCCTGGTCGACTTCTTCCACTGGCCGTTCTCGAACCCGATCATCGACCTCAGCCGGGGCACCGCCCTGGACGCCATCCAGGCCGTGATGCTGGCGGCCGGGCCGGCCGCCACCGGCCTGCTCTCCCGCACCCGGCGGGAACTGGCCGCCCGCCTGGACGAGCTGACCCGCGGCCAGGAGCGGGAGAGCCGGCTGCTCGCCGAGCGGGTGCTGATCAGCGAGCGCGGCCGGCTGGCCCGGGAGATGCACGACGTGGTCTCGCACCAGGTCAGCCTGATCAGCATCCAGGCCGGCGCGCTCCAGGTGAGCACCGCCGACCCGGCCGCCGCGACCGTCGCCCGGACCATCCGCGAGCTGTCCGTGCGGACCCTGGACGAGCTGCGCCAGATGGTCGGGGTGCTGCGCGGCACCGGCGGCCCGCTCCCGGACGCCCCGCTCGCCCCGCAGCCCCGGCTGGCCGACCTGCCCCGGCTGATCGAGGAGAGCGGCCTGGCCGCCGACGCCGAACTGAACCCCGGTGACCGCCCGTGGCCGGAGGCGGTCGAACGGGCCGCCTACCGGACGGTCCAGGAGGCGCTCACCAACATCACCAAGTACGCCCCGGAGGCGGTCGTGCACGTGCGGGTCCGGGCGAAGGGCCGCCGGCTGCGGGTCGAGGTCCGCAACGAGCCACCGCCGGTCCGGCCGGCCGAGACCCTGCCGGGCGGCGGCCACGGCCTGGTCGGGCTGCGCGAGCGCGCCCAGCTGCTGGGCGGGACCCTTACCGCCGGCCCCACCCAGGACGGCGGCTTCGAGGTCCGTGCCGAACTCCCGGCCACCCGCTCCTGACCCCGGCGGCCGCTGCGCCTCCGGGGTCTTGCAAGGTCCTTCGGGACAACGAGAAAGCCCCGCAGATCCGAAGATCTGCGGGGCTTCGCTGTGCGCGAGGGGGGAGTTGAACCCCCACGCCCTTTCGGGCACTGGAACCTGAATCCAGCGCGTCTGCCTATTCCGCCACCCGCGCATGGGTGTCGTCTTCACTGCCGTCCGATCCTCGGAACCGCTCGGTACCATGTGGCCCTCGGCGCTTCCTCGGTCCGGCTCCCTTCCGGGCGGCCCTTCCGACGTGGAAAACATTAGCACGACCCGGGGGGCTGCTCCGAATCCGTTTCCCGGGGAGACCGACCACCTCCGAACGGCTGCGCGACGAACGGGCGGACGAAGGACGGCGGACGGTTCCCACGGACACACCTGGCGTCCCGCACCCGGAATGCGTCACCCTGTGTGTCCGAGCCCACCCCCCGGCACCACGCGGTCCGGGAACCGTACGGAAGGGCCCGGCGTGGATACGATCAGTACGGAAGTACCGCAAGTAGGCACGACCGGCTCCGCGGAGGACGCCTCCCCGGAGGGGCCGGATCGGCAGGCAGGCGAACGAACCCTGGAAGGGGGTGCCCCATGGGGATGATGAAGAAGTTCGAGCAGCGGCTGGAGGGTCTCGTCAACGGCACCTTCGCCAAGGTGTTCAAGTCCGAGGTCCAGCCCGTGGAGATCGCCGGCGCTCTGCAGCGCGAGTGCGACAACAACGCGAGCATCTGGAACCGCGACCGCACCGTCGTGCCGAACGACTTCATCGTCGAGCTCAGCCCGCACGACCACGAGCGGCTCAGCCCCTACTCGGGGCAGCTCGGCACCGAGCTCGCCGGCATGGTCCGCGAGTACGCCGAGGCCCAGCGGTACACCTTCATGGGCCCGCTCCAGGTGAACCTGGAGAAGGCCGACGACCTGGACACCGGCCTGTACCGGGTGCGCAGCCGCACCCTGGCGGCCGAGGAGCCCCAGCAGTACGCCCCGCCGCAGCAGCAGCCCGGCTACGACCGCCAGCCGGCCGCACCGGCCCCCGGCGCACCGTGGCAGCAGACCGGCGCCGGGCAGTACGGTGCGCCCCCGCAGCCGCCCGCGCCCCCCGCGATGCCCCCGGGCCCGCCGGCCGGCGGCAACGTCCGCGCCTTCCCCGGCGCCGGGCACGGCGCCTCGGTCCGCCGCTGGGTCGAGGTGAACGGCGCCCGCCACCAGATCACCGGCGCGGCCTGCGTGCTCGGCCGCTCCACCGAGGCGGACGTCCGGATCGACGACCCCGGGGTCTCCCGCAAGCACGCCGAGATCCGTCCGGGCACCCCTTCGATGGTCCTCGACCTGGGCTCCACCAACGGCATCGTGGTGGACGGACAGCACACCCAGCGCGCTACGCTCCGCGACGGCTCCCGAATCGTCGTGGGCTCCACCACCATCGTCTACCGGCAGGTCGAAGGGTAGTGTCCGAGTTGTTCGCGCGCCTCGCTCACCGACTGGCGGGACGGCCATGTCAGAACTGACCCTCACGGTCATGCGGCTGGGCTTCCTGGCCGTGCTGTGGCTGTTCGTCATCGTCGCGATCCAGGTGATCCGCAGCGACCTGTTCGGCACCAAGGTGAACCCCCGCAGCTCCCGCCGCGGCGCTGGCCCGGGCGCCGCGTCCGGCACCGCCGCCGCGGCCACCGCGGCACCCGGACGTTCCGCCGCGCCCGCCGCCGGCAGCCCCGGCCCGGACCGGGCCCAGGGCGGCGGCCGCCGCCGCGGCGCCCCGACCCAGCTGGTGGTCGTCCAGGGCTCGCTGGCCGGGACCACGGTCGCGCTGCAGGGCCAGACCATCACGCTCGGCCGCGCACACGACTCGACCATCGTGCTGGACGACGACTACGCGTCCTCCCGGCATGCCAGGATCTATCCGGATCAGACTGGGCAGTGGACGGTCGAGGATCTAGGCTCCACCAACGGCACCTATCTGGACCGGCAGCGCCTGACCGCGCCCACTCCGCTCCAGCCGGGCACGCCGATCCGTATCGGCAGGACCGTCATCGAACTGCGGAAGTAGTAGCGCATGAGGGACAGCATCCCGTCCATGACCCAGAGGGGGGCACAGGTCGCATGACCCTGGTGCTGCGCTTCGCCGCCGGCTCCCACAAGGGACTGATCCGGGAGGGGAACGAGGACTCCGGCTACGCCGGGCCGCGGCTGCTGGCCGTGGCCGACGGCATGGGCGGCGCCGCGGCCGGCGAGGTCGCGTCCTCCGAGGTGCTCGGCTCGATCGTCCGACTGGACGAGGACGTGCCGGGTGCCGACCTGCTGACCCTGCTGGGCGACGCCGTCCAGGGCGCCAACGACCGGCTCCGGCAGATGGTCGAGGAGGACCCGCAGCTGGAGGGCATGGGCTGCACCCTGACCGCCATGCTGTGGACCGGCCAGCGGATGGGCATGGTGCACGTCGGCGACTCCCGCGCCTACCTGCTGCGCGACGGCTCGCTGGCGCAGATCACCCAGGACCACACCTGGGTGCAGCGGCTGGTCGACGAGGGCCGGATCACGCCCGAGGAGGCCGAGACCCACCCGCAGCGCTCGCTGCTGATGCGGGCGCTGGACGGCCGCGGCCAGGTCGAGCCCGACCTGTCGATCCGCGAGGTCCGGGCCGGCGACCGCTACCTGATCTGCTCCGACGGCCTCTCCGGCCCGGTCAGCCACCAGACCCTCCAGGACACCCTCGGCAGCTACTACTCGCCCGAGCAGACCGTGCAGGAGCTGATCCAGCTCGCGCTGCGCGGCGGCGGTCCGGACAACATCACCTGCATCGTGGCGGACGTCATCGACGTCGGTGCCACGGACACCATGAGCGGCCAGTTCAACGACGTCCCGGTGGTGGTCGGCGCGGTCGCCGACACCCCGCCGTCCTCGGCCGCCGACCACTCGATCGCGGACACCCCGGCCGGCCGGGCAGCAGGCCTGGGCCGCGGCCCGCAGGGCGCCTTCGGCCCGGCCGAGGGCTACGGCGCGGCCCAGGGCGGCTTCGGCCCCGCCGAGGGCTACCAGGGCGACGGCGGCTACGGCTCCCCCGCCGAGCCCTCGGTGTACGGCACCGAGGAGTTCGACGAGGAACCGCCCGTCAAGCGCAAGCGCCGGGGCCTGACCGCCTCGCTGGCCGTCCTGGTCACCCTCGGCCTGCTCGGCGGCGCCGGGTACTTCGGCTACCAGTGGACCCAGGACCAGTACTACATCGGCGAGGACGGCGACCACGTCGCCATCTACCAGGGCATCAACCAGAACCTGGCCGGGCTGAGCCTGTCCTCGGTGCACGACTCGTACGCCGACACGCCGCTGAAGTGGCTGCCGCAGGACCAGCGCGCCCAGGTGAACCGGACCATCACCGTCGGCAGCCTCGCCGAGGCCCAGAAGACGGCGAACGGCCTCCAGGACTGGGCCAAGCTCTGCCAGAAGGCCGCCGTCCTCGGCGGCACCGCCGCGCCCCAGGGCACCCAGGCCACCAAGGCCGCGTTCCTGGCCGCCACCCCGACCACCCCGGGCGAGCGGGAGAAGCCCCGCAACCCCACCCCGGCCGCGCCGACCACCTCGCCGACCCCGAGCGCCCCGGCCCAGAACGCCACCCCGCCGGCGGCCGCCGCACCGACCGAGCAGCCCCAGCAGCCCGCGCAGTCCCAGCTGTCCGACGACGAGCGCAGCCGGGCCGAAGCCTGCCCGAAGCAGTGACGTCCGTGATCCGACATAGGTCCGCCCGGAGCGGGTTCGCCGGCCGTCAGGGAGCGGTCACCACGTGAGCAGCTACCACCTGAGCGGCGACACCGAGCAGAGCGGCGGCCGGCGCCGGGCGTCGGCCGGTCGCGCCGCGACCCGACGCCGGGACAACACCACCATCTCGCTCCAGGGCACACCGAACCGGCGCAACACCGAACTGGCCCTGCTGGTCTTCGCGGTGCTGCTGCCGATCCTGGCCTACGCCAACGTGGGCCTGGCGATGGACGGCCGGGTCCCGACCGGGATGCTCGGCTACGGCCTCGGCATGGGCGCGCTGGCGCTGGTCGCGCACCTGCTGGTGCGCCGCTTCGCCCCGTACGCGGACCCGCTGATGCTGCCGATCGCCACCCTGCTGAACGGGCTCGGCGTGGTGATGATCTGGCGCCTGGACAAGGCCGGCCACCTGCTCAGCGGCAACTTCCCGGCCGCCCGCAACCAGCTGATGTGGTCGGCCCTCGGGGTCGCGCTGTTCATCGGCGTGATGGTCTTCCTGAAGGACCACCGGGTGCTCCAGCGCTACACCTACATCTCGATGGTGCTGGCACTGGTGCTGCTCGCCGCGCCGGCCTTCTTCCCGGCCCGGGCCGAGGACTTCGGCGCGAAGATCTGGATCCGGATGGGCGGCTTCTCCATCCAGCCCGGCGAGTTCGCCAAGATCATCCTGACCGTCTTCTTCGCCGGCTACCTGATGGTCAAGCGGGACGCCCTGGCGCTGGCCAGCCGCCGCTTCATGGGCCTGTACCTGCCGCGCGGCCGCGACCTCGGCCCGATCATCGTGATCTGGCTGCTGAGCCTGCTGATCCTGGTCTTCGAGAACGACCTCGGCACGTCCTTCCTGTTCTTCGGCCTGTTCGTGGTGATGCTCTACGTCGCCACCGAGCGGACCAGCTGGATCCTGTTCGGCCTGCTGATGTCGGTCGGCGGCGCGGTCATGGTCGCCATGACCACCAGCCACGTCAAGGTCCGCATCGACGCCTGGCTCGACCCGATGGCCGCCTTCGCGCCGAACCCGCCCAGGGGCGCCACCGAGCAGATCGGCCAGTCGCTGATGGCGCTCGGCTCCGGCGGGGTGACCGGCTCCGGCCTGGGCCAGGGCCGCTCCTGGCTGATCAACTTCGCCGCCAAGAGCGACTTCATCCTGGGCTCCTTCGGCGAGGAGCTCGGACTGACCGGACTGCTGGCGATCTTCCTGCTGTACGCGCTGCTGGTGCAGCGCGGCCTGCGCACCGCGCTCGCCGCCCGCGACCCCTTCGGCAAGCTGTTCGCCGTCGGGCTCGCCTCGGCGATGGCGCTGCAGGTCTTCGTCGTGGCCGGCGGGGTCACCGGACTGATCCCGCTGACCGGTATGACCATGCCGTTCCTCGCACAGGGCGGTTCGTCCGTCGTCGCCAACTGGGCGCTGGTCGCGATCCTGCTGAAGATCAGCGACAGCGCCCGCCGTCCCGGGGTCGAACCGACCCCGGTCACCGAGGGCCAGGGAGGACCCGCCCGATGAACAAGCCGATCCGACGGGTCTCGATCTTCTGCCTGGTGCTGATCCTGGCCCTGATGGTGCGCACCAACTGGGTGCAGGGCGTCCAGGCCGACTCCTGGGCCTCCAACGTCAACAACAAGCGCCAGCTGTACGACCGCTACGCCCACCCGCGGGGCAACATCATCGTCAGCGGCCAGCCGGTGACGAACTCGGACTTCGTGAACGGCCTGCGCTACAAGTACAAGCGCTCCTGGGTCAACGGCCCGATGTACGCCCCGGTCACCGGCTACTCCTCGCAGGCGTACGGCTCCAGCCAGCTGGAGAACCTGGAGGACGGCATCCTCTCGGGCACCGACGACCGGCTGTTCTTCCGCAACACCCTGGACATGCTGACCGGCGAGCAGAAGCGCGGCGGCGACGTGGTCACGACCATCAACGCCAAGGTCCAGAAGGCCGCCTTCGACGGCCTGGGCGACAAGAAGGGCGCGGCGGTCGCGATCGACCCGAAGACCGGCGCGATCCTGGCCCTGGTCTCCACCCCGTCCTACGACCCGGGCACCTTCGCCGGCGGCGACAGCGGCGACACCAAGGCCTGGCAGGACCTCAACGCCGACCCGAACAAGCCGATGCTCAACCGGGCGCTGCGCGAGACCTACCCGCCCGGCTCCACCTTCAAGCTGGTCACCGCCACCGCCGCCTTCGAGAACGGCCTCTACCAGGGCATCGACGACGTCACCCAGACGCCGGACCCGTACACCCTGCCCAACACCCAGACCGTGCTGAAGAACGAGAGCCCCAACGAGCGCTGCGGGAACGCCACCGTCAAGTCCGGGATGGACCAGTCCTGCAACACGGTGTTCGCCAAGATGGGCGCGGACCTCGGCAAGGACAAGATGCGCGCGCAGGCCGAGAAGTTCGGCTTCAACAGCACGATCGACACCCCGGTCCGCTCCGAGAAGAGCATCTTCCCGGACAGCGCCAGCTCGGACGGCACGGCCCAGGACTCGATCGGCCAGCACGACACCCGCGCCACCCCGCTGCAGATGGCCATGGTCTCCGCCGCGATCGCCAACAACGGCAGCCTGATGCAGCCCTACCTGGTCGACCAGGAGCGCTCGGCCTCGCTGACCACCATCTCCAAGCACACCGAGAAGCAGTTCTCCCAGGCGATGAGCCCGGCCACCGCGCAGAAGATGCAGGACCTGATGGTCTCGGTGGTCGAGAACGGCACCGGCGGCAACGCCAAGATCCCCGGCCTCCAGGTCGGCGGCAAGACCGGTACCGCCCAGCACGGCGAGGACAACGCCGGCCTGCCGTTCGCCTGGTTCACCTCCTGGGCCAAGACCCCGGACGGCCAGTCGGTCGCGGTCGCGGTGGTGGTCGAGGACGGCTCGCAGAACCGCGACGGCATCAGCGGTGGTCGCCTCGCCGCGCCGATCGCCAAGGCGGTGATGCAGGCCGCGCTCTCCAAGTAGGGGGCGTGGGTGAGGCGAATGTCACGATCGGCACCCCGGTCCGGATACCGGTCTGATATCGGCCGACGGCTGACTCCGGTCCGGTGCGGTGCGACCGGTAGCGTATCCGCCAGCAGCGGGTGTGCCCGTTGCCGCCCGCGAGGCGGCGCACGGCCCGGCCGGAGAACCGGCCGCGGGCCGCGCGGCGTCACCCAGAGCGTGCGGGGACACCTACGTCACAACCTCACCGGCGGGTGAGGGAGAGGGTCGGAACTATGGAAGAGCCTCGTCGCCTCGGCGGCAGGTACGAGCTCGGCGGCGTCCTCGGACGCGGCGGCATGGCCGAGGTGTACCTCGCCCATGACACCCGGCTCGGCCGTTCCGTCGCAGTGAAGACGCTCCGGGCCGACATGGCCCGGGATCCGTCGTTCCAGGCCCGCTTCCGCCGCGAAGCACAGTCGGCGGCGTCCCTGAACCACCCAGCGATCGTCGCCGTGTACGACACCGGCGAGGACTACATCGACGGGATCTCCATCCCGTACATCGTGATGGAGTACGTCGAGGGTTCGACGCTGCGCGAGCTGCTGCACTCCGGCCGCCGGCTGCTGCCCGAGCGGGCGCTGGAGATGACCATCGGCATCCTCCAGGCCCTGGAGTACTCGCACCGGGCCGGCATCGTGCACCGCGACATCAAGCCGGCCAACGTGATGCTGACCCGGCAGGGCAACGTCAAGGTGATGGACTTCGGCATCGCCCGTGCGATGGGTGACGCCGGGATGACCATGACCCAGACCTCGGCCGTGATCGGGACCGCCCAGTACCTCTCCCCCGAGCAGGCCAAGGGCGAGCAGGTCGACGCCCGCTCCGACCTCTACTCCACCGGCTGCCTGCTCTACGAGCTGCTGACCGTCCGCCCGCCGTTCGTCGGCGACTCCCCGGTCGCGGTCGCCTACCAGCACGTCCGGGAGGAGCCGCAGCCGCCGTCGGTCTTCGACCCCGAGGTGCGCCCCGAGATCGACGCGATCGTGCTCAAGGCGCTCGCCAAGGACCGCGACTACCGGTACCAGAGCGCCGACGAGATGCGCGACGACATCGAGCGCTTCCTCGACGGCCTCCCGGTCGCCGCCGCCCAGCAGGCCGCCGCCTACGGCATGGGCGCGGCCGGGTACGGCTACGACCAGAACGGCTACCCGCAGCACGACCCGTACGGCCAGACCAACATGCTGCCCCAGCAGCCCGGCGGCGGTCCGACCACCGTGCTGCCGCAGGCCTCCGGCTACCAGGAGGACGGCTACGGCGCCGCCGGCGGGCAGGGCGGCGGCCACGACGGCTACGACGACGGCTACGGCCAGGGCGGCGGCCGGCGCGCGGACGACCGGCAGAAGAAGAGCAACACCTCCTGGATCGTGCTGGCGGTCGCCGCCGTACTGGTCCTGGTGGGCACCTTCTTCGTGGCCCAGGCGATGTTCAGCGACAAGGGCACCACGGACGCCCCGAAGGTGTCGGCGCCGAACCTGGTCGGCAAGAGCCTGGCGGACGCCAAGACCGCCGCCACGGCGGCCGGTGCCAAGCTCGTGGTCACCGAGGGCGACCGGATCGCCTGCCCGGACGCCGGTGTGAAGAAGGACCAGGTCTGCACCCAGACCCCGGCGGCCAACACCCAGGTCTCCGAGGACGCCCACATCACGGTGCAGCTCTCCTCCGGGCCGACCAAGGTCCAGATCCCGACCGTGACCGGCAAGACCAAGGACCAGGCGATGCAGGCCCTGACGGCGGCCGGCTTCACCAACGTCGGCACGCCCGACTACAAGGACGACGACACCGCCCCGCAGGACACCGTCCTCTCCCAGGACCCGGCGGCCGGCACCTCGGCCGACCCGAGCGCCCCGGTCAAGCTGACGATCTCGCAGGGCAAGTCCAAGCAGACCGTCCCGAACGTGGTCGGCGCGCAGAAGGATGACGCGCAGAACCAGCTGCAGAGCCTCGGATTCCAGGTCGACACCTCCAAGACCGCGCAGACCAACGACCCCACCAAGGTCAACACCGTCTCCTCGCAGTCGGTCGCGCCGAACACCAAGGTCCCGGTCAACACCAAGATCTCGCTGACCATCTTCAAGGCGCCGGAGAAGTCCACCGTCCCGCCGCTGCAGAACTCCAAGCTGTCCGACGCCGTCGCCGCGCTGGGCAAGGCCGGCCTGGGCTACACCGTGGTCTCCGGCCCGCAGGACAACAACGCGATCGTCATGCAGAGCATCCCGGGGGCCGGCACCCAGCTGGACCCGAACACCCAGGTGCAGCTGATGACCCGTCCGGCCGATCCGGCCAAAGGAGGCGACTCCTCCACCTCACCCCCCGGCAAAGGGGGCAACAACTAAGCCCTTCTTCCCCTGGTTCTGAGACCGGGGGCGGGAGCGCCCAGCAAGGCCCGAGGGCCCGTCGCGGTGATCGCGACGGGCCCTCGGGCGTTCGGTCCGTCAGGTCCGTCCGGCTCGGCAGGTCGGGTCGTCAGGTCCGGCCGGCCGAGCCGGATCAGCGCAGCTCCGGCGGCGGGGTGCGCTTGGCGTCCATGGCGTCCACCCGCACCAGGCTCCCCCAGACGGCCATCCGGTACCGCGAGGTGTACACCGGCGTGCAGGTGGTCAGGGTGATGTAGCGGCCCGGGCCGCCGTACCCGGAGCCCGCCGGGACGGGCGCGACGATGCCGGTGTCGTACTTGGACGTCTCCGGCAGGGTGTTGTCGACCTTGTAGACGTACCACTTGTCCTTGGTCTCGACCACCACCGCGTCGCCCTTGTGGACGGCGTCCAGGTCGTGGAACTTGGCGCCGTGGCCGTCCCGGTGGGCGGCCAGCGCGAAGTTGCCCGTCTGGTCCCAGGGCATCGCGGACTTGTACGGCTGCTCGTAGACGCCCGCCACGCCCTCGTCCAGGACCTCGGTGGAGGTGCCCATCCGGATCAGCACCTGGAAGTCCCGGCCCATCGCCGGGACGTGCAGGAAGCCCACGTCGTCCCCGATCGCGGCCGCCCCCGGGGCGCCGGTGGGCCCGTCGGCGGGGCCGGCGGTCGGACCGGCCGCCCAGGAGCTGCGCAGCTTGTCCCCGGCGGCCGCCGCGGAGCGGTCCGCCTGCACGTTGGTCCACCAGAGCGAGTAGGCGACGAACAGGCCGAGCACCAGGCCCAGGGTGATCAGCAGCTCGCCGAGGACGCCGAGCGCGGCCAGCGCCCGGCTCCGGCCCTTCCCCGGCCCCCGCACGGGTCCGGGCGCGGGGAAGGCCTCCTGGCCCGGCTCGGCCGCCTGCGCGGCCCCGTCGTCCTGCATCTGCGGTGCTCCCCCTCCGGTACCGGGCCCGCGGGCGGCTACCCGCTGGTGATCGCGTCCGGCTTGCCCTGGCTGCGCGGCCGCTCCTCGATCATCTTGCCAAAGAGGATGAGGCGGTACTTGGAGGTGAACTCCGGGGTGCAGGTGGTGAGCGTGATGTACCGGCCCGGGCCGGTGTACCCGGAGCCGTTCGGCACCGGCTTGATCACGCTCACGTTGCTGGGCGGGGTCTGCGGGATGCCGCCGGTGATCTCGTAGGTGAAGTACCCGGCGGCGGTCTCGACGACGACCTTGTCGCCCTTGCCGAGCTGGTTGATGTACCGGAACGGCTCGCCGTGGGTGTTGCGGTGCGCGGCCAGCGCGAAGTTGCCCGCCTGGTCGCCGGGCATCCCGGTGCCGGGGTAGTGGCCGACCAGGCCCTTGTCGAGCACCGACGCCTTGTCGGTGCCCTCGGCGATCGGGAACTTCAGCCCCAGCTTGGGCAGGTAGATGATGGCGAAGCCCTTGCCGGGCGCGAACACCTCCGGCTTGTTCGGGTCCGCGGCGGGCTGGCCCGGGCCGGCCGGCGGGGCGTCCCACTGCTGCTCCAGCTGGTCCCGGGCGCTGCTGGCGGCCGCGTCGGCCTGCACGTTGGTCCACCAGAGCTGGTAGGCGACGAACAGCAGCATCACCACGCCGAGGGTGATGCACGCCTCCCCGACGAACCGGGCGGCCACCACGACCGCGGACTCCTTGGGACGGGCCCCCGCGGCCCCCCGGCCCTTCGCCCGGCGCCGTCCGCCGCCGGCCCGGACCGAGGTGCGGCCCTGGGCGGCCCGGCGGCGCTCGGCCCGGCCGCCGGTGGGCGGGGCGGTCTCGGCGCCCGGCGCCGCTTCGTCGAGGGGCAGCCGCAGCTGGAGGGTCTGGTCGGGCAGCCACGGGTACTCGGGGCCGTCCACGACCGGCTGCTCGGCCTGCTCGTAGACGCCCCAGGCGTCCTCGGGCGCGCCCCCGGCCGGATGCTCCGACGGGTACGGCCCGCCGGGCGCCGCGTCGCCGTACTGCGGGGCTCCGTACTGCGGGGCGCCGTACCGGTCGCCGTACTCGGTGCCCTGGTACTGCTGCGGGCCCCCGTACGGACCGGCCTCCGGCTGGTAACGCCCCTCCGGGCGCACCGCGGTCACGCCGCTCAGCCCCGGCCGATCACCGGGGCGAGCCCGGCCGACCGGTCCACGGCCTGCGGGAAGCCGCACTCCGCCAGCCAGTTGGCGAGCATCCGGTGCCCGCCCTCGGTCAGCACCGACTCGGGGTGGAACTGCACGCCCTCGACCGGCAGTTCACGGTGCCGCAGGCCCATGATCACGCCGCTCTCGGTCCGCGCGGTGACCACCAGACCGTCCGGCACGGTGGCCGGGTCGACGGCCAGCGAGTGGTAGCGGGTCGCGGTCAGCGGCGAGGGCAGTCCCTCGAACACCCCGCCGTCCTCGTGCTCGACCGGCGAGGTCTTGCCGTGCAGCAGTTCCGGTGCCCGGCCGACCACCGCGCCGTACGCGACCGCGATCGACTGGAGGCCCAGGCAGACGCCGAACACCGGCAGCCCGATCCCCGCGCAGTGGTGCACCATCGCGATGCAGACCCCGGCCTCCTCGGGCGCCCCGGGCCCGGGGGAGAGCAGCACCCCGTCGAAGCCCTCCTCCCCCGCCCGGCGGACGGCGTGCTCGACGGTCACCTCGTCGTTGCGCACCACCTCACAGGTGGCGCCGAGCTGGTACAGGTACTGGACCAGGTTGAAGACGAAGCTGTCGTAGTTGTCCACGACCAGGATGCGGGGCTGGGTCGACTGGGTGGTCATGCGCGCGTGGTCTCCGTGGGATGCGGTGCTGGGAGGGGTGTTCCGGGCCCGCCGGGTCAGCCGGCCGCGGCTCCGTCGCCGCCGTCCACTGTGACGTCACCGAAGGGGAGCAACGGTTCCGCCCACGGGAAGACGTAGGTGAAGAGGAGGTAGACGATCCCCAGGATCAGGAGCAGCGAGATGACGGCCCGGACCAGGGTGTTCCCCGGCAGGTGGCGCCAGATCCAGCCGTACATGGTGCTCCCTCTAGCTAGCGGACTGGGGTCAAGAGTAGACCCGGGATCAACGGCCGCGAGGCCGGTCCGGCACTGCCGTCGCCGCCACCGGCTACGGCTGCCCGCCCGCCGAACGCAGTTCGGTGGTGCCGGTGTACCCCGGCAGCGTCAGGTCACCGCTCTCCTGGACCTTCCAGCCCAGCCCGTACGCCTGGACGTACTGCAGGTAGTTGCGGATCGTCGGGTCGGCGTCGACGGCCGACCGCAGGGCGTCCGTCTTCCCGACCGCCCGGACCACGTACGGCGGGGAGTAGACCCGGCCCTGGAGCAGCAGGGTGTTGCCCACGCAGCGGACGGCGCTGGTGGAGATCAGCCGCTGGTCCATCACCTGCACGCCCGCCGCGCCGCCCCGCCACAGCGCGTTGACCACGGCCTGGATGTCCTGCTGGTGGATGACCAGGTCGTTGACGCCGGGCTCGGGGACCCCGGGGATGCGCGCGGTGGCGTTCGGCGGGGCGTCGTTGAGGGTCACGGTCAGCCCGCCGCCCTGGAGCGGCTCCAGGGCCGCGCCGAGCCGCAGGCCGTCCAGCCGGGCCGCGTCGGCCGGGTCGTGGCCCTGCTGTTCGGTGAGCTCCTGCGCCCGGGCCTGGAGGTCGGCCAGCTGCGCCTGCGCCTGCTGGTTCTGCGAGCTGCGCTGGCGGACGACGTCACCGAGGCTCAGCAGCGAGTTGTCGGTCCGCAGGTCGGTGCCGCGGGCGGTCTGGGCGCTGATGTAGAAGAGCAGCCCGGCGAGCGCGAACACGGCGCAGGTCAGGGCACGACCGACAATTCGGGTGCCGGAACGGCGGGTGACGGCCTTCCCGGGGGGAATCGACAAATTAGTCACCGTACCCTTATCTCCTTGAGACCCGCCGAGCCACTACGCTAACGGACGCCGGTGGCAGGCGGGGGAGCGGTCTCAGAGCGCTCTCCACGTCCGACCGTCGGCGTCTCGCCCGCTGCACCTCTGCGCGGTCTCACAGCGCATCGACAGGAGAGCTCCTCGTGCCGAAGTCTCGACTCCGCAAGAAGTCCGACTACACCCCGCCCACCACGGCCGCGGTGAAGATCAGCTCGGGCCGCGGTTGGGTCGCGCCGCTGATGCTGGCACTGTTCCTGATCGGCCTGGTGTGGATCGTCACCTATTACGTGACCAGCGGCAGCTACCCGGTCGAGAGCTGGCGGAACTGGAACATCCTGGTCGGCTTCGGCTTCATCGCGGCCGGCTTCGGCGTCTCCACCCAGTGGAAGTGACGCTCCCCGCGTCCTGAGGCTCACGTTCGAGCCACATCCGCCGCTTCGGATCGCGGGCCCCGGAGCGGCGGTCAGGCATGCCCGGAACCGGTCCGGAACGCGGCCGGCCGCCCACCGCCGTGCAGCCCTACGATCACACGGTCACGCTTATCCACACGGTTATCCACACTGGGGAAAAGTCCCCACAGCCTGTGGATAACTTTCCCGGTCGGGGCCGCCCACGCCTGTGCACAACTCCGCGGAAACGCGGAAACCGCACAGGAGGACACGCGTAGAACAACAGTCCACAGGAGGGGTGGCACACAGCCTGTGCACAACCCCGCACCCGCTGTGGACAAACGTCCGGGCCGTCACGCGCCGTAGAGGGCCATCCCGGCCAGCAGCAGCGCCGCCTCCAGCACCAGGGCCCCGGCCACCGTCAGCCCCTGGACCAGGCCGCGGCGCCCGCGCGGGGCGTACATCAGGCCGAAAGCCGTCAGCGCGCCGATCACCAGCCCGCCGATGTGCGCCCGCCAGTCGATGGCCGGCCCGGCCCCGCCCGGGCCGCCCCTCGCCCCCGAGAAGGTGATCACCAGGTTGAAGACCAGCAGCGCCATCGCCGGGCCGATCGGGCCCCGGTTCCGCAGCTGCATCACGACCGTGGCCCCGATCAGGCCGAAGATCGCCCCGGACGCGCCGAGCGAGATCACCCAGTCGCCGGCCACCAGGAAGGTGAGGGTGCTGCCGCCGAGCCCGGCCAACAGGTAGAGGGCCAGGAACCGCAGCCGGCCGAGCGCCTGCTCCAGCGACGGGCCGAGGAAGAACAGCGCCAGCATGTTCATCCCGACGTGCCACCACTCGAGGTGCAGGAAGGTGGCGGTCAGCAGCCGGTACCACTGCCCGGGGCCGTCGGCGACGCCGTACGGACCGCCGAGCCGGTCCCGGCCGGCGCTGGCCAGCGACCAGACCTGGCCCAGCCGCGGCGTGAGCACGTAGGCGGCCAGGACCCAGACCACCAGGTTGATCCCGATCAGCACCCGGGTGACCAGTCCCCCGTCCGCGGTCGGCACCCCGCCGAACCGGGTGGTCCCCCGCCGCGCCCCGGCATGCCCCTGGCCGACGCACTCCGGGCACTGGAAGCCGACCGAGGCCGCCACCATGCACTGCGGGCAGATCGGCCGTTCGCAGCGGGTGCAGGAGATCCCCGTGGCCGTCTGCGGGTGCCGGTGGCAACCCGGCAGCCCGCCCTGCGGGGACGGCTCCGTCGACTGCCGCGGCTCGTCCGGGAGCATCAGCGCGTTCCCCTTCCCCTACCCGACCACCGGAGCCGCCAGCCTACTGCCGTCCCCCTCCCGCCGACCCGGCCCGTCCCCCGCCGGGGCCCGCGTACGGCCCACCCCGGCGTGCCCGTGGGCAAATCCGGATGCATGATCAGCATTCAGGTGGATATGTGCATAAAGGACGCCACCCAGGAGGAGAGACTCGTGAGCTTTTCGGACTCGGCCCGTGACACCGCCACCAGGACCCGGGACACCGCCGCACAGTTCGCGGACGGCGCCAAGCAGCGCCTCGGGCCCGCCCTGGACGCCCTCGGGCCCAAGGCCACCCAGGCCGCCCACCACCTCCGTGTCCACTACGACAAGCACCTGGCCCCGCAGTTCAACCAGGCCTTCGCCGGCCTGTCGCCCGAGGCCCAGCAGAACGCCCTGAGGGCCTTCCACCGGGCCCAGGAGGCCGCTCTGGCGGCCCGCCTGTCCGCCACCCGCGCCGCCGACCAGGCCCGCTGCACGGTCGCCCCCAGGGTCGCCCAGGCCGTCGAGGACGCCCGCGCCGCGGTCTCCCCGGTCGCCCACGAGGCCCAGTCCCGCGGCGCGGCCGCGCTGACCGCCCTCCAGGGCCACGTCAGCTCGGCCGAGATCAGCGAGCTCGCCGCCCGGAACGCGAAGCGCCGGCAGCGGTGCGGCGGCTGGGCGACCGGCCTCACGGTGGCCGGCGTCCTGGCGGTCGGCGGCGGTCTGGTCGCCTGGCAGTGGTGGCGCCGGCACAGCAACCCGGAGTGGCTGGTCGAGCCGCCGGCCCCGGAGTCGCCGCGGCCGGCCGGTGCGACCGCCGCCACCTCCCCGGTGAACGGCGCCGCGCCGCAGGAGGCGGCGGGCTCCGCGGAACCCACCGAGGACGACGGCCCGCAGGCCTGACCGGCGGGCCCGGAAACGCTGAACGGCGGCCGACCCGTTTCCGGGTTGGCCGCCGTTCAGGTGCTGTGGAGCATAGGAGACTCGAACTCCTGACATCTGCCTTGCAAAGGCAGCGCTCTACCAACTGAGCTAATGCCCCTCGACGGCACGGTGCGTGCCGACGGGCACTAGCGTACCGGGTTCCGGCGTCGTTCCGACCGCCGTCCCCCACGGGGAACCGGACGCTCCGGTCGGGCGACCGGGCCGACCGGCTCCGGGAGGCGCGGATCGGCGCCTCCCGAACAACCGTCGATCGTCGGACCGTCCGGGCTCAGCGACCGGCCGGAACCGGGTCGGTGGCCTCGGTCCACAGGTCCTGCTCGGCGCGGTCCGCCTGGACCTGACGGTAGACAAAGAAGCCGCCGAGGGCGACCAGGGCGACCAGGAGGAGCTTCTTCACCGCGGGACCTCGTCCTTCTTGCGTTGGCGGACTCAGGAGCCGGTGCTCCGGCCGGACTGACCGGGCCGACGAGTCCAGATGTGTTTCGAGCGCGAACGGGCTGTCGGGTGCCGGACTGCCCTTGCGGCCGATGATACACACCGGTGTCCCAATCGTGACCAGCCACCGGCGCTCAACCCGGCGGTCCGGTCCGAGGATTGACGCCGCACCTCCTGTCGTACGGATCGTCCGCACGCGGCCCGCTCCGCCGGGGAACGCCGAAGGGCCCGGAGTGGATCACTCCGGGCCCTTCGGGGCGGTGGGCCTAACAGGACTTGAACCTGTGGCCTCTTCCTTATCAGGGAAGCGCTCTAACCGTCTGAGCTATAGGCCCTCGCTGCAGAGAGATAGTACCGGAAGCCGCCCGACCTGCGACGCCACCCCGTCCCGGGAACGCCGAAGGGCCCGGAGTGGATCACTCCGGGCCCTTCGCGGTGGTGGGCCTAACAGGACTTGAACCTGTGGCCTCTTCCTTATCAGGGAAGCGCTCTAACCGTCTGAGCTATAGGCCCTTGCCGCACTGAAAGATTAGCGGACCGAGCGCCGATCCCCCAAATCCGTTCCGGCCGGGGTCGCGGCGGTGACCTCGGCGACCGGGCGCACCAGCCACTCCTCGCGGGTCGGCGGCAGGCCCGATCCACCCTCCTCGGTGCTGCGGACGGCGAGGATCTGGTTGACCCCGATCCGGTTCTGCTCGAAGGCGAGCGCGGAGGCGGCCATGTACAGCCGCCAGACCCGGGCCCGGCCGAGGCCGACCAGTCGGACCGCCTGCGTCCAGTGCGCCTCCAGGTTGGCCACCCACTCGCGCAGGGTCAGCCCGTAGTGCTCGCGCAGCGCCTCGACGTCCCGGACCTCGAAGCCCGCCTCCTCCAGCCGGGCCACGGTGGAACCGACCGGGGAGAGCTCGCCGTCGGGGAAGACGTAGCGGTCGATGAAGGGGCTGGTGCGGTGGACCTCACCGGGGTGGTCGGGGCGGCGGGCGATCTGGTGGTTGAGCAGCCGGCCGCCGGGCGCCAGCAGCCGGTACAGGCCCTCGGCGTAGACCCGGTACTGCGCCTCGCCGACGTGCTCGGCCATGCCGACGCTGGAGATCGCGTCGAAGGGGCCGTCGGTGATCTCCCGGTAGTCCTGGAGCCGGACCTCGACCCGGTCGGCCAGGCCGGCCTCCTCGACCCGCGCCCGGGCCAGCGCGACCTGCTCCTCCGAGATCGACACGCCGACCGCGGTGACGCCGTAGTGCTTCGCGGCGTGCAGCAGCAGCGAGCCCCAGCCGCAGCCGACGTCCAGCAGCCGCATCCCGGGCCGCAGGCCGAGCTTGCGGCAGATCAGGTCGAGCTTGGCCTCCTGGGCGGCCTCCAGGCTCTTCGCCTCGGGCGTCCAGTAGGCGCACGAGTAGACCATGGACGGGCCCAGCACGAGGCCGTAGAAGTCGTTCCCGACGTCGTAGTGGTGATGGATGGCCGCGCGGTCCCGGCCGCGGCTGTGCAGCCGGCCCCGGGCCCGCCGGGCCTCCTCCGGGGGCGGGGTGGGCTCCGGGCCGAGCGCCCCGGCCCGCAGCGCGGCCGCCAGCACCCGGCGCCCCCGGGCGCCGAGGGCGTCGCGCGGCCCGAGGGCCAGGGCGCGGATCTCCGGCAGTTCGGCGAAGCGGGCGACCGCGGCGAGCGTCTCGTACAGGTCGGTGCCCGGGGCGAGGTCCAGGTCCCCCGCGACGTAGGCCCGGGCCAGGCCCAGCTCGCCGGGCTGCCAGAGCAGCCGGCGCAGCGCCCTGCGGTTGCGCAGGACCACGGTGGGCGCGCCGGGCGGCCCGGCGACGCTGCCGTCCCAGGCCTGTACCCGCAGGGGGACCGGGATGCCCAACAGCCCGTCCAGGGCCTCGACCAGTTGACCTGCGAGCTTCGCCACCGCGCGCCTCCGTCCAGCCGTCCTGCGGAACCCACCTGACCCGGTCGACCGACCGGGGCGGCCTGTGGCACTCCCGGGAACGGGAACGGGCGGCGTCCAGCTAATCCCACTGCGGACGGCCCGATTCCGGGCGGCACGCCGCGGGGTGCCGGTGTCACCCGAATGCGACGGGCCCCGCAGGCTGCAACAGCCTGCGGGGCCCGTACATTCCGTCTGCGGACGGCGAACTGACCGGGGGTCAGTCCTCCTCGGCGAGGGTCAGCTCGACGCCGCCGGTGAAGCCGGCCGCCGCGTTGTAGATGAAGGCCGAGAGCGTGGACAGCGCGGTCAGCAGGACGACGTCGACCACGGCGATCAGCGTGGTGAACATCATGACCTTGCCGAAGCCGATGTAGTCCATCAGGTTCAGCTGGCTGCTGGCGTTGTCCGCGCCGCCGCCGGTGACGTCCTTGAGCGTCTTGGTCAGCGAGTCGAAGACGCCGAGCGAATCCAGCGTCATCCACAGCACGGCCGAGGCCACGATGATGATGATGCCGACGGCCAGCGACAGCAGGAAGCTGACCTTCATCACCGACCACGGGTCGACCTTGGTCACCCGCAGCCGGGCCTTGCGGGTGCGGCCGAGGCCGCCCCCGACGGTGGCCGGTCCACCGGCCGGGCGGCGCGCCGCCCCGGGCACCGGGGTGCCGCCGGCCGGCGTGTTGCCGCCGGTGCGGGTGCCCCGGGGCGGGGTCGGCTGCCCCTTGGTGTACGTCGTCGGCTGCGAGAACCCACCCCCGCCGGGGGCCGGGCTGCCGGGCGGGGGCGGCGTCTGGCCCCCGTAGGTGGCACCGGCCTGGCCCGCTCCGCCGACCGGCGGCATCAGCGAGGTGGACGCGGCCGAGTGCTCGGTCGGCGGCTGTCCCGGCACGCCGTACGAACCCCCGCCCTGCGCGCCCGGACGGCCGCCGGAGGGTCCTCCCGCAGCACCCGTGGCTCCACTCACCTGGTCCTCCCGCACTTCCCACCAGGGCGGGGCCGCCCTGATCCGTCACTCGTCATCCAGCGCCCGGCGGGTTTGCCCGGTACTGGTGCGCCCGGTGCCGCCGCGTCCCTTCTCAGGACGCGACGGCACCGGTCTGCGGTTCGGTTCAGACCGCGGCGTCGCCGCCGACCGCCGTCCCCGTCCCTTCGACCGTCTCGGCGGACTCGGCGCCCACGCCCTCGTCCTCCGCCGTCTCCTCGTCCTCGGCCTCCGCGTTGCGGGCCATGCCCACGACCGC
This sequence comes from Kitasatospora sp. NPDC089797, assembly GCF_040684795.1. Lineage (NCBI taxonomy): Bacteria > Bacillati > Actinomycetota > Actinomycetes > Kitasatosporales > Streptomycetaceae > Kitasatospora > Kitasatospora sp. NPDC089797. The sequence goes on along the minus strand of NZ_JBFBGS010000066.1, from coordinate 18,885 downwards.
GTCGCGCTTTCCGAGGTTGATCAGTTGGACGCCCATCGTGTCACGTCCGGTTTCACGAACCTCGGAAACCCTCGTGCGGATCACCCCACCCGAGAGGGTGATCGCCATGATCTCGTCGGTGTCGTCGACCACCAGGGCGCCGACCAGCGAGCCCCGGCCCTCGACGATCTTCGCCGCCTTGGTGCCGTAACCGCCGCGTCCCTGGACACGGTACTCGTCGACACCGGTCCGCTTGGCGTACCCGCCGTCCGTGGCGGTGAAGACGTAGGTGCCCGGGCGGACGACGTTCATCGAGAGCAGCTCGTCGTCCTCGCGGAACGCCATGCCCTTGACGCCGGAGGTGGCACGGCCGGTGGGCCGCAGCGCGTCGTCGGTCGCGGTGAAGCGGATCGACTGGGCCTTCTTGGAGACCAGCAGCAGGTCGTCCTCGGAGGAGACCAGCTCGGCGCCGATCAGCTCGTCGTCCCGGCCCTCCTCGTCCTGGCGCAGGTTGATCGCGATCAGGCCGCCGGAGCGCGGCGAGTCGTAGTCCTTCAGCGGGGACTTCTTCACCAGGCCGGCCCGGGTGGCGAGGACCAGGTACGGCTTGTCCTCGTAGGTGCGGACGGCCATCACCTGGGCGATGTGCTCCTCCGGCTGGAAGGCCAGCAGGTTGGCCACGTGCTGGCCGCGGGCGTCGCGGCCGGCGTCCGGCAGCTCGTAGCCCTTGGCGCGGTACACCCGGCCCTTGTTGGTGAAGAACAGGATCCAGTTGTGGGTCGTCGTCACGAAGAAGTGGTCGACGATGTCGTCCTGCTTGAGCTGGGCGCCGCGCACGCCCTTGCCGCCGCGCTTCTGCGAGCGGTAGAGGTCGGAGCGGGTCCGCTTGACGTAGCCGCCACGGGTGATCGTGACGACGATGTCCTCCTCGGCGATGAGGTCCTCGATGGAGAGGTCGCCGTCCGAGGGGATGAGGGTCGAGCGCCGCTCGTCGCCGTACTTCTCGACGATCGCGGTGAGTTCCTCGGAGATGATCTCGCGCTGACGGGACGGCGAGGCCAGGATCGCGTTGTACTCGTCGATCTTGCGCTGCAGCTCGTCGTGCTCGTCGGTGATCCGCTGGCGCTCCAGGGCGGCCAGGCGGCGCAGCTGCATCTCCAGGATCGCGTTGGCCTGGAGCTCGTCGATGTCCAGCAGGCCCATCAGGCCGCTGCGGGCGGCGTCGGCGCTGGCCGAGGCCCGGATCAGCGCGATGACCTCGTCGATCAGGTCCAGGGCCTTGAGCAGCGCGCGCAGGATGTGGGCGCGCTCCTCGGCCTTGCGCAGCCGGAAGGTGGTCCGCCGGACGATGACCTCGACCTGGTGGTTGACCCAGTGCCGGATGAAGGCGTCCAGCGACAGCGTGCGCGGCACCCCGTCGACCAGGGCCAGCATGTTGGCGCCGAAGTTGGTCTGCAGCTCGGTGTGCTTGTACAGGTTGTTGAGCACGACCTTGGCGACCGCGTCGCGCTTGAGCACGACGACCAGCCGGGTGCCGGTGCGGGACGAGGACTCGTCGCGGACGTCGGCGATGCCGGCGATCTTGCCGTCCTTGACCAGGTCGGCGATCTTCAGCGCGAGGTTGTCCGGGTTGACCTGGTACGGCAGCTCGGTGATCACCAGGCACTGGCGGCCCTGGATCTCCTCGACCTCGACCACGGCGCGCATGGTGACCGAGCCGCGGCCGGTGCGGTAGTAGTCGTCGATCCCGCGGCGGCCGACGATCAGCGCGCCGGTGGGGAAGTCGGGGCCCTTGATCCGCTCGATCAGGGCCTCCAGCAGGTCCTCGGCGGAGGCCTCCGGGTTCTCCAGGTACCAGAGCGCGCCGGAGGCGACCTCGCGGAGGTTGTGCGGCGGGATGTTGGTGGCCATGCCGACCGCGATGCCGGTGGCACCGTTGACCAGCAGGTTGGGGATGCGGGCCGGGAGGACGGTCGGCTCCTGCGAGCGGCCGTCGTAGTTGGGCGCGAAGTCGACGGTCTCCTCGTCGATGTCGCGCATCATCTCCATGGCCAGCGGCATCAGCTTGCACTCGGTGTAGCGCATGGCCGCGGCCGGGTCGTTGCCCGGGGAGCCGAAGTTGCCGTTGCCGTCCACCAGCGGCATCCGCAGCGACCACGGCTGGGCCAGACGGACCACGGTGTCGTAGATCGAGGTGTCACCGTGCGGGTGGTAGTTGCCCATGACGTCGCCGACGACGCGGGCGCACTTGTAGTAGCCCTTCTCGGGCCGGTACCCGCCGTCGTACATCGCGTAGAGCACGCGGCGGTGCACCGGCTTGAGGCCGTCGCGGACCTCGGGGAGCGCCCGGCTGACGATCACGCTCATCGCGTAGTCGAGGTAGGAGCGCTGCATCTCGGTCTCGAGCTCGACCGGCTCGATCCGCATCGTCGTCTGGACGGTGGCCTCGGCGGCCTCGGGAGTCTCGGGCTGGTCGCCTTCGGGACGGTTGTCGTCGACCACTGGTGGTCAGTTTCCTTTCACGCGGACTGGTACGTGCGGGGCCTGGGTCGCAGGCGTCACACGTCCAGGAAGCGGACGTCCTTGGCGTTGCGCTGGATGAAGGAGCGGCGGGCCTCGACGTCCTCGCCCATCAGCACGGAGAACAGCTCGTCGGCGCGGGCGGCGTCCTCCAGGGTGACCTGGAGCAGCAGCCGGTGCTCGGCGTCCATGGTGGTCACCCGGAGCTCCTCGGCGTTCATCTCGCCGAGACCCTTGAAGCGCTGGATCGCGTCGTCCTTGGGCAGTCGGCGGCCGGCCGCGACGCCGGCGGCGATCAGCGCGTCGCGCTCGCGGTCCGAGTAGGCGTACTCGAAGTCGTCCTTGCCCCACTTGATCTTGTACAGCGGCGGCATGGCCAGGTAGACGTACCCGGACTCGACCAGCGGACGCATGAAGCGGAACAGCAGGGTCAGCAGCAGGGTGCGGATGTGCTGTCCGTCGACGTCGGCGTCGGCCATCAGGACGATCTTGTGGTAGCGCAGCTTGGACTCGTCGTAGTCCTCCTGGATGCCGCAGCCGAAGGCCGAGATCAGCGCCTGGACCTCGGTGTTCTGCAGCACCTTGTCGATCCGGGCCTTCTCGACGTTCAGGATCTTGCCGCGGATCGGCAGGATGGCCTGGGTGCGCGGGTCGCGGCCCTGCTTGGCCGAGCCGCCGGCGGAGTCACCCTCGACGATGAAGATCTCGCACTCGGACGGGTCCTTGGACTGGCAGTCCGAGAGCTTGCCCGGCAGCGAGGCGGACTCCAGCAGGCCCTTGCGGCGGGTGAGGTCGCGGGCCTTGCGGGCGGCGACGCGCGCGGTGGCGGCCTGGATGGACTTGCGGATGATGTCCGAAGCCTCGTTGGGGTTGCGGTCCAGCCAGTCGTTGAGCTGCTCGTGGACGACCTTCTGGACGAAGGTCTTGGCCTCGGTGTTGCCGAGCTTGTCCTTGGTCTGGCCCTCGAACTGCGGCTCGCCGAGCTTGACCGAGATGATCGCGGTCAGACCCTCGCGGATGTCCTCGCCGGAGAGGTTGTCGTCCTTCTCCCGGAGCAGCTTCTTGTCCCGCGCGTAGCGGTTGACCAGGCCGGTCAGCGCGGCGCGGAAGCCCTCCTCGTGGGTGCCGCCGCCGTGGGTGTGGATGGTGTTGGCGAAGCTGTAGACCCCCTCGGTGTAGGAGGAGTTCCACTGCATCGCGATCTCCACCGAGATCGCCTTGTCCTTGTCCTCCGCCTCGAAGTCGATCACCGAGGGGTGGATGACCTCGCCCTTGCGGGAGTTGAGGTGGGCGACGAAGTCGGCGATGCCGCCGTCGTACTTGTACGTGACGGAGAGCGGCTTGCCCTCCTCGTCGACGTGCTCGGGGCGCTCGTCGGTCAGCGAGATCGACAGGCCCTTGTTGAGGAAGGCCATCTCCTGGAAGCGCCGGGAGAGCGTCTCGAAGGAGTAGACGGTGGTCTCGAAGATGTCGGCGTCGGCCCAGAAGGTCACCGTGGTGCCGGTGCGGTCGGTCTCCGCGCCCTTGACCAGGGCGGCGGTCGGCGCGCCCATCTTGTAGTCCTGGGTCCAGACGTGGCCGTCCTTGTGGATCTCCACCGAGAGCCGGGTGGACAGCGCGTTCACCACCGAGACGCCGACGCCGTGCAGACCGCCGGAGACTGCGTAGCCGCCACCACCGAACTTGCCGCCCGCGTGCAGGACGGTGAGCACGACCTCGACGGCCGGCTTGTCCTGGCCGGGGACGATGTCGACCGGGATGCCTCGGCCGTTGTCGACGCAACGGATCGCTCCGTCGGCCATGATCGTGACGTCGATGGTGTCGGCGTACCCCGCCATCGCCTCGTCGACGGAGTTGTCCACGACCTCCTGCACCAGGTGGTGCAGGCCGCGCTCACCGGTCGAGCCGATGTACATGCCGGGGCGCTTGCGGACGGCGTCGAGGCCTTCCAGCACCTGGATGTTGCTGCCGGTGTAGGAAGCCTGGTCGGTCTGGTCTGGGGTCTGGCTGGGGTTGCCGGAATCGGCCACGAAGCGCCCTCTCTGGCACAGCACGGGCCGCATTCCCACCCCGTGCGGGCAGGCGTGCGACCACGGCGTTTCGACTCGGTTGCCACTAGCAACAGTGTTTGGCTTTCAGTCTACCGGTACGACTGACAGAGATGGGCGTTTGGCAGCCCTTGAAGGCAGATATGCCGCCCTGAATCCCCTCGGGACATGTCCCGATACTCGACCGGGGGGCCCGGGGCGCCTGGAAGGGCCGTCAGGGGTTCCGGAAGATCGTGGTCCGATCCCGGCCCGGGCCGGCCGCCGCCGGCCGGGCTCAGCCCCAGGTGTCGCCGGGGCCCTTGCTGCCGGGCGCGCGCAGCCGGCCGTAGCCGCGGACCGGCGCGGCGGGGCCGAGCACCTTGATGGTCCGGACCGTGCCGTGGCCCAGCTCGTGGTTCAGACGGGCCACCAACTGTCGTGCCAGCCAGCGCAGTTGAGTGGCCCAGGCGGTGGAGTCGCACTGCACGGTGAGCACCGCGGCGGCCTCGTCGTAGGAGGAGGGGTGGCAGTGCGCGGAGATGTCCGGGCCGACGATCTGCGGCCAACGGCCCATCACCCCGCCGACCGCGGCCGAGGACTCCCAGCCGCGCTCGGTCAGCAGCCGGTTCAGCGCCGCACCCAGCGGCACCGGGTCGCGGCCGTCCGAGCGGGCGCCGCTGCGCAGCCCGTGCCGCTTCGCCTCGCGCTTCTGCTGGACCTGCTCGCCGCGCTGCCGGGCCTGGGCGCGGGCCGCCCGCAGCGCCGAGCGGGCGAGATCGGCCCCCGTCGGCTCGGCGGTGCCGGGTCCGGGGGAGGTCTCCGCCGACTCGCTCACGGCGATCTCCTTTCCCCAGCCTGTGGACAACCCGATGAGCCGTCCAGCCTACGGGAGCGCACGGGTGCGGCAGGTCGGCGCGGGCCGCGTCGTGGTACGGGCCGACCGGGGCGGTCGACGGAGGAAGTGGGCGGGTGGAGCGGGGTGGGGATCAGGCGTCGACCCGACGGACGGCGCCGTCGGAGACCGCGAACCGGGCGCCGGCCAGCGCCTTCGGCACGTCCTCGGCCACCGCGGCGGTCACCAGCACCTGCTCGCCGTCGGCCACCAGCTCGGCCAGCCGGTCCCGGCGGGCGGCGTCCAGCTCGGCGAACACGTCGTCCAGGATCAGCACCGGCTCGCCGCCGTCGGCGCGCAGCAGCTCGTACGAGGCCAGCCGCAGCGCGAGCGCGAACGACCAGGACTCGCCGTGGCTGGCGTAGCCCTTGGCGGGCAGCGGGCCGAGCTTGAGCCCCAGCTCGTCGCGGTGCGGGCCGACCAGGGTGATCCCGCGCTCGACCTCCTGCTTGCGGACCGCCTGGAGCGCCCCCAGCAACTGCTCCTCGGCCTGCTCCCGGCTGGTCGGCAGCTCGCCCTCGAAGGAGCTGCGGTACTCCAGCACGGTCTCGCCCCCGCCCGGGGCCACCCGGCCGTACGCGGCCGTCACCAGTGGCTGCAGGGCGGACACCAGCTGGATCCGGAAGGCGGTCAACTCGGCCCCGGCGCGGGCCAGATGACCGTCCCAGACCTCCAGGGTGGACAGGTCGGCGCCCTTGCCGCCGCCGGCCCGACGGGCCATCGCGGCGGTCTTCAGCAGGGCGTTGCGCTGCTTGAGCACCCGTTCGTAGTCCTGCCGGACCCCGGCCAGCCGGGGGGCCCGGGCGGTCAGCAGCTCGTCCAGGAAGCGCCGCCGCTCGCCCGGGTCGCCCTTGACCAGGCTGAGGTCCTCGGGGGCGAACAGGACGGTCCGCAGCAGGCCCAGCACGTCCCGCGGGCGGACGTTGTCGGAGCGGTTGATCCGGGCCCGGTTGGCCTTGCCCGCGGTGAGCTCCAGCTCGACCAGGGTGGAGCGGCCGCGGTCCACCACCGAGGTGCGGATCACCGCCCGTTCGGCGCCCAGCCGGATCAGCGGGGCGTCGGTGGCGACCCGGTGGCTGCCCAGGGTGGCGACGTAGCCGATCGCCTCGACCAGGTTGGTCTTGCCCTGGCCGTTGGGCCCGACGAAGGCCGTCACGCCCGGGTCGAGGGGTACCTCGGCCCGGGCGTACGACCGGAAGTCGGCGAGCGACAGGTGCGCGACGTGCATGCTGGGGACTGCGCTCGCCTTCTGTGAACAGGCCTGTGGATGACCGCGGGAGCCCGGCGGACTACCCGGCTACTTGGACTCGACCGCGTGGCCGCCGAACTGGTTGCGCAGCGCGGCGATCATCTTCATCTGCGGCGAGTCGTCCTGGCGGGAGGCGAAGCGGGCGAACAGCGAGGCGGTGATCGCCGGCAGCGGGACGGCGTGGTCGATCGCGGCCTCGACGGTCCAGCGGCCCTCGCCGGAGTCGGCGGCCCAGCCGCGCAGCTTGGCCAGGTGCTCGTCATCGTCCAGGGCGCGGACGGCCAGGTCCAGCAGCCAGGAGCGGATGACAGTGCCCTCCTGCCAGCTGCGGAAGACCTCGCGCACGTCGGTGACCTCGGGGGCGGCCTCGAGCAGCTCCCAGCCCTCGGCGAAGGCCTGCATCATCGCGTACTCGATGCCGTTGTGGACCATCTTGGCGAAGTGACCGGCGCCCACGGCGCCCGCGTGCACCGAGCCGAAGTCGCCCTCGGGCTTGAGCGCGTCGAAGACCGGCTTGGCCAGGGCGACGTGCTCGGCGTCGCCGCCGTACATCAGCGCGTAGCCGTTCTCCAGGCCCCAGACGCCGCCGGAGACACCGCAGTCGACGAAGCCGATGCCCTTGGCCGCCAGCGCCTCGGCGTGCTTGATGTCGTCGGTCCAGCGGGAGTTGCCGCCGTCGACCACGACGTCACCGGGGGAGAGCAGCTCGGCGAGCTCGTCGACGGTGGCCTGGGTCGCGGCGCCGGCCGGAACCATCACCCAGACCACGCGCGGGCCCTGGAGCTTGGTGACGAGCTCCTGCAGGCTCTCGACGTCGGAGATCTCCGGGTTGCGGTCGTATCCGATGACGGTGTGGCCGGCGCGGCGGATCCGCTCGCGCATGTTGCCGCCCATCTTGCCGAGACCGATGAGGCCGAGCTCCATGACCAAATCCTTACTGTGGGGACGTGCCTGGCGGCGGCGCCGTTGCCGCACTCCCCGAGCCTACGCTTCCGGGGGATCAGGGCCCCCTGCGGTCGGGGCCGACCGGGGGAGACGTCCACAGGCTGTGCACAGCGGGTGTGCACAGCCTGTGGACGACCGGTCCGGTCCGGGCCCGGACCGGGCGGCGGTCAGCCGGAGAGGCGGACCGGCATGATCAGGTACTGGTACGCCTTGTCCTCCTCGGCGTCCACCGAGACCTTGCCGCTGAGCAGGGCGGGCTTGGTCGGGGTGGTGAAGCTCAGCTGGGCGAAGGGGGAGTCGATGGCCTTGAGGCCCTCCTCCAGGTAGCCCGGGTTGAAGGCGATCGAGATGTCGTCGCCCTCCAGGTCGGCCTCGATCCGCTCGGTGGCCTGGGCGTCGTCGCCCGAGCCGGCCTCCAGGGTCAGCACGCCCTGCTCGAAGTTCAGCCGGACCGGGGTGTTGCGCTCGGCCACCAGCGAGACGCGCTTGAGCGCCTCCAGGAAGGGCTGGGTCTGGATCGCGGCGACCGCGCTGAACTCGGTCGGGAACAGGCTGCGGAACTTGGGGAACTCGCCCTCCAGCAGCCGGGTGGTGGTGCGGCGGCCGGCGCCCTCGAAGCCGATCAGGCCCTCGCCCGCGCCGCCCGAGGAGAGCGCGATGGAGACGGTGTCGCCGCTGCCCAGGGACTTGGCGATGTCCTGGAGGGTCTTGGCGGGCACCAGGGCGACCGCCGAGATGTCCGACTGCTCGGGCTTCCACAGCAGGTCGCGGACGGCGAAGCGGTACCGGTCGGTGGCGGCCAGGGTGATCCGGTCGCCCTCGATCTCGACCCGGACGCCGGTGAGCACCGGGAGGGTGTCGTCGCGGCCGGCGGCGACGGCGGCCTGGCTGACCGCGGAGGCGAAGACGTCCCCGGAGACGGTGCCGGTCGCGGTCGGCATCTGGGGCAGGGCCGGGTACTCGTCCACCGGCAGGGTGGGGAGGGTGAACCGGGAGCTGCCGCAGACCACGCTGACCCGCTGGCCGTCGGTGGAGATCTCCACCGGCCGGTTGGGAAGGTTGCGCGAGATGTCGTTGAGCAGGCGACCGGAGACCAGGACGGTGCCGGCCTCCTCGACGTCCGCCTCCAGCTCGACCCGGGCCGAGACCTCGTAGTCGAAGCCCGACAGCGCCAGGCTGCCCTCCTGCGCGGTCAGCAGCAGGCCGGCCAGCACCGGCACCGGCGGCCGTGCCGGGAGGCTGCGGGCAGCCCAGGCCACCGCCTCCGCGAGGACGTCACGCTCCACCCGGAACTTCACCGGTAACCGCCTCCTGGTTCGAGCGCTCCCGCTCGCACTCTGGTTCGTCTGATCTTGATCGTCGGTGCGCCTGTCCGCCGAGCTCTACCACTCCGCTTCCAGTCGCAAAGGACAGTCTGACGTACTCCGCCGACAGACGGGGCAGACGGGCGGAAGCAAGCCGAACAGATGTCGGGGTCCACGGTCGACCGGGTTGTCCACAGATTTCGGGCCCACCCACTTTCAAAGCAGGTTCACGGTCTATCTGTGTAGCGGTAGTAGTAGGGCCTGTGGAAACCGTGGATAACCCCGTTTCCGCAGGTCAGCGCCCAAATTTTGTCCACAGTCGGTGTGGACGGCGGCTGTGGACGAGCGGGGCGCGCTGTGGACAGCCGAGCGTTACCCACAGGGCACGCTGGGTATCCACAGGTTATCCCCAGGGCTGTCCCCAGATCCGGGCCCGGTTATCCACGGGCCCTGGTCAACTTTTCGTGACGCCTTTCACACCAGGGTGTGAACGGGCGCCCAAGGTTGTCGAACTGTGGACCCCGCTGTGGACAACCTGGGGATAACCGCCCCGACCCTGGGGACAACCGGTGGATAACCCGGACGGCCCACTGGCGGCCCGTCAATTGTCCACACCCTGTGGATAACCGTTGTGCACAAGTCCACAGGCATCTGACCTGCGCGGAAGAGCGTAGCGGCGACGGGCCTGTGGACGAATTCTGGATAACTCCGGACGCCCCGGCCTGTGGACTGTGCAGAAGGGGCCCGTCCTGTGGACAACGGCCCTGCGCGCTCCCGGTTTTCGAATCACCGGTCAGTTGTTCGGCGCTGGCTGTGGACTGGTGGAACGTCCGTCGACCCGAACCCTGCCCAGCCGTCCTCCGCCACACACCTCCGGAAGCGCAAAAAGGGCGTCAGGATGGCTCCTGACGCCCTTCTCCGGCCACCGGGGCCGGCCCGCTAGCTCTTGATGCGGTTGGTGAGTTCGGTGACCTGGTTGTAGATGGAGCGCCGCTCGGCCATCAGCGAGCGGATCTTCCGGTCCGCGTGCATCACCGTGGTGTGGTCGCGGCCGCCGAACTGCGCCCCGATCTTCGGCAGCGACAGGTCGGTGAGCTCCCGGCAGAGGTACATGGCGATCTGGCGCGCCGTCACCAGCACCCGGCTGCGCGAGGAACCGCAGAGGTCGTCCACCCCCAGGCCGAAGTACGCGGCGGTCTGCTGCATGATGACCTGCGCGGTGATCTCCGGCCCGGCGTCCTCGTCGCCGCCGGGGATCAGGTCCTTGAGGACGATCCCGGCCAACTCCAGGTCCACCGGCGCCCGGTTGAGGTTGGCGAAGGCGGTGACCCGGATCAGGGCACCCTCCAACTCCCGGATGTTGCGGGTGATCCGGGACGCGATGAACTCCAACACGTCGGCGGGGGCGTTGAGTTGTTCCTGGATCGCCTTCTTGCGCAGGATCGCGATCCGGGTCTCCAGCTCCGGCGGGGTGACGTCGGTGATCAGGCCCCACTCGAACCGGTTGCGCAGCCGGTCCTCCAGCGTGGTCAGCAGCTTGGGCGGCCGGTCCGAGGAGAGGACGATCTGCTTGTTCGCGTTGTGGAGGGTGTTGAAGGTGTGGAAGAACTCCTCCTGGGTGGACTCCTTGCTCGCCAGGAACTGGATGTCGTCCACGAGCAGGATGTCCATGTCCCGGTAGCGGCGGCGGAAGGTGTCCGCCTTGCCGTCCCGGATCGAGTTGATGAACTCGTTGGTGAACTCCTCCGAGGACACGTACCGCACCCGGGTGCCCGGGTAGAGGCTGCGCGAGTAGTGCCCGATGGCGTGCAGCAGGTGGGTCTTGCCCAGCCCGGACTCGCCGTAGATGAAGAGCGGGTTGTACGCCTTGGCCGGAGCCTCGGCGACGGCCACCGCCGCGGCGTGCGCGAAGCGGTTGCTCGCACCGATGACGAAGGTGTCGAACAGGTACTTGGGGTTCAGCCGGGCGGCCGGCTCGTCCTTGCGCGAGCCGCCGGCCGGGGGAGCGCCGGGCGGGGCGGGCACGCCGGGGACGGCCGGGACGGCGGGGCGCTCGGCGGACCGCTCCGCGGACTTCTCGGCCGGGCGGCCGCCGGAGGGCCTGGAGCCCGGTCCGCGGCGGCCGGCGCCGGTGCGGGGCTGCTCGCCGGGGCCGGGGCCGTAGGCGCCGCCGAAGAGGTCGCCCTGGGTGGTCGAGGGCGGGCTGGGGAGGGGCCGCGGGGCCTGGCGCGGCGAGGGCTCCTCGGGCTCGTGGTACGGCGCCTGCGGCTCCTGGTAGCCGGGCCAGGGCTGGGCCGGCTGGCCGCCGTAGTGCGCGGGGCGCTGCTCGTAGCCGCCGTTGTCGTAGCGGGGGCGGTCGTAGTCCTGCTCGTACGACTGGTGCGGGTAGTCCTGGTCGCCGTAGCCGGAGTCCTCCTCGGCCGGGCCCGGGTAGGGCTCGGCGGGGGCCTGGGGGGCGGGTGCGGGGGCGGGGGCGGTCGGCACGGCGTTGGCGTCGACCATCACCGCGATCCGGACCGGGCGGCTGAGCTCGCGGCTGAGCGCCTCGGTCAGCTGCGGCAGCAGTCGACCCTCCAGCACCTGCTTGGCCCGCTCGTTCGGGGTCGCCAGCAGGGCGGTGTCGTGCATCATCCACATGGGTTGGGTGCGCTGCACCCACTGCTTGTCCATCTCCCCGATATCGGGGTCGTTGACCAGCCGCTCGACGACCCGAGCCCAGACCGGGACGAGGTCGCTGTTGACATCAGCCACTGGTGCACGCTTTCCAAGAACAAACCAGACAAGTCCTGCAACGGTAGTCAGCGAACAGGGACGGATCAAGTCGTTGTCCACAGGCTGTGGGTAAGCCGCCTCCGGACGGCTGGTTTGACCCTCGCACCCCGTCCCGCGTACCGTAACCAGGTCGAGTTGTCGATGGCCGCTGCCGCATGTCCGCGGGTCCACCCGCTCCATAAGGCGCGCAGCACGGGCGCCGTGGATTGCCCAAGACCCCAGCCGAACTGGGGCGATGGGCCGGATTTCCGAATCAGGGGAGATCACGCGGACGCACGGTGACGGCCAAGCGACCCCCCGTCATCCTACGATTCACCTCAGGAGCCCCCGAGTGAGCAAGCGCACCTTCCAGCCGAACAACCGTCGTCGCGCGAAGACCCACGGCTTCCGGCTGCGGATGCGTACCCGTGCCGGCCGCGCCATTCTGGCTGCCCGCCGTGGCAAGGGTCGCGCCGCCCTGTCCGCCTGATCCGCACCAGAGTCTGTTGTGCTGCCCTCCGAGAATCGGCTGCGGCGGCGCCAGGACTTCGCGACCGCGGTGAAACGCGGTCGCCGGGCCGGTCGGCCCCTTCTGGTCGTCCATCTCAGCAGAGACGGTGACCCGCAGGGGCAGACCGACCGGACCAGCGACTCCCGCCCGCACGTCGCCGAGGGGACTCCTTCGGCGCGTGCGGGTTTCGTCGTGAGCAAGGCCGTTGGCCCGGCGGTCGTGCGCAACCTGGTCAAGCGCCGGTTGCGCCATCTTGTCCGTGATCGTCTGTCCAGGCTGCCCGCCGGTAGCCTGATAGTGGTGCGTGCACTGCCTCAGGCCGCGACCGCCTCGTACCAGGAGCTCGAACGGGACCTGGACGCGGCGCTCAAGCGGTTGCTGCGGGTGGAGCCCGCTGCGACGGCGCCGACGGGAGCAGGGCGATGAAGTACCTGCTGATGGGTCTGATCAGGGTCTACCAGTGGACCATCAGCCCACTGCTCGGTCCGGTCTGCCGCTACTACCCCTCCTGCTCGCACTACGGCTACGAGGCCGTGAAGGTGCACGGGGCGGTGAAGGGCGGCGGGCTGACCGTCTGGCGCATCCTGCGTTGCAATCCGTGGACGCCCGGCGGGGTCGATCATGTCCCGCCGCGCAAGCATCCGGTGTGGCACCGGCGGTTGCGTGACCGGCTGAACAGCCGGTCCGCCGTCGACACGTCGGTGACCGTCACCCCCGCCGGTCCGGACCCACAGGGCCCGGCGACCATTGGCCCCGAGCGGCCGATCCACCTGTCCAAGGAGCCTGACCGGTGACCTTCGGTTTTCTGAGTCCCCTGTACACCGCGGTGTCCTGGATCATCGTCCAGTTCCACTCGCTGTACAGCAACATCTTCGATCCGGACGGCGGCTGGGCCTGGGGCCTGGCCATCGCCTCGATGGTCGTCGTCATCCGGATCTGCCTGATCCCGCTCTTCGTGAAGCAGATCAAGGCGACCCGGGCCATGCAGGCGATCCAGCCGAAGATGAAGGCTATCCAGGAGCGCTACAAGAACGATCGCCAGCGCCAGTCCGAAGAGATGATGAAGCTGTACAAGGATGCGGGTACCAACCCGTTCTCCAGCTGCCTTCCCATCATCGTCCAGGCGCCGTTCTTCACCGCTCTCTACGGTGTGCTGTCCAAGGTCGCCAAGGGCGAGGACATCGGCGTCATCCACGGCTCGCTGCTGCTGAGCGCGGGCAAGGCGCACATCTTCGGAGCCCCGCTCTCCGCGACCTTCGTCAGCAGCCCCGAGACCAGCGTCAAGATCGTCACCGCGGTGATGATCGTGATGATGTCGCTGTCGCAGTTCGTCACCCAGCGCCAGCTGATGACCAAGAACGTCGACCTCACGGTCAAGACGCCGTTCATGCAGCAGCAGAAGATGCTGATGTACGTCTTCCCGGTGATGTTCGCCGTGATGGGCATCAACTTCCCGGTCGGTGTCCTGGTCTACTGGCTGACCACCAACGTCTGGTCGATGGGCCAGCAGCTGGTCGTCATCCACAACAACCCGACCCCGGGCAGCAAGGCCTTCGAGGAGCGCCAGGCGCGCCTGAAGAAGGCCGGCCGACTGCGTCCGGACGGTACGGAGATCAAGGGCGCGCTCTGGGGCATGCTGCCCCCGTCCAAGGCGAGCATCGCCGAGGCGGCCTCCGCCGCCGCGGTGGTCGAGGAGTCGGTCCGGGCGAACCGCCAGCAACCCCGTCGCCAGACCAAGGCCCAGCGCCAGCAGAGCGGTGCCGCCCAGGTCGTCGAGGCGGGCGAGGACACCCCGGTCGAGCAGCCCGCCGAGGAGGCCGTCCCGGCCGACTCCGGTGCCAAGCCGGCGGACGCCAAGCAGCCCGCGGCCAGGCCCGGCGGCACCAAGCAGGGCACCCGGCAGCAGCCCAAGCGCGGCGGCCAGCGGCCGAAGAAGAAGTCCTGACCGACTTCTGCGAAGAGCTTCGTTCCCCGCCCGCCAGCCGGGCCCATCTCCGAAGGAGTCCATCAGTGACGGAAGGCACCACCTCCGCCATCGAGGCCGAGGCCGCCGCCAGCGCCGACGAGAGCCTCATCACCCGCTTGGAGCAGGAGGGTGACATCGCGGCGGACTACCTGGAGGGTCTGCTCGACATCGCGGACCTCGACGGTGACATCGACATGGACGTCGAGGGCGACCGCGCCCTGGTCTCCATCGTCAGCGACGGCAACGACCGCGCGCTGCAGCGCCTGGTCGGCCAGGACGGCGAGGTGCTGGAGGCCCTGCAGGAGCTGACCCGGTTGGCTGTCCACCGGGAGACCGGCGAGCGCAGCCGTCTCATGCTGGACATTGCCGGCTTCCGGGCCCGCAAGCGCGAGGAACTGGCGGTCCTGGGCGCCCAGGCCGCGGAGCAGGCCAGGACCAGCGGCGAGCAGGTCAAGCTGCGGCCGATGACGCCCTTCGAGCGCAAGGTGGTCCACGACGCGGTCGCGGCCGCCGGGCTGCGCAGCGAGTCGGAGGGCGAAGAGCCCCAGCGGTGCGTGGTCGTGCTGCCGGCCTGAGGCCGACGGCCGACGACCGGTCGCCGCGGCGGTCGGTGAGCCTTACCGGACACGACCCCGTCCGCCTCGTGCGGGCGGGGTCGTTGTTCCTTCTGGGATGTTTCACGTGAAACAGTGCGTTTGAGCGGGTCGGTGGATCCGGAGATCGGAGAGGTCGAGATGGACACGGAGAGCGCGGCCACCGGCCGTCCGGGGGCGGACGTGAACCCTGACGCCGAGGAGCGGACCACCGGGACGCCGGAGACGCCCGAGACGCCCGAGCTGGACGTGCTGGCCGAGGCGCCCGCCGCCGCCCGGGAGGTCTTCGGGGACCGCTTCGACGCCGCCGTTCGCTACACCGAGCTGCTGGCCACCGCAGGGGTCCGGCGCGGCCTGATCGGGCCCCGCGAGGTGCCCCGGCTGTGGGACCGGCACGTCCTGAACTGCGCGGTGCTGGCCGAGCTGCTGCCGGCCGGCTCCACCCTCTGCGACGTCGGCTCCGGCGCCGGCCTGCCCGGGATCCCGGTGGCCCTCGCCCGTCCGGACGTCTCGGTGACCCTGCTGGAGCCGCTGCTGCGTCGGACCACCTTCCTGGAGGAGGTCGTCCGGGAGCTGGCCCTGGAGAACGTCACGGTGCTGCGCGGCCGGGCCGAGGAGATGGTCGGCAAGCTCGCGGTGGACGTGGTGACCGCCCGGGCGGTGGCGCCGCTGGACCGGCTGGCGGGCTGGGGGATGCCGCTGCTGCGCCCGCACGGGCAGATGCTGGCGCTCAAGGGCGACAGTGCCGAGCAGGAGCTGGCCGACTCGCGCGCCGGACTGGCCAAGCTGGGCGCCGTGGAGTGGAGCGTCATCTCGGTCGGCGAGGGCACCCTGGAGACCTCGACCCGGGTGGTCCAGGTGAAGGCGGGGGAGAGCCCCGGCGGGGTGAGGGCCGCGACCCGACGGGCCAAGATGGCCCGGGCCGGCCGCAACGCCGGCGCCAAGAACGGCCAGGGCGCCCGGGGCGGGCGGCGCCGCAGCCGCTGACCCCGGCTCGTGCCACGACAGCGGGCGGACGGTTCCCTCCTCGGAGCGGGAACCGTCCGCCCGTCGTCGTTCAGGTGACGGCCCGGCCTCCGACGGGAAACCGGAGTGTCGCAACGTCAGATTTCCGGCATAGCGGGCATGGTGTTTCACGTGAAACGTCGCTCCCTGCTCTCCGGAATCCTCAGTCGCGGTCGGGCGGCGACTGTTGCCGCTCCGGTTTCACGTGAAACACTGAGCCCCATGCAGGACTCGGAGACCATCGACCAGATCGATGACACGCCCATCGCGCGGGCTGCCCAGGCTGCGGTTCAGGCGATCGGCCGAGCGGGGGAGGGGCTGCCCCGTCCCGCCGCCACCCGGGTGATCGTGGTCGCCAACCAGAAGGGCGGGGTGGGCAAGACCACCACCACCGTGAACATGGCCGCCTCGCTGGCCATGCACGGGCTGCGCGTCCTGGTGGTCGACCTCGACCCCCAGGGCAACGCGTCCACCGCCCTCGGCATCGACCACCACGCCGAGGTGCCGTCCATCTACGACGTCCTGGTCGAGGGCAAGCCCATGGCCGACGTGGTCCAGCCGGTCGTGGACGTGGAGGGGCTGTTCTGCGTCCCCGCCACCATCGACCTGGCCGGCGCCGAGATCGAGCTGGTCTCGCTGGTGGCCCGGGAGAGCCGGCTGCAGCGGGCCATCGCCGCCTACGAGCAGCCGCTGGACTACATCCTGATCGACTGTCCGCCCTCGCTGGGTCTGCTGACGGTCAACGCCCTGGTGGCCGGTCAGGAGGTGCTGATCCCGATCCAGTGCGAGTACTACGCGCTGGAGGGCCTCGGCCAGCTGCTGCGCAACGTCGATCTGGTGCGCGCCCACCTCAACCCCACGCTGCACGTCTCGACCATCCTGCTCACCATGTACGACGCCCGGACCAGGCTGGCCTCCCAGGTCGCCGAGGAGGTCCGGACGCACTTCCAGAACGAGGTGCTGAGCACGGCGATCCCGCGCTCGGTGCGCATCTCGGAGGCGCCCAGCTACGGGCAGACGGTGCTGACCTACGACCCCGGTTCGACCGGGGCGCTCTCGTACCTGGAGGCCGCCCGCGAGCTCGCGCTGCGCGCGGTGGGCCAGGGCGGCTCGCTGGTCGGTCAGCAGCGGGACGGCAGCGGTACGGGGCACGGCGCCCCGATGGCACAGCACGGTACGACGGAGGGTCATCAGTGAGTGGTCGCAGGGGTCTGGGACGAGGGCTCGGGGCGCTGATCGGCCCCGCCGCGCCGGCTGACGGCGGGGCGGCGCAGCCCGCCGCGGCCCCGTCCGCGCCGACCTCGGTGGTGACGACCGGTGCGACGTCACCGGTCTCGGTGCCGGTGCTGCCGGGCGGCCGCGCCACGGTCGCGGCCCGGGCGGCGGTCGGGCGACCGGTGGAGCCGCCGGCGCCGGTTCCGGGGGCCTTCTTCGCCGAGCTGCCGCTGGACGCGATCACCCCCAACCCGCGCCAGCCGCGCGACGTGTTCGACGAGGAGAAGCTCGCCGAGCTGGTCACCTCCATCAAGGAGGTGGGCCTGCTCCAGCCGATCGTGGTGCGTCAGGTCGCGGTCGAGCGCTACGAGCTGATCATGGGCGAGCGCCGCTGGCGCGCCTCTCGCGAGGCCGGGCTGGAGCGGATCCCGGCGATCGTCCGGGCCACCGAGGACGACAAGCTGCTGCTGGACGCCCTCCTGGAGAACCTGCACCGGGCCGAGCTGAACCCGCTGGAGGAGGCGGCCGCCTACGACCAGCTGCTGCGGGACTTCTCCTGCACCCACGAGGAGCTGGCCGACCGGATCGGGCGCTCGCGGACCCACGTCTCCAACACCCTCCGGCTGATGAAGCTCCCGGTGTCCATCCAGCGTCGGCTGGCGGCGGGGACGCTGACGGCCGGACACGCGCGGGCGCTGCTCTCGCTGACGGATCCCGAGGCCCAGGAGAAGCTGGCCGTGCGGATCATCGCCGAGCACCTCACGGTGCGCGCCGTCGAGGAGCTCGTCATGCTGATGCGGGCGGCGGAGCCCGAGCAGCAGAAGCGGCAGACGCCCAAGGCGGGCAAGATCATCTCTCCGGCCTTCAACGACCTGGCGAGCCGGCTCTCGGACCGCTTCGACACCCGGGTGAAGGTCGAGGTGTCGCAGCGCGGCGGCAAGCTGGGCAAGGGCAAGGTGGTGCTGGAGTTCGGCTCGGTGGAGGACCTCAACCGGATCCTGGACAGCATGGCCCCGGGCGAGGACGGTCTGCGACTGTCGCAGGGCTGAGCCGGTCGACCCGACCGGGGGCGAGGACCCGATGGGTGCATGTGCCACGTGAGCGCTGTTTCACGTGAAACATGCACCCATCGGCGTTCGTGGGGGAATGCTCGACCGTGACAGGGAGGAGGAGGGACGGGTCATGGGACGCCGGATCGCTCCGCTGACGTTGGACAACCTCGTGGACCTGCCGACGGGCTGCCGCTCCTGCGTGTTCTGGGAGCTGGACCCGGTCAGCGGCAAGGAGGCGGTGGAGTCGGGGAAGCCGGAGCTGGAGAAGGAGGGGTGGATCTCCGCGGTGCTGCTGGAGTGGGGGTCCTGCGGTCGGATCGCCTACGTGGACGACCGGCCCGCCGGATTCGTGCTCTACGCGCCGCCCGCGTACGTGCCCCGCTCGCAGTCCTTCCCGACCAGTCCGGTCTCGCCGGACGCCGTGCAGCTGATGGTCAGCCGGGTGCTGCCCGGCTACCAGCGCCAGGGGCTGGGCCGGGTGCTGGTGCAGGCGGTGGCCAAGGACCTGTTGGGGCGCGGGGTGCGGGCGATCGAGGCCTTCGGTTCGGCGGGCCGGGTGCCGACCAGCTGCGTGCTGCCGGCCGACCACCTCCTCGCGGTCGGATTCAAGACCGTCCGGCCGCATCCGCGCTACCCGAGGCTGCGGCTGGAGGCGCGGGCCACGGTCTCCTGGCGGGGGGACGTGGAGGGGGCGCTGGAGCGGCTGCTCGGGGGCGGGCGCAAGGAGCCGGCGCTGCGGCCGTTCTGAGCCGTGCCGGGCGCGGGCCAGGGCCACCCCGGCGGGTTCCCCGTGAAACGTCGACGGCGGGGGGGCCCCCGCGGGGGGCCCCCCCCGCCCCCCGGCCCGGGGGGGGGGGCCGAGAAAACGGCCGGCCC
>NZ_JBFBGS010000065.1:10333-52116 GCF_040684795.1 Kitasatospora sp. NPDC089797 | reverse complement strand
CCGGTGTCCAGGCGGCGCAGGTTGACGACCGCGAGGCGCTCGACGCCGAGGCTGCGCAGGTTGGCCTCGACGCTGGCGCGCAGTTGCCCGGGGCGCTGGGCCAGGCGCAGCGGCATGGGACCGCCGGGGTCGGGGTCGGCTCCGACCTTGGTGACGACCAGGACGTCGTCCTCGGGGCGCAGGGCCTGGCGGATCACGTCGTTGGCGAAGCCGAAGCCGTAGAACTCGGCGGTGTCCACGTGGTCGACGCCCAGCTCGAGCGCGTGGCGCAGCAGGGCGACGGCTTCGTCGCGGCGGTCGTGCAGGCGCTCGAGCTGCAGGGCGCCGTAGCCGACCCGCGAGACGGTGCGGGTGGCGATCGACGCGGTCGTGGTGGTCATGGCGCTGGCTCCTCGTCCGGTGTTCGCAAGGCGGTGTAGAGCAGTTCGGCCTGGTAGGGCGCCATGACCCGGTGGGCGATCGGGGCGGCCTGCTCCCGGGCCGGGGCCGGTTCGCGGTGCTCGGTCTTCACGAGCCAGGCCGTGACGCAGTCGTGCAGCATCGCGCGCATCCGGTCGGTCGCATCCACGACGATGTCGCGGACGGCCGGGTCGGTCGTCGCCTCGCCCCAGGTCTGCACGCCGACCCGGGCCCCGGCCGGGTCGATCGCGGCGACCAGACGGCGGAGCAGTTCATCGGGATCGGGCGGGACGTCAGCGGCCGCATACCCGGCGATCGCCTCGGCACGCCTGGCAAGCATCCCACGGGCCGTGGCACGGACCAGGTCGGCCTTGTTCCGGTAGTGCGCGTAGATCGAACCCGTCGACAGACCCGACTCCGCGGTGATGTCCGCGATCGACGTCCGCTCCAAACCGTTGCGACTGAAACAGCGCACAGCAGCCTCAGTGATCTGCGCACGCCGGAGCTCCTTGCGCGCGTCGGTGAGCCGAGGCACCACACCTCCACAAAAAGAATGACTGCTCTGCTTATGAGGGAACGTTAGCAGAACCAAGGTTCTGTTTACGGTCGGCGGGTGGGACGGGCAGCTCCGGCCGCGACGGGCCGGTATGCCCGCGATGGGCCTGCCAGCCGGACCGCAGTCACCTGTGCGGCATGCTCGGCTACGACTGAACGCCACCCCGTTACGTCGAACAGCCTGGCCAACTACCCTGCACACTCTGGCCATCTACGGTGCACAGTCACACCGGGCCGGCTGCGCCGTGCGCGCGGGAGGTCAGCGCCACCGGTAGAGCGTGAAGCGGCGGTGCACCGTCGACTTCGACAGCCCGAAACACGGCGGAAGATGCCGCCACGAACACCCGGTCGTCAACACGTGGACGACCGTGGCGCTGGTCGCTCGGCGAGGGGGACGTCGGTGGCGGGCCCGTCGGGAACTGGTGCTGCGGGTCGCACTCGATCACCACTGCGGAGCAGACCCTCGACCACGTCGTGGCGGCGCTGTGCGAGTGGCATGACTGGCTGGAGCACCTTGCAGAGTGGTTCGAGGCCTATCCCCTGGCCCCGGAGACCCTGACGGCGGACCGGATCCTGTGGGAGCGCGCCGCCCGCAACCTGATCCTGCAGGTGGCCGACCGGACAGGCGCCGAGAGCGGCTGGTACGGGCACTGCCAGCAGGTGCTGGGCTGGTTCCTCAGCTACTGGGGTGTCGCCCCCGAGCTGGCGGAGCGGCTGGCGCAACAGGCAATCGGCAGCCGGTTCAAGAGCTGGACCGCGCCCGACACCGTCCTGGCGGAGGACATCGCCGAGCGGCTCGTCGGCCCCCTGCGCCCGCAGGACACCCACTGGTCGCCGGACCCGATCGACCTCCCGGACCACCTGGAGTGCTGGCTCGCGGTACGCGAGAGCGTGCCGTGGCCGGACGACGAGGACAGCGCGGACGGTGGGCCGACGACCCCGGCACGCGACGGCGCGGCGGCGGACTTCCGCTCCTTCGACGCCGCAGTGGACCCCGCCCGCGCCGCCGGCCTGCTCACCGCGCTGGAACTGGTACGAGCCGACGCGGCCCGTGGTGCCGCGCTCGACTTCGAGCTGCTGCGCGGCTGGCAGCAGCACGTCCTGGACACACCCGAGCCACCGCGGCTGCGTGCCCACCCCGCCTTCGCCAAAGGCGGCAAGGAGCGCTACGGGATCGGCCCCGAAACCCGCACCCGCCTCGACGCCTGTCTGGCGCAGGCCGCTGACAGCCGACTCTCACTGGCCGCCAGAACGGCCCGGGCCTACCTGGATGTCTGCTTCTTCCACCCGTTCGACGACGGCAACGCCCGCTCCGCCCTGCTCACCCTGTTGTTCGTGCTGGCCCGCGCCGGCGTCACGCTCGACTCGGTGGTGCTCATCCGCCGGTTCGGCCACCGAGCCGACGACCCGCAGGACGCGCTGAGCCTGTGCCGTTCCGTCGAGTTCCACCTCAGGCAGAGCCGCGCCGCAGCCCGGTGACCGCCCTAGTACAACCCGCGCCAGCCGTATCGCGGTCTCTGTCACAGGCCACATCAGAACTTCGCCGAGCTGATGTCGGGCCCCTCGGACCTGCTTCCCTGGGGCCCGGCGGCGGGCTCGGAGGAGCGGAGGGCTACGTTGTCGATCACCAGCGGACGTGGAGATGGGGGATCCGTGGCGGGCAGGAAGAGACGGAAGAAGCCGCAGCCCGGGCGGCGGCCGGCGGTGGTCGCGGAGCCCGACCGGCGTGCGGCGGCCCTGCTCGCCGCGGCCGGGCCCTGCGGCGTCCCGACCGCGGCGAGCAGGCGCCGGCTGCGGATCGGCTACGCCGTCCTGGGTGTGGCCACCGCGTCGGGCGTCGTCGTACCCGCCCTGCTGGAACGCGTCGGCGCCGCCCACGACGGCGCACAGGTCGCCGGGGCACTCACCGGCCTGGCCGGTGCCTGCGTACTCGCCTTCCTGCACGTTGCGACCCGCAGCGTCAGCCACGGCCCCGGCCTGTGCTGGGTCACCGCCCGGACGCTGACCGGCCTGCGGACCCTCGACCTCACCGCCCTGGTGCGGATACGGCGCTGCCGCCTCCCCGGCCGCTACCGAGGATGGGACGAACTCTGGCTCACCGACGCACGGGGGGTCTCGCTCCGGGTCGACGAGCCGGAGGTCATCGCGCGCGTCGCCGCTCTCCTCGCACCACCACGGGCGGGCGAGCCGGCGGCCGATGCCCCCGCCACCGCCACGGCACGGGTCTCCCGCCATGCGGCGGTCCGCCTGGGCCTGGCGACCCGCTCCGGCCCCCAGCGCGTGGCACGCGGCTGCTTCGACCTGCTGCTGGCGATCTACCTGCCCGCAGCGGCGGCCATGCTCGGGCTCCTGGCCACCTGGCTCCTCGCCACGGCCTGACAGCCGTCCAGCAACAGACCCGCCCAACGCCCCGACACAGCAACACGAAGACGACAGGCAGCACGGTCGGGCCGGGCACAGCGGGACCGCCCGACAACCGAGAACGGCGGCCGGACGGCGAGGACGGCGGCCGAGGAACAGCAACGGCCCAGCGCCAACGGCAGCGAAGCGGCGACGAGACGGCCCGGCCCCGCCGGAAACCGAACACCGACCCCGGTTGAGGGCCCTCCCCCGACCAATCCAACCCGAACCCAGAAGACCGCCCAGCAATTCACCAAAACACCGGAACCGAAACTCCGCTGCGAAACACACCCAGAAAGGACCACCCGCCCCGTCAACCCGACCGACCCCACCAACCACCACACAAAGTCGCCACAACCCACCCCGCACCAGCCCGGCGCAACCGCACAGGGAGAGGGGGCGTCATCCGCTACAACATGGGCCGGTGACGGACGGGCCGGATGACGGCTCACGACGGGTCAAGGGGGAAGGCCGATGTTCGAGAAGGCGAAGCAGCGCGCTGCGGAGAGGGCTGCCGAGGTCGACGCGCGTGCCGCCCATGTATACGTCTCCACGCTGCCGATCGGTCCCAGACCGTTCAAGCAGGTGGAGGTGCTCACAGGGGAGCGCGACCTTGATCCGCGGAAGGCCTGGGCGAACCTGCGTCAGCTGGCGGCCGACCACGGCTACGACGCGGTCCTCGGTGCGGCGCTGACCTCCTGGGACAACGAGGGCTACCCGAGATTCGTCGCCTACGGGACCGGAGTGCAATGGACCCCGGAAGACGGGCACTGACTCCGTCGGACCGACACCGACCACCTTCAGCCCACCCCGGCACGTACAGGGCTCTCAACCAGACCGTGGGAGACCCCACTACTTCTCACGCCCTCCCACGGTTCTCAACCAACCACCAAAACCAGCAGGCCGAACGGCACAAGCACCCGGCCGACAACACCATCCGGACCAGAGCCGGCACCGAACGCACCCCCACCACAACCCGCTACTTCTCGACCAGCCTGTAAACCCCCGCCCACAAACAAGACCAACCAGCGTTCCACCAGCCCACCACATCACGGGCCGTGTCGGCGCGACCGACTATCGTCGGCCCATGGATCTTGCAGCAGATGCCCGATCGGCGGCCGGTCCCGAGGAAAGCTGGTACCTGGAAGCGGCCTTCACGCCCGGGACCAGGCTCGGCACGCGGCACGACGATCCGGCGACGCCCGTCCGGGTCGTCGAGGTGCGGGAGGTGGCCACGATCCGCATTCCCAGCGGCCGACTCGTCGTCGACGCGCCGTGGCCGCAGGAGGACGGACCGGACCTGCGGACGCGGGTCGGCCGGGAACTCGCGGAACGGATCCCGGCCGGCGTCTTCCGGATGGAGGCCGCCTGGACGGAAGCCCCGTACGAGTTCATGGGCGAGCGCTTCGACGGCCGGGAACTCGCCGCCGTCCGTCTTCGCATCACCGAGGCCCCCGTAACCCGCTGGGAGATGGCCCTCGGCGTGGGCGACGACATCGAGCGGATCCACCCCGGGAAGCGGGTCGGCTTCGAGACCGAGACGAACATGGGGAGTTTCGCCGACGCCGTGGCCTGGCCGGTGCTGACGGACCCGTTCCTGGAGTTCTGGCGCGGGTTCCGGACCGGTAACCGGCAGCCCCGGCACACGGAGAGCCTCTTCGACGGCGCGTTCGAGCGCGTGGCCGACGACGAGCACGGGGCCGACCTCGTGGCGTTCGACGCCGAGGGATCCTCGGTGGTCTGGCTGGGGCGCACGAAGACCGGAGCCGTCGCCTCGGTCGCCGTGGCCTGCGGGTATCACCTGTTCGCCCGGGAGCCTTCGTTCTGAGGGCTCACCGACCGGCAGGCCTTCGGCGAAGGCACGCACGGCGGCAAGGCCGCCGGTGCCCGGGCGGGTCTTGCTGATACCGCTGACGGGCTTGCAGAGGAGCCAGGTGTCGAAGCCGCGACACGAAAGGACGTCGCGCACCCCGAAGGCCTTCCGGCCCAGGACATGATCGTGCAGTGCGCCCCGACGGTTCCCCCGCCGGCCTGGCCGCCGCGCCGACGGTGCCGTTCGACTACGACGGCGGTGAGGGCATCGGCTTCGAGCCCTGCGACGCCTTCCTCTGCGCCGAGGACACCACCGACTGGCTGCGCCTGTGGACCGGAAACGACGAGCTGACCGGCGACGACTTCCGCGTGATCGGGCAGAACGGGGCCCGGCGGGTATGCGACGCTCTGGCCGGCCGGCCCCGAGCTCCCACCCACCGACCAGCCCGTCGTCTTCCTTGGGTCCGAAGGCGGGACCGGTGTCGTCGCGGCCGTACCCGCCGACTTCCTGTGGGTGCTGGCCGCCGGGTACGGCCTTCGGGACGACCGCCGACTACCACCTCGACCGCACCCCGCCCCGGCCCGGAACGAACCGCCATCGCACAACGCTTCACCTCCCGGCGGCGCGACTCGCACGCGGTTCGGTGACACCCCCCGCACCCCGGCGGGCCGCTGCCCGACACCGCGTGCACCACCACCTCCCGGCCCCATCACGACGGTGCGGAGCCGGCCTTTGTGCTGATGCCCGGTCGAATCGACGCCCCTGTTCCGATGCGATTTCGGCCGCAAGGATGGCCGGCCCATACCTGTCCGGAGGATTCGGGCACAGTTGGCGCCTCGGCGTGCCGTCAGGGCCTGCGCGGCCTGGAGTTCAGCTTCAGCCCGACGGTAGTACTGACGACGGCCAGGACCGCCGGGATGGCCATCCACCTGGGTCCGACGATCAAGGCGATGGCAGTCGCGGCCACGCCGCAGACGATCGCCCCCGTCGCAAGGACCCGCCTGGTTCCTAGCCGCATGCTTCCAGCCCCGCCAGGGCCGACCCCGCACCGCCCAACAGCGCTCCCGTAGCTGCGAGAGTGGCTCCTCCGGTCACGGGCGCTCCCAGGACGGACGCCGCCGCACCGACACCGCCGGCGATCGTGCCCAGTCCCGCGGAGAGGCACCCCAGGTCCCAGGTACGCGGGTCCCAGAAGGGATCGGCGACGAGGGGGAAGGCGGTGTTCTCGTCGAAGGCGATGGTCTGGACGAGGGTGTTGCCCTCGAGCCGGTAACTGGTGGGCACGGGGTTGCCGAAGGTGTCCTTCGCCCAGGGCGCTTCGAAAACACCCAGTGGCGCGGCGTCCTGACCGACACCGGGGTAGACGATGGTCCCGTTACCCGCCCTGACTGCCGTGGTGTGCCTGGTACCCGGAAGACCGAAGCCGACTGCGAGGCCGTCAGGTGCGGCGGTTGTGACCTTGCCGTCGGCCGTGGCGGGTGCGATGACGGTCGTCCCGTCGCCCGTGTCGGCCTGTACGGTACCGCCCGACGGTCCTTCACCGAGTGGAACCTCGCGTCCGGCACCCGGCCCTCCCACCACGGACCGTCCGGGGCCGAGACCAACACGGCCACCAGCTCGCGCCCGGTCGGAACCGGCGGTATCAGCGGGCCCAAGTCCTCTGCGGCGCGGGCCTGTACGCACTCGGGCCGGGGCACTCCAACCGGTCCAGCCGGGCCTTCTCGGCCGGCTCCAGGACCGAGTCCTCCTCACCCCCGATCGGACCCCGGCACGACCAACACGACCGCAACACGACGTTCGCCGACCGGGCCACCACGTCTTGTGCCGGTCCGGGGTGTTGCCGTCCGAGGCAATCAGGCCGTGCAGACGCTCGGTTCGTCGGAGTAGAACTGCGGCCGGTCAGGTCCGTGACAGGGTAGGGCCGGGTGGCCGGGGGTGCGGCCGGGGTGGAAGGGTGCTGCGGTGGCTCGCAGTATGGACGACGACGCGTCACATCGTCTGAGCGATGCCGAGAAGACGTTGCAGGCCGCGGAGCGAGCGCGGATCGCAGAGGAGCGGCGCAAGGAGCAGGAACGGCTGGTCAGCGCTCGGCGGGACCTCAGACGTGCGGAACGGGCGCTCGCGCGTCGCCGGCGGTTGTCGCGCGTGCGGACCTGGGCGGGGACGGTAGCGGGGGCCGTTCTTCTGGCCGGGCTCGCCTGGAACCTACTGGACCTGGACGCCGTGCTTCGCCGTATCCCCGTGGACATCATCCTCGTGATCGTGGTGGCAGTGCCGGGGACCGCCGCGGTGATAGCCGCGATCCGTCTTCGGCCGCTGGAATCGACGTCGGCGTTGGAAGACACGCTGGACGAGGCACGGGAAAAGCTGCGGCAGGTCGGTGCCTTCACCAACCCGTCGTTGGGGTGGCGGCGGCAGCTGTACCGCGAGGAGGTAGCCGACATCGCCGGGCAGTACCGGACCGACAGCCGCAGGTACCGCCGCGTCCACAACACCCTGCAATCCGTCGTCATGGCCGGCTCCACCGTCACCACCACCGTGGGCGCCCTCGACTCCGGGTACCCCGCCCGCTGGCACAGCTTCCTGGTCACCGGCATCAGCTTCACCATCACCCTGGCCGCGATGTTCGCCGGCTACTACAAGTACCGCGAGCGCAGCTACTTCCTGCAGCAGACCGCCGACGCCGTCGAAGAAGAGGCGTACGCCCTCACCCTCGGCGTCGGCGCCTACGCGGGATTCGAGCCCCACCAAGAAGGCGAGGCCCTGGCCCTGTTCACCCAGCGGGTCGAGGACTTGCGCAACGAACAACGCCGCCGCCAGCAGCAGCTCGACCAACCTGCCGAGCAGACCAGCCCTGCCGGCGCCCCTCAAACCTAGAGAGCCCCGGCAACCACGAGGCCCCGGTGACCCGCGGCCGGCCGGACACCGGTTCCGTCCCCGCCTCGGACAACAACCCCCACCGCGCCCGGCCCTGTCGGTGGGGTCGCCCGCTCCTCATCCCCACCCTCCCGGTCCAGCCCGTCGTTCGGTTCCTGAGCGCAGTCACTCAACGGGAACGGTGTCTGGTCCAGAACCGCCGGATGATCACGACGACGAGGCCGACCAGGGTCGCCGTGCTGAACACGAGGTAGTCGCTCACTCCAGGGTGAGGAGCAGCGAGACGAAGGCCCCTGGCGTAGCAGGAGGCGAGCACGAGCGCGCCGACGGCGCTTACCGCGCGCACCCGGGCGGGTTTTCCCTGCCGGGCTGCGACGGAGACAAACATGGCGAGGCCCGAACCGATCACAAGGCCTGCGAATCCCCACAGAATGATCACCGGCAGTAGCCTCCGGCCCTGGTCAGTTCGACGCTCGCACCGTACTTGATCTTCACGCACTGGCCCTTGTTGTAGACGTAGTTGGCCTGGGCGGCGGTAACGACCCCTGGAATGGAGAGCGGTCCGGACCACAGGCCGGG
Organism: Kitasatospora sp. NPDC089797; assembly: GCF_040684795.1. Lineage (NCBI taxonomy): Bacteria > Bacillati > Actinomycetota > Actinomycetes > Kitasatosporales > Streptomycetaceae > Kitasatospora > Kitasatospora sp. NPDC089797. The sequence goes on along the minus strand of NZ_JBFBGS010000065.1, from coordinate 43,493 downwards.
AAGAACCGCGAGGCCGGCTCCGGGGATGAGCTCGTCGGTCTCGTCCCGGTTGAGGTGGACCGTGCCGCTGATGATGCCCCAGGTCTACCTCCTCACCACCCGCCGGTACCAAGGTGGCCCTGTCGACCGACCCGACACCGTGGTGAAGACGGTCGCCGTTCAGGTGCTGACAAGCACCTGAACGGCGACCGGGCGGAGCAGCGGCACCGCGCCCGAGGGGTGGGGCCGTGGCGGGACCTGGCGCCGGGTGGGAACGCTGAGGCCCTGCTGGACGGGCTGTCACCCGGTCCCGGGTAGGGGCTCGGTGGTCAGGTCGTCGTCCTCCGGGCCGCATGCCGGCGGGCCCTGTTCCTGCGCAGCGTCGCCACGGTGCAGCCGACGACGCAGGCGCTCAGGAAGCCGAACAGGGCACCTCCTGCGGCGTTGCCGTCGGGGATGGACACGGCGATGGCGAACACCCACCAGAGCGCGCCGACGACCAGGGCCGCCCGGTCGTTCTTCAACAGCAGGAGGAAGGAGCGGTCAGGGCGCCTGCGGATGGCCACGGCCTCTGAGACGCAAAGAGCCGAGATCACAAGGATCGGCAGGAACACGGACATCAGCGGCTTCTCCCCACTGCTCGGGACTCAGGGCGTCGGACGTGCGGGTCTACGGCCGGGCTCCGGGGCCGGCAACGCATTGCGGTCACTGGCAGTAGCCGCCCGCGTAGTGATCCGGGTACACGTGCGGCAGCTTGATCTTCAAGCACCTGCCCCGATCGTAGGCCGCGGCCGCGCGCGCGGTGATCGCCGCCATCGTGACTCCGACCACAGTGGTGAGCCCGCCGGGGATCGCCGCGATCGCCGTGGCGCCGAGGCCGCCGCCGAGGGCGATGCTGCGGGTCTCTCCGCGGTTGAAGTAGATCGTGCCGGTCACGTACCCCCAGGTGACCTTGGGGTCGGCCACCACGGGGAAGGCGGTGTCCTTGGTGGCCTCCACCTTCTGGACGAGGGTGCTGCCCTCGAGCCTGTAACTGGTGGCGACGGGGCTGCCCTTCGCGTCCTTGGCCCACGGTGCGTCGATCTGACCGACGGCCACGGCCATACCGCCGTCGACGGCGCGGACGAGGTCGTAGCCGCCGGTGTCGTTGGCGACGGCTTCGGTGCCTGCCGGGAGGTCGAGCGTGTAGCGCTGCTCGGCGGGGGCCTCGGAATTCTTGAGGGTGGCGACAGCGCGGGCGCCGCCGTCGGTGGTGGCCTGGACGGCGATATCGGTGGCCGGAGCGGCGTCAGGGTAGACGACGGTCCCGGCGCCGGCCCGGACACCGGTGACGTCCCTGGTGCGCGGCAGGCCGAGCGCGACCTTGGTTCCGTCGGCGGCGATGGCCTCCACAGCGCCGCCGGATGTCTCGGGAACGGCGACGCGCACCCGCCCGGTCCGGCCGTCGGTGGCCGCGACGCCGTCGACGGTCGGGGCCAGTCCTTCGGTACCGGTGGCCCGTTCGACGACGGACGCCGCGTGCTCGGCCGTGGAGGTCGCGTCATCGGCCAGTGCTGCCGGAGCGATCCCCAGGACGAGCGAACCCGCGACGGCGGCTGCGACAATTCCGCCGGCGGTGTGCTGACGACTGTTCATGGATCCCCTAAGAAACAGGTATCGGGTGCTCCGGGTCGGGGAGAACAGGTCCGCTCCGCCCGGGAGTGATCTCGGACTCGGACTTTTCCACGCGGAACTGACAGCGCGGAAGAGGCCGGTGAGATCCACGCAGGAAAACAGGACCAACGTCCCAAGACCCCGGGCCATTGAACCTCCGGAGAAATGGGCTTACGCCCCCTGCGCGCTGCGGATTTCGTCATTCCTGGAACATCAAGCCGACGCCCGCGGTCGAATTCGCGTCCCTCAGGTGCGCCTCCGGAACGGGCTTTCACCTGGGTTCACCTGACCAAACGCCACCGGCCCCCGCGATCCGCGCGGCTGGTGGCCAGAATAGGGACCTCCGCTCCATGGAGCCCCACTATGAGCCCATCAGCAGTTTGGGAATAGTCGAAGACTATGACCTCTGCTCGCGATTCGCGAGCATCGGGAGCGCCCAACCACGTGACCACGGAGGGAATTCGTGAAGGCCGCCGGGAGGACGGGCGACCGTGCCCCGGATTCGGTGGATCAGCCGGGCCCCGGTACCCCGACGATCTTTCCCGCGGCCACTGGTCGTCCTGGTCGGCACGGCCAACTCCGGGATGCGCGCCCGGTCGTGGCGTACCCGCGGCCGGCCGCCGAGGAGAGCCCGGCCGTCGCGCTGGGCTGGTGGGTCGAGATCGAGCGGGAAGCTGAAGCACTGACCCAAGATCCGATCGAACTCTTCTTCACGCTCGTCGCTGAATTCCGCCGCGAACGCAGGGTGTCCGAGGCTGATACGGCCTAAGGGTTCTGGTCGGCGGATCATGACGTCGTAGGCTGCAGCGCATGCACAGCACGCTGACCGAGCACGCCCGGTGTCTTTACGGAGATGAGTACCGTCCGTCACCGGCGTGCGGTCAGGAGCATCGCGAGCACTACTTCGTCGAGGAGCTGACGTTCGCGGATGCGGACGCGATCCTGTCGATGCTGCGGGAGCTCTGCCCGAACGTGGTCGACGGCCAGCTGCCGGTGTGGGTTCGCAACCTCGCGTATCGGCTCGTGCTGCTGCAGCGGCCTGATGAGCCGGCTCTTCTGCGGGAGGCCGCGCAGAACCTGTGGCTGCACGGTCCGGACTGGGACGACATTGCCGCGCGCCTCACGGAGCAGGCCGAAGAGCCGGAAGCCCGCTGAGGGAACCGGCTCGTCAGGGTTTGAGCCAGAACCGGATCGAGGCCACCGTGACGGTGCCGGTGAGGACGTAGGCGCGCTCGTCGTAGCGTGTGGCCACGGCTCCGGAGTGTTTGAGCTGGTTGATCGTGCGCTCGACGCCATGGCCGGCGTGCAGTCCGTCCACACCCGCCGCGCCGTCATGGAGATGCGCAGGAGCCTCGCCCAGTTCAAGAGCCGAGGCGTTTCAGCTGTTCAGGAGCTCGACGAACACGCGGCTGTCTTCTTGGTCCGAGCAAGCTGCCATCATGCCTGTGGGACTACTGGCCAAACTGGTCCGGTGCACAGGAGATTTCCCGGACGGCCGGGGCATCGGTGCCGGGCAGGGTCGCCTGGTAGCAGCCCGCCACCACGCCGCCCCAGCCGGTGGGCGGGGACTCGTAGCGCACGTTTCCCTGAAAGTAGACCACGGCGTCCGCTCCGGCGGACCTGACGATCACCGTGCCGAGCTCCCCCTGGCCGGTTGATTCGGCCAGCTTCCGCGCGTCGGTCAGCGAGATCGGACCGGCCGCCGACTGCTTGTTCAGCGCGGCGACGAACAAGTCGACTCGCCGCTTGAGTTCGGTCTCCGCGTCACGCTCGTGCGCATCCCTGGTGAGCTGCACGGCAACGAACACCCCTGCGGTCAACAGCGCGACGACCACGCCGATGACGGTCAGCATGCGGGTCCCCGGGCGGGAGTTCCCCACTGCGGTCTCCTCAGGTACGGCTATGCCGCGCAGCGGAACTCCGTTGCGCGGCATAGCGATCTTTACAGGTTCAGGCGAGTGCTGCAGCGTTATGGCGAAGTCGGCGCGCATCGATCCGCAGCCGGTCCGTCCGGCCCCGATGCCGCGCCCTGGGGCACGGTCCACCAGGAGCCGCGCCAGACCTCGGCCGACAGGTCCGCCACGGCCTCCTGGCGGTTGGCCAACACGAGGGGTCCGGCGCCGGTGACGGCCAGGGCGGCGGGCGGGTACCCGGACCGGGTGCCGCCGGGGCTGTCATTTCGAGCCCCCGGAGGGATCACACGACGATCTCGACCGCCTCCATGCGCAGCCCCTGGCCGGTCGTCCCGGCGACGGCGACCTGCTTGGCAGCGGCACATTGGAAGCCCAGCCAGCCGTGGTCCTGCACGTACGCATCGGCGCAGATCCCGTTGGTCGCGATGCTGACGGCGAGGGCCTCCATCTGCAGTGACTGCCCGGTCGTACCGACGAGGATGTCCGTGCCGTCGTCACCGCACCGCCAGCCCTGCCAGCCGATGCTCTGCACGTTGGCGTCGGCGCAGACGCCGCCGGTGTTGGTGGCGATGATGTCGATCGCCTGGATGGCCCGGCTCTGCCCCTCGGTCCCGTTGGGCCGCCCGTCGCAGACCGGCTTCTGCCAGCCGATGAACGCCACGTGCGTCGCGTAACAGATGTGCCGGGCCGGCGCGTTGGGACTGTCGACCTGCGCCTGCCGCAGCGCCGCAACCAACGCGTCGTGAACGGCGGGGTCGGCGACGGTGGGCGGAGCGGTCGCGGGACCGGCCGCAGGGCCGGCGGCCGTCGGCGGGTTGCCCGGCGCATCGGCACGGGCCGGACCGGCCCCGGTGGCGAGGCCGGTCAACAGCAAGGCGGCAAGGAGCGCCGTAGTGGGGGTGGGGCGGCTTCGGTCCATCGTCGTAGGTCCTTCCTGGACGGGGCGGGTCCGGCCGTCGGCCGGTCCGCCTGGGGGTGGCAGCCTCGAAACCTAAAGCCCGTTCGATGACGAACCGCTCCTACTCCCCCACCCGCCGGGGAACTTGGGCCGTCCGGTACCGGGATATACGCCGAACGCAGGACCGCATCCACAGGCCCGAACGGGAACACCGTGCACGTCACCGCCGAGCAGTTGTCCGCCGCCCTCGACTTCGTCACCACCCGGAGGCCGGAACAGACCCAGGCCCCGGCCAACAGCCTGAACGAGGACCACCCCTCCCCCCGACCTCCCGCGTGCCCTCGAAGCCGCAGCGCATGCGACCGACACCGGGCCCGATGCCGGCGGCGGCACGGCCGACCCGACCGACGCCGCCCGCACCGAGGACCGGGTCCACCGCGGCCCGTCCGCGCCGGCCTGGCACCCGCTCAGCAGCAGCGGGCGGGCGTGTGGGTGGACAGAGCTGTGGGCAGCGGGGCGGGAGCTGGAACGCCCCCTCCCCCTGCGGTCGAGGCCCGGAGCCGTGGGCTCCGTGAAACCCGCGCCTCAGACGGGACGACCCGGTAACGTCCCGGCAAGCGAGAAAGATCTAAATCTGGAGAGCCCGTGTCGACGTCCCTCTTCCTGACCACCGGCAACCCCGACCAGCCCGACCCGCAGAACGACGTGGTCGTGGAGCTGAACCTGCCGCAGACCCCGTCCTGGTTCGGGCAGGGCGAGAACGAACCGGTCACCGCCGACCAGATCACCCAGGCCGGAGGCGACCAGCTGATAGCCGCCGCGAAGAGGCTGAACAGCACACCGCAGGCCCTGGCCGGCAACCTCGCCCGGACGCTGCCCGGCACCATCGACCGCCTGACCCCCGCCGGCTTCGCCGGAGCGCAGGCCAGTCCTGACCTCGCCTGGTACTCCCTCGGCCGGCGGGTCTACCTCCCCTGGCTCCAGAGGTTCCTCTCCCCCGATCTCGACTCCCCCTTCGCCAGCGGAGGGCTGAACGCCTACGCGTACTGCCAAGGAGACCCGGCCAACCGGGTCGACCCGTCCGGCACCTGATCCGCAGCCAGGCCGCCCGCCGACAGCCTCCCGGCAGGCACCGGACACCCCCCGCCCGACGAGTCCTGCCCCGCCCCTGGCTGCGGGCCCGATCTTCGCTGCGCCGCAACCGAACAGCTCGCCGACCGGCACGGGCGCGAACGCCCGCTCGACGTCGGCCGGATCCACACCGCCTTCGTCACCGACACCCGCACCTCCGGCCAGGCCCGGGGTCGGCTTCGCCGCCGGCGCGGTTGGCGGGGCCGGTGAGGGTGCCGCCGGCCTCCGGGCAGGCGAGCAGGCGCCGGTACGACCTGTTCCGGTCCGGCTCCAGCCGCCTCAACTCGTCCAGGCCGTCGAGCTTCGCGGCCTGGTCGGCGGTCAGGCCCGCGGCCCTGCACTGGCGGCGCAGCGGTCGGGAATCGAGTCCGGGCGTGCCGGAAAGGGGCCTACGGCCCTCGCCGTCGACGCCATGACCGCCGAGTCTGCCTGCCCGGAAGATCCCGCGCGGTGTCAACAACGGAGCAATTCCCGGAGCAGGACCACGAGACCGAGCACCGGGCAGGATGGGTCTGGGCGGCGGACAGGGCGCTGCGGCAGGGCCGGCAGGCGCCGGGCAGCTGTCCTGTGGCGCGGGGCCGGGCCACTTGCCGCGGGGCTTCCCCACGGCTGATACGGCCACCGGTCCGTCAGCTCGTGGCTGCGTAGGTGCACCCTGATGCCTGGAGCAGGTTGCCGCTCACGGATGCGGTCGTGCACGTCGCGGTCAGGTTGCTGTACACGTAGAAACTCAGCATGCCACGTCCGTTGATGTAGCCCACACTTATGCTGGCCAGGGTGAACGTGTAGGGCGCTCCGAGGTCGGTGAAGGACCCGCCGCAGTTGCTCAACGCCGCGGTGAAGGAGGGCCCGAGCGTGGGAGTGGTGAGGCTGATGCCGCCCGATGCGGTGGTGCAGTGCGCCGTGGTCGCGGCCTGCGCGGTGGGCGCGGTCAGCAACAGGCTGCCCGCCGCCGCTAAGCCGGCGACGCCCACGGCCAGAGCACGGCCTGTCTGACTCCTCATGGATCCTCCCGCGTCGTGAGTGGACAACCAGCCTGGCCTACCCGGGACGGCTGGACACAGTGCAGATCCGGCCGTCGCCGACACCCGACTGCGGTCCCGTGCGCACCCTTGGTCGCGTGCCGGGCCGCTGCGCGACATTCATCCGAGAGCGGCGACGAGGGCAGGGTCAGCGTCGTCACCGCGCCGCCGGCTTCGCGGGGCCGGGCTCCTTTGAGCTGATGGGCACGATGGACAGCCGGATCTGAAGCGTCATTCTCCGGTGGCGCCTCGGCGCGTACTGAGGCCGTCCATGAGGAGGTCGAGGAGGCGCCGGGCCTGGGCGGGGTCTGCGGACTTGGCGGCGACGGCGAGCATGCCGAGGATGCCGGCGGAGACGTCGTCGGCGCGGGCGTCGGTGCGGATGTCCCCGGCGGCGGCGCCGGCGTCGAGGATCGTGGTGATGGCCGACAGGAGTTCCTGCCGGGTGTGGGCGAGGGAGACTTCACCGGAATCGATCATGGCGAGCAGGGTGTCGGTCATCCCGTGCTTGGTGGCCTGCCATTGCGCGAACAGGTCCATCCACAGGCGCAGCGCCTGCGCGGGCGGATGGTTGGCGAGCAACTCGCGCGCCCCGGAGGTCAGTCGGACGACCTGGTCCTGGTAGACGGCGTCGACGAGCGCTTCCCGGGTCGGGAAGTGGCGGTAGACGGTGGCCACGCCGACGCCCGCGTCTCGGGCGATCGCGCGCATCGATGGCTCGGTGTCGGAAGTGGCGAAGGCGCGGGTCGCCGCCGCGAGCACGGTCTCGCGGTTGCGCACGGCGTCGGCGCGCAGCATCTGCTGGCGGGCTGCCGGGGACGGGTCGATGGTCATGTCTAAACGGATCACGTTCCATTTGAGCGGGTCGTTGGGCTAGTCTAGGCCCGAGCAAAAACGGAACATGTTCCGATTAGCCCTGGAGGGGACCTCATGGCCGAACCCGCTTCCGCGCCCGGCACCATGCGCACGCTGCGCTTCCACGAGAACGGCGAGCCCGCCGACGTCCTGCGCCTGGAGACCGCTCCCGTGCCCGAGCCGGGACCCGGCCGCATCCGCGTCGCCGTGCACGCGTGCGGACTGGCCCCGGCCGACTGGGCCCTGTGCCGCGGGCTCTTCCCCGGAACCCTGCCGCGCGGCATCGGCTGCGACGTCTCGGGCATCGTCGAGGCCGTCGGCCCGGGCGTCACGGACGTGGCCGTCGGTGACCGCGTGTTCGGCACAGCCGACTTCGCCCGCCAGCCGAGCGCCGGCGCGGCGGACCGCGCCGTGCTGGATCACTGGTTCGCCGTGCCCGAGGGCCTGGACCTCACCCGGGCCGCCGCGCTCCCGATGGCACTGAGCACCGCGTCCTGGCACCTCGCGCGACTCGGCTTGGCCGCGGACAGCACCATCCTGATCAACGGCGCCGGAACCACCATCGGCTACGCGGCCGTGCAGATCGCCGTCATCCGCGGGGCGCGGGTGATCGCGACCGCCGGGCAGACCTACGCCGAGCAGTTGCGCACCCTCGGAGCCGCGGTGGTCGGCTACGGCGAAGGCCTGGCCGAGCGGGTCAAGGCCCTCGGCGCCGGCCAGGTCGACCTCGCCTTCGACACCGCGCCGCCGAGCGGCGCCCTGCCCGAACTCGTCGAGATCGTCGGCGACGATCCCAAGCGTGTACTGACCTGCTCCGACATGGCCGCAGCGGCAGAGCTCGGGGTACGCGACACCTTTCACGAAGACCCCGCGAAGCGGACCGACGACGAACTCTTCGGCGTCTTCCCGGAATTCGCGCAGCTGGCCGCCGAAGGCAGGTTCACCGTGCCGGTCGCCGGAACCTTCCCTCTCACGGACTGGCGCAAGGCCCTCGAGATCAGCTTGACCGGGCACGCCCGCGGGAAGCTCCTGCTCCTGCCCGCCGACGCCGACTAACCGGAGAGATCGCCCGCCTCGCAAACCGGAGCTCGGAATCGCGATCCATCGATCGCAGCCACAGGGGGCCCGGGTCCGCCCGGCTGGACGAGGAGTTCCGAAGTCGGTCAGTGGCCGTAGGCGATGAGTGAGCGGGTGACGGGTTGGCCGGTGGTGCGGTTGTGCCAGATCGCGCAGGTCATCGCCAGGAGTCGCTGGCCGACCCGGACGGCGACGCCCTCGATGGTGCGGCCGCCGTTCAGTCCGAGTGATGCGGGCGCACGCCGGCGGACCGGGAGTTCAAGTCGGCGACGAGCGCGGTGCCCGCCACCACCAGGGCGACCGCTGCCGCCAGGGCGCGGGTCACGGTCCAAACCGCACAGACAACGGGCGCGTCCGGTCCGGTGTCGGACTCGTAGGCCAGCCGCATGGTCGTCTCGACAATGACGAGGGCGGGGACGAGCAGCCGTGGGGGCAGCCGCAGAAGCGGCCGGAGGGACCCAGAGCCGGTCCGGGAGAGGTATCCGGCCAGTCCGCACAGCGGCCCGAGCACGGCGGCGAAAACACACCACACTCCGATCATGGACAAGAACTCGTTCCACCCGAAGACGACGGCCCCGTCAGCAGGATCGTTGAAGTCCGGCACCCTGAAGTCGCCCAGGACCGCCTTCGTCACGTAGTAGGACACGACCGCGACCACCAACACGACCCAGGCCCTGAGAGCCGCTCCCACCTTGGACCGGGCCGCCCATCCCACGCCGAAGGCGAGCAGCGCGTACATCCATCCCGCGACGAGCACGACGCTCGCAACATGGCCGACCGGATTCCCCGACGCTTCCAAAAGCGGCCCGAACACTCCGACGGCCAGCCCGCTCGCGAGGGAAAGCGCGAGACTCAGGCACGAAGGACGCATGGAAGGACTCCACTTCTCCTTTCCGGATTCCCGGAATAATGCCAGCGGCATGCCCCCCACCCCGCAGACAGGCGGCCACACCACCTTCAAGTGAGCGCAGAGAAATCAGTAGATGCCCCAGTAGGATTTGCACGTGTAGGCCCAGCCGCTTGTGGCAGCGGCCTTCGCCCAGATATCGGCTTCCTGAACGTCCTTGTTGACCTGATCCGCGATAGCGACACTGGCAGAATGCTTCTTGGTGGGGTGGGTGTAGTTCGAATAGCACTTCTTGTAACCACCGTCCCGCATCGATCCGTGCTGCCACGTGCCGCCGCCGACGTTCTCTCTCGTGACCGGCCCGGAGCCCTCGTCGAAGGAGACGGATCCCCACACGACAGGCCTTTCGCCGTTCGGCCCTATGAGTGCGGCCGGTGGGGTCTCCCCCGCGGCTGCGGTACGGGCCTCGACCCGAGGCGCGACGGGACCGACGGCCGCGGCGACCGCCGGCGTGGAGGACATCAGGATCCCGGCAGTGACCACCGCCGAGAACGCACTAAAAGCAAGCCTTCCCGTATTCTTCTTCATCAGGCTCTTCCTTTCACGTGCCGGACAGCGAGGAGGGTGAGATAATTCCGGACGCGACAGCGCGGCGAAAATTCGCCCGGAACACCGGACATTCGCCGCACAGACCCCCTCGCGTTCAATATCGACGCCCACGGAAGAATCATCATCCGATTCTCGATTCCTGATACATGGTCTTTGGTCTCATAAATCAGGACCTCTGACCTCTTATCCGTCCACCATGAGGGAGCGGTCCGACCACCGTCGCCCGCCCGCTGTCCTTCGCCGAGCGCACCGCCGCAGGGACCGCGTCCTTCTGGAGCCAGTGCAGCGGCAACGGGTTCACGATGGTGCCGGTCGGTTGGGCCGGGACGCAGGCCTTGGCGACGACCGGGCCATTGGTGGTCGCGGTGTCCACGGCGGGGTGCACCTTCGTCTGCCGGGTCGGTGGCGGGCGTGCTGGGACCGCGGGACTGCTACTCGGGGATCCAGCCGCGCACTTCGAGGTAGGCGATGTCGGCGTCCTCGACGGCGTGGCCGGTCTCCACCAGCCACTCCCACATCGCCTCGGTCACGTCACCGTGGTGCTCGGCGACCCACCGGGAACATTCGGCAGCGTCGAAGCCGCCCGTGCTGGCGGAGCCGTAAGTGCGCTCCTCCTGCCGTCCGAGCGCGGGGCGAAACCGCGCCGGATCCCGCCGGAGTCCTGCTCGGATCCGGCGAAGCAGACGAACTGGTAGGCCTTCATCCGGACCGTGCACTCCAGCCTGGCCCGGTCGATGGTGGACGCCTCCGGAATGGTCGGCTGACCCGCCCCTCGGCCGCCGGTGGCCGGGACGGCGGGAACAGCGGGCCGGGGGGAGGGGACGACTGGCGGGCACCCGGGATGCCCGTCCCGCCGGACGTTCGACCCGGCCGTGGCGGTCAGTCCACGCGGCGCAGCCAGCCGGCCGCGATGTGACCGATGAGCAGGTAGGCGAGCGCCGGGATGCCGTAGTTCAGCAGGGTGCGCAGCCAGTCCTGCGAGGGGGCGAAGAGGTCGCGCGCCCAGGTGGACAGCCAGTCGGCGACCTCGTGGACGGCGTGGGCCAGGTCGTTGGACGGGTTGGCGCCCAGGAGGGACAGGGCGATCCAGAGCCCCAGGACGCCCGCGAGGACGTCGGCGACGAGCATGACTGCGCGGGCCGCGCCCGCTCCTCGGTATCTGCCGCTCATGTCCGCCGTGTAGCCCGTATCGGCCACGACAAACCGATTGAAAGCCAACTCGACTCTCTTGCAGCTGACTTGACGGCCACATGGCCCGCAGCACAGGCCGCGGCCGTACTCCCGGGTGGCCCCTCCGGGGGACGTTGCCGCAGCCGACCCGGGCCGGTGGTCCACGTCGGCTCACTGTGGGCGGCGGGTGTGCGCACTCCTCGAACAGCTCGGCCGTCACTTTCACCTTCGCGACCCGGTGCCGGTGCCACACCGGCGGGTCCAGGCGCTCGCGCAACCGCTCGACGTGGTCGGCGAACAGCGGCAGCCGCGGCGGCTGGGAGGTGACGGCCACCGCGTTCGGGCACGCCAGGCACATCACCGGCGCCACGCGGCAGCGTCTTCCGGGCCCGGTGAGCGGCGAGCCCTTCGGGACGCGGCAGTGGGTGAGGCCCATGGTCCAGCTCGCCGTCGCGCAACTGCCGGACGACCCGTCCGGCGACGCCCCGGGATTCGGCGCCCCGGGGTTGCCAAGGCTGCATCTCGGCCCGGGCGGTGACCAGGGCACCGGCGGGGACGGCGGGCTCGCCCTCCCCGCGCGACCGGGCGATCCGGCGAGCCCATGCGGTCACCGCCGCTGGCCACTGACCGGAGAAGTGCACGAATCCATCCGGAGAGGGGGAGCACAGCCACTGTAGCCATCCTCAACGAAGCCATTTATGTCAGATTGACGATAAGAGGCCTGTCGGGCTAGCTTTCCGGCATGCGAGTAATCCTGACGCGCGACGACGTGCACCCGGGCGACAACCCGACACACGAGGCTCCAACTGGTCAATATTCTTCGAGGGCGCCCCCTCTACAAGCGAGGGCCCGATCGCCACGGTGTCCATGCACTGGACGCAACCGCGCTTCACGAACGAGGCGGACCGGCGGCTGCGCCTGGACTCGGTGAGTACCGCTCCGGACGAACTGAGGCTGCACTTCCGATGGCACCCGGGAACCGTCGCGGCGGTGAAGGAGCCTGAGCACGACCCGGTCTGGATTTTTCCCTTCGGCGGGTGAATCGACGGTGGCGAAGGCGTGCGAAGAAGGCTGGTGAGTGACAACAGCCAAGCCGACACAGCAGCAGATCGCCACCGACCCTGCCAGGCCCATCACGCCCGCCACCATCCGGCTGACCGACCTACCCGCGTACGAGCTGGGGGCGCAGTGAGCGACCAGCAGGCTCGACACCCCGGCGATGAAGACGGCACGACACGGCGGCGGCAACAGCGCGGCGACACCCGGCGACGGCCACGAGGCCCTGGACGGGGTCAGCCGGTAACGGTCTGCAGGTACCGGTGGAGGGCGTCCAGGCCGTCGAGCTTGGCGGCATGGTCGGTGATCAGGTTCTCGGCTTTGCGCTGGCGGCGCATCCACGCGCCCACCGCGTAGCCGTCGAGCTTCTCGGCGGCGGGGACGGCGAGGTGGCCGTGGCGGGCGGCCCAGGCCCGGGTGTAGGCGTGGCCGTGCTCCCACGCGTTGGCGTTCTTCGACCAGACCATCCCCAGCGCGTCCAGTTCACTGACCCGGGCCGCGTCGAGGAGGTGCCGGCCGTTCAGGTAGCGCTGCCGCTCCAGCCAGGAGACCAGCCCGCCGTGCCGCTCCTTGTCGGCGGGGTCGAGGTGACCGTGCGGAACGCGGCCGCGACGGCGTGCATCCGCCGTCTCGCGGTCGCCCGCAGGTTGAAGGAGCGGAGCTTGACGGTTCGGAGGAACCGGGCGGCGTGCCGGCGCGCGCCGATCCGCAGCCAGCCCATCGGCAAGGCCGTCAGCGCCGGCCGGTTCGAAGGCCGGGGCCGGGGCCGGTGTCGTCGGCCGTCGATAGAGTCCTGAATCATGACCACCGCAGGGGGAATCCGGGTCGACCACCGGTCGATCGAGCGCAGCTTGGAAGAGAACGGACACGACGGCTGTCACCTCGAGTACGTGCCGGAGCAGCCTGGTCCGGGGAACGAGGACGGGCTTCTCTGCGCAGTCCGGGAGGCGGTTCGCGCGGCCAACGGCGACGGCAGCGAGGGGAACATGTGGGGCGAGTCACCCGTCCTCAGCCTGGCGGGCGTCGACGTCAGGGTGGAGGACTACTGGGGACCCGACTCCCTGATCACCTGGCTCGACGTCTTCGCCCGCTCACTCGACCAGCAGGGCTTCTCCGGCCGGCTCCACGCCACCCCCACGGCGATGCCGCCCAGATGGTTCCGTTTCGGCCGGGAACCGAGGGCCGGCGCCTTCATCGCCTTGGAGCAGCCCCTCACCGAGCGGTCGTTCGCCACGCGCTGGTGCCAGGACGCGGTTGCCTGGGCTCGGCTCGGCGGGGGTGAGGCCCACCTCGCCGCCGGCCCGGTCCTCCAGCTCGACACCTCCGCCGACGTCGCGCAGCACTTCACGCGGTCGCTGGTGAACGTCCGCGCCATCCTCGCCTACCTCGACCCCGCACGGGCCCGGGCCGCCCGGGTGTGGGTGCAACAGGACGGCCTGACCGTCTACCAGGCGTACGACCCCACCGCCGGTTGGGAGGCCCTGGTGGAGCGGGCGCGGGAGGCCGTCGTGTCGAACTCCGCCACAGCGAGGCTCGCCTTCATCGACCTGACCCCGAAGTGGTCCTACGGCTGGGCGGATCGCGGCCGGCCACTGCCGTCCCTCCCCGTCCGCGCCGTGAACACCAACAACGCGCTGTGGACCCGGCGCCTACCTGACGTACACGCCCTCCAGCTACTGAACAGCGTCCACCTCGACCGTGTGCTGGATCTGTCCCGATGGACCGTCACCGAGCTCCACTCCGGCCGCTACCTCGTCCAGGCCCGGGACCTCGCAGCCTGGTGCGCTCCCGGCGGACCGTCCGCCGACGTCCTCGCCCAGGCCCGCGCCGACTTCGCCCCCGCCCTCGCCACACCTGACGACCTGCCCTGACCCACTACCGCAAACACCCGTCGCGCGCCCGGCGCGCCGGGCGAGCACGGCGGCGACACGGGCAGGCCATCAGGCGCCACAGCAGGAGTCACAGCGCAAGCCGCGTCAAGTCCCCCGGCGCAGCGGGCGCCGACCCGCCCGGCACGAGACCGGCGAGCCCTGGAAAGATCACAGCGGCGGTGCGCGCCACACCCCATTGCCCGTGACGCGCACCCACCCGACACCCCGCCCAGGAACACCACCGGACGAGCCGTAGGGCCCGGTTCGCTCAGCGCACGATGGGGGTGCGCCCGGGGCGGTGGGACCGCGCGGGCACCACGGTGCGCGCCGCCATGCGGCGGGCGCGGCGGACGGCGCCGGGCGGTGCCATCGCGGCCAGGATCGCCGTCACGGCCAGGGTCACCAGCAACAGCAACAGGGTCGTGGTCATGTCCGCACCTCTCAGAGATCGAATCCGGCTTCCCCCGCGTCCGCCCTGCACCGGCGGGCCCCGTCGGCCCGGGGCCCGCCGGTGCAGGGCACTGCGGCTACCAGCGGTACCAGCGGCGCCGGCCACCCGAAGGGTGCGCACCGCGGGCGATGAACCCGAGCAGCCAGAAGACGAACAGGACGACGGCCACCCACCACAACACCTTGAGCGCGAACCCGGCGCCGAACAGGATCACGACCAGCAGCAGCACCAGCAGAAGGGGAACCATCACGACCTCCACAACGATCAGGGACTCGGCGCCACGACTGCCCCGACACCGCCAGGCCATGCGCACGGATTTTCGCCCGCCTGCCCGGATCGATCCGGGCAGGCGGGGTGCGCAGGAGACCGGAGCTACCCGGTGCGGGAAGCGATGACCGCGCTCGCCCCCTCCCCCACCCCGAACCGCCCGTCGGCGAGGGCAGGGTGCACCAGCCCATCACCCACGCCGCAGGCAGCGGCGACCAGTTGCACCGCCCGCGCGCGTACGTCGAACGCCACCGCCCCGGCACCGGAGAGGAACGGACCGGCGAGAACGTGGCCGGGCGGCCCCGGAGCGGCGCTGGCGCTCCAGGCCCGCTGCTGCTGGTCGTCCCGGCCGCACGGCGGGCCTCCGGGGTACCCGGCCGGCGTCGGCGGACCTGCGACTGACCGCCGATCAGGACCCGGCCGCTTCCCAAGAGCCCACCACCGTCCCGACCGGTGCCGCCCGGACCGAGGACCTCTCAGCCAACGCGCGCCCTCCGCCCCCAGCTGGCACCCGCTCAGCGGCCGGCGCGGGCGGACGTGCGGCTGGAACCGAGCTGTGGGAACTGCCGGGCGGAGAAGCTGTGGTGGGCTCGCCGCCGCAGGCGCCACCGGGGCGCAGCGGGCACGCCGAGGTACACCCGGGGCGGACGGTCCGGGCACCGGCCACCCGGACGGGCTGCCGGGACGGGCTGCCGGTGCCGCTGAACGCCGACGTCTGCTGGTTGGAGATCGGCCGCCGCTGGTTGGCCTGGGATGCGGTCCGCGGGCACCCCGGGCTTCATTATCGTCATTGAGACGAAAAGTGTTATCGTCTCAATGACGCTAAGCCCGCCGGGCTGCCGACGCCAGGAGGACCCGTGGAAGAACAGCTGCCCTGCAACGCCGTCTTCGCCCCGGGCTGCGACCGGATGCTCCAGGCGCCGGCTTGGTACCACGGGGACGAATGGATCATGGACTGCGGCCGGCGGACCGGGCCGCGCCTGCGCGAGGACCTCCCCGAACACTTCCTGCGCACCCTGACGGCCAGCCCGGCCGCCGACGTCCGCGTCGCGGTGCTCGCCCACCCCCATACGCCTTCCGACCTGGTCGACCGGATGCTCGACGACGACGCCTGGGACGTACGACGCAGCGCCGTCGGCCG
Source organism: Kitasatospora sp. NPDC089797 (assembly GCF_040684795.1). Taxonomy (NCBI): domain Bacteria; kingdom Bacillati; phylum Actinomycetota; class Actinomycetes; order Kitasatosporales; family Streptomycetaceae; genus Kitasatospora; species Kitasatospora sp. NPDC089797. The sequence goes on along the minus strand of NZ_JBFBGS010000065.1, from coordinate 27,553 downwards.
CACCACCGATGTCGCGGCCCTGCGGCGGGCGGCGCGCGACGAGTGGTACATCCGCGTCGCCGTGGCCCGGAACCCGAGCACCCCCGCCGAGCTCCTGGCGAAGCTCGCCCGTGACCGGGACCAGCAGGTCCGGGTGTTCGCCGTCCTCAACCCGGCAACCCCGCCCCGGCTGGTGACCGCCGCGGCACGCAGCAGGAAGGACATCGTCCGCTGGTGGGCCCTGTACCGGACGACCGACCGGAAGCTGATGCGGGCCACGGCGGCATCGACCGACCCGGACAACCGCAAATGGCTGGCCGGCAACCCCGAACTCCCGCTCGACGTACTCGCCACGCTCGCCGAGGACCCGTCACCCGCGGTTCGCCGCAACGTGGCCGCCAACCCCGCCTGCCCTCCGGAACTCCGCCGGCAGTTGGAAACCGCGCTCGCCCCGGACTTCACCGCCTACACCGCCGACCGGGATCAGTGACCAAACCCCCCGCCAAAGGCCGCCCCGAGCCCGACGGTGGCCGGAACGACGGCGCGGCGACGGCCGGGATCGCCTCCACTCCGACGGCACGCGCGAGGCACCGCACCGGGCGCGGATGACGACGGCACACCGGGCCCGGCGCAGCGGGAGGGGAACCCCACCCGGTCCATCCCCCGCCCGGGAGTTCCGGGGGCGGCGCCTGCCACCACTGGGGCATGCAAGGCCACCGGCCGGGGGATGCTCATGGGCGCCCCCCGGTGGTCGTGGTGGACTGCTGCCTCCGGGATATCCGGCCGCCACGACAGCGGCCAAGCCGGTTCCGGGCGGTCGGCGTACATGTCGAACTGCCCAGCCAGGTAAGCGTGAACGCGCCCGCCCGCGCCATAGGCGATCACACGGCTACGTCTTGCCGTTGCTCATGCCTTCGGTGCTGCGGCCGGAGCCGGCAGGCCGAAGAGTCGACCGAGCGCGGCGGTAACGGAGTCGGCGTGGTCGGGCAGGTGTCCGGGAGCCCAGTCGGCCGCCAGTGCGAGGAAGCCGGCCAGGTCGCGTTCGGCGTCGGCGAGAAGGCGGCCGAACGTGGTCACGGGCAGTTCGATCACCGGGCTGTCGTGCCGACAGGTGTCGACGGTGAGCCGGACGGTGTCGCCGATGCGTTCGGCGAGCGGTGACACGGGATCGTGGCCGAACCAGAGCGGGCCGCCGTCGTCGATCAGCCGGTGCCAGTCCCGCCAGTCTTCCAGCCCGTCGCAGCACCCGGGCAGGAAGGTGACGCCTGTTGACGTGTCCGTCACCCGCAAGCCGCCGGCTGCGAAAAGGGGGTCGAGGGTCAGCAGTCCGTGGAGGAAGGAGCCGAGCGGGTCGGTCGGCCGCGGCGGGTGGTCGCTGTCCGGTTCGGTGTCGTTGCAGCGGATGATGCCCATGACTGCTGTCCCGACCTCGGCGGGTGAGAGCTTGCCGCTGAGCGGCTGGAAGCCGAAGCGTTCGACCTCGGCGACAGGCCAGAGGGCGAACGCATCGGGGACGACTATCTCCACGACGGGCTGCATCACGATCACCCGGTGAAGTGTCCACCCTCTTCCACCCGGGTCGCGCTCCTGTTCCCGGAACGCCCAGGCCCGTCGAGCTGAGCACATACCGGTGCCGGACTTCTCCGTTCCCGCCGGTCCGTTCCCACCGGTCGGGGGGCGGACTGTGACCCGGGGGCGGGGGCGGCAAGAATGGGCACGTGTCGAAAGAGGCTCAGGTCAGCGCACCACGCAAGCGCAACCGCTGGGGGGAGGGCGAGCAGCTGCGCGGGGAGATCCTCGCCGCGGCCAGCCGGCTGCTGTCCGAGCTCGGCGGAGAGGACGGGCTGACCATTCGCGGTGTCGCCCGCGCCGCCGGGATCGCGCCGGCCAGCATCTACCAGCACTTCTCCGATCGCGCTGCGCTCGTCGCGGGCCTCACCGAGCACGAGTTCGCCCGGCTGCGCGTCACGATGGAGGCCGCCGAGCACCGGGTGGACGCCGGTGACGTGGTGGGCCGCGTGCGGGCGATGATCCATGCTTCCTGCCGGTTCGCGGTGGAGAACCCGGGGCACTACCGGCTGATGACCGCCGACGGGCCGCCCCGGACCGCGCCCGGCGCCCGGCCGTCCGGGCCGCTGCACGACGTGATCGACCTGCTCGTCGCCGGTTTCGCGCGTTGTGCCGAGGCGGGGGTAGCGCTCCGGGTGACTGCCGAGCGAGCTGCTGTCATCGCGTTCGTCGGCGCGCACGGTCGCGTCGCCCTCTTCCAGGACTCGGCCGAACACAACGACGCGGACTCCGTGACGGCCTTCGTCGACGAGTTCGTCTCACTGGTCTTCGCCTGATATCCGGTATTTCCTCCCCTCCCCCGCCACTTCCCCCTGCCGTCCCCGCGGAGGGATCCCGGCCCGGCGGTGGACAAGGATCCCCCAGTTGCCTAACGTTTGTTCGGCAACTCTCCGAACGATCGTTTGGTAACTCCGGACAGGGCCGGCAGCCGCGGCCACGGGACGACGGCCACCACGATCGCCCTGCCAGCCGCCGCGCCGTCGGAGCACCCCTCAGGGCGCGAGGAGGATCAGCAGACGTGATCATCGACGTACACGCCCACTACTTGCCCGGTGCGTATCGGCACGTGCTGGAGAGGACGGCCACGGCGCCCGGCACGCCGACCGCGCCCACGGCGGACCCGGAATCACCGGCACGCCGGATGTTCGCGGCGATGTCCGACGAACCGGGAATGATCGAGCAGCGCATCGCCATGATGGACGATGCCGGAGTGGGACGCCAGATCCTCTCGCCGGGCAGCCTGGCACCTTACGCGGCGGAATCCCGGTCGGCGGTCGAGGCGGCGCGCGTGCTCAACGACGGTTTACGCGCGCTGACGGTTTCCCACCCGCACAGGTTCTCCGCCTTCGTCTCGCTCCCCTTGCCGCATGTCGGGGAGGCACTCGAGGAGATGCGGCGCGGGCTGGACGAACTGGGCATGGTCGGCGTAACCCTCAGCTGTTCGGTGTTCGACCGCTCCACGGCCGAGGTCGAATTCGAGCCGCTGTACGCGGAGATGGACGCACGCGGGACGACCCTCTTCTTCCACCCGAGCCAGAACGGCATCTGCTCGCCGTTCATCAACGACTACGGCTTCACGGCGGCGGTCGGGGCCTCCCTGGAGGACACCGCCATCGTTCTCCACCTGATCAAGCGGAACATCCCGGCCCGCTATCCGAACATCAAGATCGTCATCGCCCATCTGGGCGGCCTGATCCCCATGCAACTGGCGCGCCTCGACGGCCAGGCAAGTACGCCGGACCTGCTCAGCCCGCCCAGCGAGACGGCCCGCAGCCTCTACTACGACACCGTCGGATGGGGTTCACAGGCCGCCCTCCGATGCGCCTGCGAGGCCTTCGGCGCCGACCGCCTCGTGCCCGGGAGCGACTTCTCCGCCCTGCTGGCGGTCGAGCCCTACGGGCGGGCGTTCGAGTACATCAAGGAATCCGGCCTGTCCGACCAGGAGATCGAGAAGATCCTCCACACCAACGCACCGGCCCTGTTCGGCTTCGGGGCGGCGCACGACTGCCGCGGCGCGGTTGACCACTGACCGGGGCCCGGGGCCGGCCGGGCCGCCGAGCACCACCGCCCAGAACAAGGCCGGCCCCGGAAACGGCCCCATCTCCCACCCGCGCCCGGCGGTGCCGTCGCGGCGAAGTCCCACCAGCCTCACCGGGTTTGGCCGCGGTGCACCCATCTTGCTGTCCTGCCGGGTGTGCCGGAGACTGTCGTGCCGATGCCGGAGGGCGGACGGCGGAGGGGGAAGCGTGGACGATGTGACAGGCGCGTACGAGGCACCGTTGTTCTCGACAGGGCAGCCGCAGTCGGAGCGCGGCTTCTTGATCTACACCACGCACTGGGCGCACGCCGAACCGACCCGCCCGAGCGTCCTGGACATCCTGGCCCGATACGGGATCGACCCCGGCGCGGCCCGGACGCGTCACGGCCTCGTCGTCGGAGCGGACCTGGACGCCGACCAGCTCGCCGTACTGCGGAGCGACCGCCAGGTCGAGTACGTCGAGCATGACTGCGTCGACGGCATCGCCCGCTACCTCCGAGTCCCTGAGCAGCACCGCGTTGCGGGCCACTACTCGGTCTGGGTGGCAGACGACAGCGACCTGGACGCGCTGCTCGCCCGCTTGGACGGCACCCTGCTGTGGGCCTGCGCCGAGGCCAACAACTTCTGCGCCCAGCTGACCGACCGGCAACGCGACAAGCTCCGACGCGAACCCGACGTCTTCTGCGTCGGGGACGGCCAATGGGATTACGCCCTCTGACCCGGGAGCCCCCGGCCCGAACGCCCACCAGGTCCGGGGCCCCGGCTGCGGCGGGCGAGGAGGGCGTACCCGGGTACGACCGTGGGCGAGGTACCGGTCAGAGGCGATGGTGGTCACGTCCCGGCCGCCGGGGCCGGGACGTCGCCCCCACCAGGTGCACTCGTCGGGTCCACGTGCTGCTCCGGGGGACCGTGTTCGGTGGTGGCCGCCGGGTGGGCTCCGGAACCGTGAGCCGGTGACGGTCTCGGCACGACAGTGGAGGGCGTCCGAAAACGGCAAGCCGGTGCCACCGGGGTTCCGGTACCACCGGGACGGTCGGACGGTGTGCTCGTTCAATCTGCGCCTGGACGAATCCTGGATCACCTCCTGGCACCGCTCGCCACCGACATCGATCGCCGAAGAACTCCGAAGCGGCTGCCCCGGCTCCGGGCCGAGGACTTGGCCGAGCCCTGTACGCAGCCCGCCCTCGGCCGGGGCCGCCTGCGGAGTGTTCGGTTCCGGCGTGCAACCCTGGCGGCGGTGCGGCGGTGAGTAGGGCAGAGCGATGGCCCGGTCGGGCCGTCGCGCCGATGCGAAGAGGAACCGGATGACCGTGAGGATATTGCCCGTCCCGGTGGAGGACGGGCCCGCGCCCGGGCCCCTGCCGGCTCCCGCCGGCGGCCCCGGGCCGTGGGGGGCCGACGCCGGGGCGGCGGGCCTGGAAACGGTGGACACCGAGACGGTGGACACCGCAGCGGTGGACACCGAGGCGGTGGGCTTCGAGGAGTACGCCGCCTCCCGCTGGCCGCGGCTGGTGCGCACCGCCTACCTGCTGACCGGCGACCACCACGAGGCCGAGGACGTGGTGCAGGCGACGTTCGCGAAGGTCTTCCGGAACTGGCCCCGGATCAGCCGCCTCCACGAGCCGGACGCCTACGTCCACCGGGCCCTGGTGAACAACAACCTGAGCCGCCACCGGCGGCGCCGGGTACGGCAGTTGCTCGTCCCCGTGCTGCCGGAGCGGGCGCACGCCGCGGGCAGCGGCCACCGCGACGTCGAGGAGCGGTCGGTGCTGGTCCAGGCGCTGGCCCAACTGCCGCAGCGGCAGCGGGCGGTGGTCGTCCTGCGGTACTGGGAGGACATGAGCGAACAGCAGGTCGCCGAGGTCCTCGGCTGCTCGCTGGGCAACGTGAAGAGCCAGGCCAGCCGCGGCCTGGCGAAGCTGCGCACCCACCCGGCGCTGGCCCCGTACGCGGCGGGCACCGGATCGACGACGGACGGCACGGACGGAGGCAACAGGTGATGGACACCGAGGACATGGTGCGCGGGGCCCTGCGCGACGAGGCGTCCGGGCTCGCCGTGCGGCCGTGGTCCGCCGAGCCCGTACGGGTCCTGGCCCGCCGCGGGCAGCGGCGGCGCCGTACGGTGCTGGGCGCGGCGGCGGTGGCGGCCGCGTTCGCGGTGGCGGCCGGCGCCGGCACCGTGCTCTCCGCCCAGCACGGGGACCGCGGCACCGCCCCGGCCGCCACGGCCCCGCGGCTCCCGGCCGGGCCGGCCCCCGAACCCGTCGTGGTGCAGCCCGGCCAGCAGCTGCCGCTGGGCCGCCCCGACTGGTGGATCCGGCTGGCCGACCGGGAGATCTGCATCCACGACGCCCCCTCCTACCACGACGGCCCGGGCTGCGGCGGCTACTCCTGGCTGCCGGGCGGCGGCACCGAGCTCACCATGCAGTACTACGGGGACCCGGCCCAGCACTCCGAGGGCCTGTACAACCTCGTCTACCGCGGCCCCGGACCGGTCGCCCGGATGACCCTCGAAGTCGACGGCCGCGCCTACTGGGCCACCGTCACCTCGCTGCCCGGCACCCCCGGCTACACCAGCGGCCACGCCTGGGCCCCGGCCACCCCGAACGACCGCCGCCCCCTCCAGGGCGTCCGGCTCGCCGCCTACGACGCCCAGGGCAAGCTCCTGGCGAGCAAGACCCTGTAGCGGGCCCGCGCGGGCCCGGGCCGGTCGGCGGCCCGGGCCCGCCGGGCGGGCCCGGGGCGGTCAGGTGGTGGGCTTCGGGTCCCAGGTGCCGTCGAGGGGGACGCCGGCGGCGGCGGCGATCCGGTCGCGGGATTCGAGCAGGCGGTCGCGCAGCGGTGCCAGGTCGATGTCGACCAGCGCGCCGTTGCGTTTGACGACGCGTCCGGCGACCAGGACGGTGTCGACGAGGCCGGGGTGGCCGGCGGTGACGATCGAGCCGACCGGGTCGGTGACCGGGAAGACGGTCAGGTCGTCGGTGCGCAGCAGGACGAGGTCGGCGTCCTTGCCCGGGGTGATGCTGCCGGTGCGGGTGTGGAGGCCCAGGGAGCGGGCGGCGTCGATGGTGGTGAAGTGGATCAGGTCGCGGGCGCGCAGGGTGCCGTCGAGGCCGCGTTGGGCGCAGAAGGCGGTGCGCATGGTGGAGAACATGTCGCCGCCGACGGAGGGGACTACGTCGACGGACAGGGTGGGGCGCAGGCCCGCGGCCAGGGCCCGGCCGGTCAGGGGCGCTCCGAAGCCCATCTTGAGTTCGACGTCGGGGCTGACGGACAGGGAGCTGCCGGCGTCGGCGAGCATGCGCAGTTCGTCGTCGGCGATGCCGTTGCCGTGGACGAAGGTGGTGGTGTCGCGCAGCAGGCCGTGGTGGTGCATGGCGGCGACGGGGCGGTGGTCGCCGCCGGTGTGGAGGCTGGTGTGCAGGCCGAGTTCGGCCGCGGTCCGCAGTTCGCGGGCGAGGGTGTCGATGCCGGTGTCGTCGGCTCCGCGCAGGCCCCAGGCCATGGTGACCGGTCCGGTGTCGTCCAGGTGGGCGCGCAGGCGGCGGATGTCGGCCTCGACGGGGGTCGGGGTGGCCCAGCCGGCGCCGAGGCAGAACACCGACCGGGCGGGGGCCTGGCGCAGGGCGGTGACGGCGGCGTCCTCGTGGTCGGGGCCCTGGGCGACGTGGTACCAGTCGAGCATGGTGGTGATGCCGGAGTGCAGGGCTTCCAGGCGGCCCAGCAGGGTGGCCGCGTGGACGTCCTCGGGCGTGTAGTGGGGCTTGACGGTGCCGTGCATGGCGTGGGCCCACTGGGTGAAGGTCCAGTCGGCGCCGATGCCGCGGAACGCGGTCTGCCAGGTGTGGCGGTGGTTGTCGATGAAGCCGGGCATCACGATCCGGTCGGTGGCGTCGATCTCCTCGGCGTCGGGGGCGTCGATGCGTTCGGCCACCGCCGCGATCCTCCCGTCCTCGATGAGGACGTCGCCGCGGGCGAAGTCGCCCAGGGTCGGGTCCACGGTCAGGACGGTGCCGCCGGTGATGAGGGTCTTCACGGGTGTTGCTCCCTTGCACGTGCGTGATCGGAAGGCCGGTGTACGGCCGGGGCGGACCGCCGCGGTGGGGGCGGTCGGGTCCGGGCGGCGAGGACGGCACCGGGGTCGGCGGCGGGGTCGGCGGTGTCCTCGGCGCCTGCGGCCGGGCGGACGGGGTCGGTGCGGTCGGCCGTGCCGCCTCCAGGGGTCGTACGCCGCGCTCCAGCATGCCGGTGAGGGGTCGCGCGTCGACCTCGTCCCCGGCAACTTCGGCAGCAGATTGCGTCGCCCGCCGACACGGCAAGGCCCGATCGGCCCAGGTGGCGCAATAATCTGCCCATGGACGAGATCGATCGGGCGATCGTGGCGGTGCTGGAGCGGGAGGGGCGGATCAGCAACAGCGAGCTCGCCGCGCGCGTGGGCCTCTCCCCCTCGCCGTGCCTGCGCCGGGTGCGGCAGTTGGAGGAGACGGGGGTGATCCGCGGCTACCGGGCGATCGTGGACGCGAAGGCGGTGGGGCGGGGCCTGCGGGTGTTCGCCGGGGTCCGCCTGGTCCGGCACGTGCGCGCGGATGTCGCCGCGTTCGAGAGCGCCGTGACGGAGCTGGCCGAGGTGCGCGCCTGCCACCACATCACCGGCAGCTTCGACTACCTCCTGCACGTCGAGGTCGCCGACCTGGAGGCGTACGAGGACTTCCACGCCAACCAGTTGGCCGCGCTGCCCGGCGTCGCCACCGTCAACAGCTTCGTCATCATGAAGACCCTCGACAACACCTGACGCCTCGGGCCCTGCCGGGGAGCGGCCCACGGGGACCCCCGGCGCCAGACACTACGGTGACCGTACTATGGTGGTCGGTGTGACGAAGAAACGCTCCATGCAGGAGCCCACCTTCCTGATCCTCACCGCCCTCGCCGACCGGCCACGGCACGGCTACGCCCTGGGCGAGGAGGTCACCGCGATCTCCGACGGCCGGGTGCGGCTCGGGGCCGGCACCCTGTACGGCACCCTCGACCGGCTGCTCGCCGAGGGGCTCATCCGGGTCGAACGGGAGGAGACCGTCGACGGACGCCCGCGCCGCGTCTTCGCCCTCACCCCGGCCGGCACCCAGGCCCTCACCGACGAGAGCGAACGGATGCGGGCCGCCCTCCGCGAGGCCGACCGCCGCCTCGCCCTCACCCGCAACCGGCTCGCAGGAGGCCCGGCATGACCCCGCACCGGAACGACGACCGAAGCGATGACCGAAGCGGTGACCGGAACGACCGTCAGGGCCGCCCCGAGGCGGCCCGCCTGACCACCCACCTGCTGCGCCGCGCCCTCGCCCTCTACCCGGCCTCCTACAGCGCCGACGCACTGGCCGACGTCGCCGACCACGCCGAACGCCGCGTCCGCACCGCGGGCCCGATCGCCGGCCTGCGCGAGGTCGCCGACGTGGCGGGGCACGGCCTGCGGGTCCGGTACGGCCTGACCTCCCACCGGCCGGCGGGCCGGGCCCTGGCCACCGCGGCCCCGATCGCCGCGGCCCTGGTCGGCAGCTACGCCGCCGTGCACCTGTGGTGGGCCGTCCGGGCCGCCGGCGATCCGGGCGCCTGGGCGGTCATCGCGCTGCTCGTCCCCGCCGCGCTGATGGCGGTCGCGGCCCTGACCGGCCGCTGGACCACGGCCCGGGTCCTCGCGGCGGTCACCGTCGTCCTGGCGCCGCTGCCCGCCCTGCTCGGCCACCCCGAACTGCCCGGCGCGTACACCCACATCCCGCTCACCTACACCCTGGGCGGCCCGGACGCCGCGCTGTTCGCCCTCAACGCCCTCGTCCTGGTGCTCGCCCCGCCGGACCGCACCACGCAGCCGCGCAACGCCGTGCCGTGGGCGGTCGTCATCGCGCTCACCGCCGTGGACCTCGCCCTCGCCCTGTCCAAGGGCTCGGACGGGGCGACGGTCGTCTTCTCCAGCGGATTCCACCTCACCGCCCCGCTGGTCACCGGCGTGGCCGTCGCCTGCACCACCCGCACGGTCCGCTCCGCGGCCCTGACCGCAGCCGTCCTGGCCGTGCCGCCGCTGTTCACCCCCACCCTGGTGGGCTACGGCTTCCTGAACGCCACCGCCACCCTGGCCCTGGCGGTGCCGTTCGCCGCCGGGTACGCGGCCGCACTCACCGCGGTCCGGCTGAAGGACCGGCTCAACCCCCGCCCCGACCCCCAGCACTGACGCGGGCCCGACCTCCGGGGCCCCGCCACGGCGGGTACTCACCGGTCGCGCCGGCCACCGGGGAGTACCCGCCCGCCGGCCCGGGGCGGTACCGCCGCTGAACGGGGGCGAGCCCCGGACGGCCACCCGGCGGTGGTCGTCCGGGGCTCGCCCCCGCTGTCCGGTCCCGGCCGTCAGCTGACCGACGGGACGAACGGCCGGCACGTGCCGTTGGGGCCGGCGGCCGGGTCGGTCCAGTCGTAGTTGAGCAGCACGCTGCCCGTCTGCGGGCCGACGATGCCGTCCTGCTGCAGGTTGCCCCGCACGTGCGCCTGGAAGTCCCGCACGGCGGCGTCCGTCTTCGGGCCCCACTGGCTGTCCTCGTCGATGGTCGGGTTGCCGCCCGCGCGCAGGTAGTCGTTGACGAGGTGCTGCACGCACCACACCCCGGTGCCCGAGGTGGTGTGGCCGTAGCCGAGGTAGGGCGCGGTGGTCGACGCCTGCGCGGTACCGGCCAGCCCGACGGCGGAGAGCGTGAGGGCGGCGGCGGCCACGAGACCGCGGCCGATGACGTTCTTGATCATGCGGGTTCCTTGGGTAGTGAGGAGGAGGTCGCCGCGCGCCGGGTGGACCGCGGGCGGGCCGGTTGCGCGGGGGATGGACGGACGGCGCGGCGGCGCGGCGCGACCATCGGCGTCGCGGCGCCGCCGGGCTTGATCATCGTGCGGTCCGGCCGGCTCCGCCCGCGACGGGTCGGCGTCTCAACACGCTCCTCCCCGTCTCAACGACCCGTCCCACCACGCTCACCTGTGGACACCCCGCGGGGCCTCCCCTCACCTTGAGACGCCCGCGGGCCGGCCGGGCCCTCCTGCACGACCGACCTCCGGACGGACCGGCGGGCAGGGCACCGGCGGGCTGCCCGGGGGCGGACCGCCGACGGTGCCCGCCGGCCCGGTCGTCGCAACGGCGGGGCCCGGTACGAGCATTGGGCCCGGCCCGGCCCGGCGCGGTGTCGCGTCGGGCCGGGCCGGGCCGGGCCGGGTGGCGGAACGGTTCGGTCAGGCCGGGCAGTTGCCCAGGACGACCTTGCCGCCCGACTGCGAGGCGGTCGCCGGGTCGACCATCAGGCACAGGTTCGTCCACTTGTTGATGAACTTGTAGGCCGCCTGGTCGGGGAGGTTGGTGGGGATGATGTTCCACATCTGGTTGTCGGACATCCAGCGGGTCTCGCAGGGCCACCAGAACAGCTGGGTCCCGGCCGACGGGGGCGTCCCGTTGTTGTACGGGGCGGTCAGGCACTGGCCGTTGGCGGCCTTGATGGAGAAGTAGCCCTTGCTGTCGAAGGTGGACGGCTTGGCGGCCTGCCACTGGTGGCTGCTGGGCGGGTTGCCCTGGCAGGCCCGCTGCTGCACCAGGCCGCCCTGCCCGGAGCTGTCGAACTCGGGGCCGCGGGTCATGCACCGGCCGTACTTGCTGTCCACGTACGTCTTGTCGGCCTTGACCACCCAGATCGCCGGGCTGGTGTTCCTGCCCTCGTAGTTCCTGTTGCGGGCGATGATGTCGTGCACCAGCGCCCAGCCCGGGTAGTCCATCATGACGATGCCCAGCCGGCGGTTGGCGGTGTCGTTGTTGAGGTAGTTCATCAGCCGCACGTTGACGCCGTCGACCCAGACCAACTCCTTGCCCCGCAGGACGCCGTAGCCGCCCGCGTACTCGGAGGGGACGAGGTCGAGCGGCGCCCGGGACGCGGAGGTGTAGGTCACGAAGGTCTGGTCGGCGGGGGCCGATCCGGCCGCGGCGATGTTCCTGTTGACCAGGTTCCACTTGGCCGGGGCGTCGGTGGCCGCCCAGGTGTCCTCGGTGTGGTCGCCGAAGCCGTTGAGGCCGTAGGAGTCGCCGTTGTCGGCGTTGAAGACGGACAGCACGATCTTGCCGCGGGCCTGGCCCAGCGTCGGCGGGTCGCTGCGCTTGCCGTTGTTGTAGAACAGGCCCGCGTACTGCTTCGCGTAGGCGTCGAAGAGGGCGGTGTGGCTCGCCGTCGGGTGGTCGTCCGTGCAGCCGAAGGTGGAGCCGTCGCACTCGGCCCGCAGCCGCATCAGGAGGGTCTCGCCCCGGTGGGCCGAGAGGAAGGCCTTCGCCTTGGTCAGGACGTCGTCGAAGTTGGCGTTCTGGTAGAAGGCGCCGTGGTGGATCACGAACTTGTCGTTGATGATGCGCACCCGGATGTCGACCGCGCGGATCCCGCGGTCCAGTTGCGCGCTCAGGGTCGCCGCGCTGTCGCCGAAGCTCTGCTGGGTCTCGACGCTGGATCCCCCGTGCACGGCCAGCGTCTCGTGGGTGCCGGGGATGGACATCGCCGTCAGCGGCGTGGTCGCCCCCAGCTTGCCCATCCAGTCCTGCTGGTCGGCCGAACCGAGGTTCTGGAAGGCGTCGCGGTTGTCCGTCCCCTCGGCCAGGGCGGCGTGCGGTACGGCCAGCGGGGCCACGGCCAGGGCGAAGGTGGCGAGGGCGGTCACCGTCGCCCTCCGGGTCAGGCGCCGCAGACGCCGCAGGGCGGCACCGGCCGGGCGGGCGAGCATGGCGGAGGTGTGGGGCATGGCCACCTTTCGGGGAGGGGAAGGCCGCGGGCGCGACCGGGCTCGTTGCGGTGAGCCCCCGATGCTGGAACGGGCGCGGCACGCTCGTCGGTTCGGCCCGGTTGACCGGCGGCCGGACCCCGGACCTGGGCAGACGCTCCGATCGGCGCCCGCCGCCGACCGGCGCCGTCACCGGGGACGTTCCCGCCCGACCGGGCGCCCCGCACGGCCCGGTCCTCCGCAGCGGGCCCAACTGCCGCCCGGGGCAGGGCGGGTGACCCGTCGCCTCCGCGGCCGGTCCGACCGCTTCCGCCGGTGATGCCCGGTCAGCCCTGCCGCGGGGCGCCGCTCTCGCGTCGCCGGGCGGCGAGGGCGCGCAGATCGAGGTTGAGCACGATGCGCAGGGCGGCGGTGCTCGCCGCGAGGGCGAGCGAGGCCCAGGTGGCCCGCCCGGCGAGGTGGATCAGTCCGGCGGCGAGGAGGTAGTCGGACAGCAGGGTCACGGCGGGCCGGACCCGGCGCAGGCGCAGGGCCGCCAGTGCGGCCGCGCCGATCCCGAGCACGGTGGCCCAGAGCGCGGCCTGCCCCAGGAGGGCGGCGGTCATCCTTCGGTGGGCCGGGCCACGGCGGCCGCGCCGGTGGTGCGTTCGATCTCGGCCCGCTCCTCCTGGATCTCCCGGCCGAGGAAGTAGTTCAGCGCGGTGCGGATCGCCGCGATGGCCCCGAGCTGGCCGATCTCGGTGAAGGTGGGCGCGACGGCGGTGCGCAGGATGTCGCCGGCGAGCTGGAACTCCAGCCCCAGGATGAGGAAGCGGCCCATGCCGAGCCGGATGCGGGTGAAGTCCCAGTGCGGGCCCGGCTCGGGGACGGGCGTCCGGGACGGCCGCCTGGTCCAGAAGAGGAGGAAGCGGACGAACGCCCACACCGCGCCGACGAAGATGATCAGCGCACCCGCGAGTTCGACCAGGCGAACGAACACGTCGACGACGTCGTGCAGCGTCGACTCGGGAAGGAAGCCGTCCATGCGGCCCAGTGTCACCGAGTTCCCGGCACCGGGCCCGTTCCGCCCCCCGTACGGCCGAGCGGGTGCGGACCCGGGGCCGCGCGGACGCCGCCGGGGACCGAAGGTGGTGCCATGAACCGCGTACCCGACGAAGGCCTGGTCCTCGTTCCCGGCAACACCCTGATCACCGGGACGCCGGAGGAGGGCCGCGCCCTGGCCCTCACCCTGGCCCGGCACACCATCCACACCATCCAGCCCGACCTGGACGTCCTCAAGGGCGGCCGACCGAACTACTCGACGGACCCGGCCGTCCTGATCGCCGCCGCCCACGCCGTCGCCGTGGAGTTCCGGACCATCGCCGCCGCCAACAACTACTGGCGGCCCTGAGCCGGTGCCGCGTCCCGTGCGGCGCGCTCCGGCGCCGGCCTCGTGCCGGGCCGGCCCGGGGTGGGGCCCGCCGGCGGCCAGGAGGGACGCTCATCGTGCGGCGGCCGCGTACAGGACGCGGATCAGGCGGTCGTTCTCGGGGCCGGCGGCGGCCGGGAAGGGGGTGCGGCGGCGGGTGTAGCCGTAGGCGATGCCGTTGCGGGGGTCGGCGAAGGCCTGCTGACCGCCCGCGCCGCTGTGCCCGAAGGAGCCCTGGCCGAGCTCGGAGTGGTACTCGGCGGTGGCGTGGAAACCGATGGTGAACGCCTTCGGGGCACCGAGGACCAGGTCGTGGCCGCAGGACTGGATCTGCCCGGCCAGCGCGACCGTCTCCGGCCCGAGCAGCGGCGGCGTCCCGTCGAGCGGCCCGATCGCCGCCGCGTACATCCGGGCCAGGCCGCGCGCCGAGGCGACGCCGCCGAAGGAGGCCGTCCCCCGGGAGCGGACCGCCGGGATGTTCGGCAGCTCCCACACCGCGGGGTTGCGCGGGTGGTGGCGGTTGAAGGCGATGCCGGACAGGCTGTTCGGGGCGCCCGTGCCGGCCGCCAGGGCGGCCAGCCGCTCAGGGGTCGCCAGCATCGGCCGGGCGTCGAGGAAGCGGTGCTCCTGCTCCGCGGCCAGCCCGAGGTGGAAGTCGACGCCGTAGCGGTCGCGCACCCGCTCGGCGAACAGTTCCTGGACGCTGCGCCCGGTGGCGCGGCGCACCACTTCGCCGCTGAGCGCCGCCGCGACCAGCGCGTGGTAGCCGAACGCGGTGCCCGGCCGCCAGTAGGGGCGCTGGGCGCCGAGGCGCTCGGCGACGGTCCGGTCGTCGGCGAGTTCCTCGGCGCTGAAGCCGCTGTCCGTACCGACCAGGCCGGCCCGGTGGGCCAGCAGCTCGCGCAGCAGGAGGTCGCCCTTGCCGTGCACCGCGAACTGCGGCCAGTAGTGGCCGACCTTCCGGTCCAGGTCCAGCACGCCGTCCTGGACCAGCGAGGCGACGACCAGGTGCGCGGCGCCCTTGGACGCGGAGTACGCGCCGAACAGCGAGTCCGCGTCCGTCCCCGGGCCGGTCCACAGGTCCACGACGCGTTCGCCCCACCGGTAGACCGTGAGCTGCGCGGCGTGGTCGCCGCCCTCCTCGGCCGCGACGGCGGCGAACTCCGCGCGCACCGGCTCGAAACCGGCGGCCACCGTGCCCCGCACCGTGTTCTCGTCCGTCGTCTTCCCGACCGTCGTCGTCTCGACCGTCGTCGTCCCGACCATCGTCTTCTCGTCCATCACCGCGTCCTCCCGGCTTCGTGACGGCATGGGTGTCGGCGGGGCGGCCAGCCGGCCGACCCACTTATTTACCAATGGTTACTTATTTCTTCGCGCCGGTCCAGCCCACGGCGAAAGCCCCCGTGACGGGCGCCCCACGACGGCCCTCGTATAGTCCTGACCATGGCCGACACCCCGACGACCCCCGCCCGCCGGGGGCGCCCCGCACGGATCAGCCGCGAGCTGATCGTCGACGCCGCCGTCGCGGCCGGGAACCTCGACACCCTGACCATGCGGGAGCTCGCCACCCGCCTCGGGGTCACCCACGCCGCGCTCTACCGCTGGGTCGCCAACCGGGACCAACTGCTGGACCTCGTCAACGAGGTGATGGTCGAACGCGTCCTCCCGGCCGACGGCCCGCGCGACCGGGAGTGGCGGACCTGGCTCGCCGACCTCGCCTGGGGCATGCACGACGTCTTCCTCGCCCTGCCCGGCTACGCGTCCCGCCTCTCACGACCGCACCGCCACACCGGCCCGGCCTTCGGGCGCCTGCGCGCCGGCGTCATCGCGGCCTTCACCGACGCCGGGGTCCCGCCCCACCTCGCCGAACAGAGCTGGTACGTCTTCATCACCTCCGTCGTCGGCTGGCTCGCCGCCCAGGAACACCCCCTCGACCTCGGCGACAGCACCCCCCGCTTCGACCTGTTCCTCGGCACGCTGCTGCGCGGCCTGCCCGCACAGGAACCGGGCGCCGAACGACGCTAGGGCACGCCCTGGGGCGTCCAGGCCCCCAGCTTCGCCGGGTTGCGCACCACCCAGATCCGGCTCACCCGGCCGTCCGCCACCTCGAACGCCGCCACCGTCACCACCGCCCCGGCCCGCAGCGCCACCAGGCCGGGCAGTCCGTTGACCGTCCGCTCCTCCAGCACCAGCCCGGGCGCCGCCTGCGCGACCGCCACCATGTACTGGGCGATCCGCGCCCCGCCCTCGACCGGCCGCAGGGCGGCGCCGACCGCCCCGCCGCCGTCCGCCGTCATCACGGCGGACGGGTCCAGGACGGCGACGAGCCCCGCGATGTCCCCGTCCTCCCACGCCGTCCGCACCCTCCGCACGAGCTCCGCCCGGTTCCCGGCGGCGGGCGGGCGCCCGGCGGCCACCCGCCGCCGCGCCGAGGAGGCCAGCTGCTTGCAGGCCGCGGGCGTCCGCCCGAGCACCCCGGCGATCTCCGCGAACGGGTACCGGAACACGTCGTGCAGCACGAAGGCGACCCGCTCGGCCGGCGTCATCGTCTCCAGCACGACGAGCAGCGCCATGCTCACCGACTCGTCCTGCACCACCCGCTCGGCCACGTCGGAGCAGGACTCGCCGTGCCCCGGCAGCGGCTCCGGCAGCCACTGCCCCACGTACCGCTCGCGCCGCACCCGCGCCGAGCCGAGCACGTCCAGGCAGATCCGCCCGGTGACCGTCGTCAGCCAGGCCCCCGGCGAGGCGATCTCCTCCCGCCGCGCCCCCGGCAGCGCGTACCACCGCGCGTACGCCTCCTGCACGGCGTCCTCGGCCTCGGCCAGCGAACCGAGCAGCCGGTAGGCGATGTTGATCAGCTGCCCGTGCTCCCCCGCCACCATCGCCTGACCTTTCGCGCGCCTGCGTCGTCGAACCGGCAAGACCCTACTCACCTCACCGGAACGAGGACCATGGCCACCACCACCCGCCCCACGGCGCCCCGCACCTCCGCCTTCGCCTCCCTGCTGCGCCTCGCGGTCGCCCTCCAGACGCTCACGATCCTCGTCCAGGCCGCGTCCGCCGGGCTGCTGCTGAGCACCTCCTACGGCGAGACGCTGCACAGTGCCGGGGCCCGGGTGATGTACGGCGCCTCGATGCTCCACCTCCTCGCGGCGGTGCTCGCCTGGAAGCCGGGCGGCGGCCCGCTGCGGCCGGTGTGGCACGCGGCGGGCTTCCTGCTGCTCGCCTCCGCCCAGGTGGTGCTGGGCGTCGCGCACGTCCCGGCGGTCCATCTCCCGCTGGGCGTCCTGATGTTCGGCCTGAGCCTGGTCGCCGCCGTGCGCACCGGCCACCCGCGGCGGTGAGGGCGCGGCCCCGCCGCCGGCATGGTGCGCCGGCGGCCCGGCCCGCGGGGCGCCGCCGGGCGGGTCGGCCGGAGCCCGGGCGGGCCCGCCCGCGCCCGGCCGGCGGG
>NZ_JBFBGS010000065.1:0-10323 GCF_040684795.1 Kitasatospora sp. NPDC089797 | reverse complement strand
GCCCCGCGCGCCCCCCCCCCCCCCCCCCCGCCGCCCGGCCGGGGGGGGGCCCCCCCCCCCCCCCCCGCCCCCCCCCCCCCCCCCCGGGGCCGTGGGGTCGCGGCGGGTCGGTTCGGCCGGTCCGGGTACGGGCCGGCGCGCTCGGCGACGGCGGTGGCGGCCGGGTCGTCGGGGACGGTGCCCCGGGCGGGCGGGCTCCCGGCTTCCTCCGGGCGGTCGGACGCTCCTGCGGACGTCAGCCGGCGAGGGCGCGCAGGGCTTCGGTGGCGAAGCCGTGGTCCTGCTCGGGGGCGCCGCCGCCGATGCCGAGGGCGCCGATCAGCCGGCCGTCGCGGTGGACCGGGACGCCGCCGGCGATGAACAGCAGCGGGCGGTCCAGGGCGGTCGGCAGGGTGTGGAACGGGCCGTCCGGCTTGACCAGGTCGACCAGGTCGGCGGTCGGGGCGTTCAGCTGGAGCGCGGTGTAGGCCTTGCGGGTGCTGGTCTCGCCGGAGATCAGCACGGCGCGGTCGTCGCGGCGGAAGGCCAGCAGGTGCCCGCCGGCGTCCAGGACGGTGACGCTGACGGTCACTCCCGCGGCCTCGGCGGCGGTGCGGGCGGCCCGGATCAGGGTCTCGGCGTCGGCGGTGGTGAGGGGGGTGACGGTGGTGGTGGCCATGGTGGCGCTTCTCCTGGGGACGGGGAGGTGATCAGTGGTGGTGGTCGGTGGTGGTCAGTGGTGGACGGGGATCCGGGGGGCCGGGGCGCCGTCGACGGCCGGGGCCCGCTGCCGGTCGCGGCGCTCCAGGGCGGCGGACCAGAGGGCGAGGACGAGGGCGGCCGCGGCGAGCAGGGCGCCGACCCAGTTGGGGGCGGTGTAGCCGAGGCCGGCGGAGATGACGATCCCGCCGAGCCAGGCGGCCAGCGCGTTGCCGAGGTTGAAGGCGCCGATGTTGACGGCCGAGGCGAGGGTGGGGGCGCCGTGGGCCTGGTCGAGGACGCGCTTCTGCAGCGGCGGGACGGTGGCGAAGCCGAGGGCGCCGACCAGCAGGATGGTCACCGCGGCGGCGATCCGGTGGTGGGCGGTGAGGGTGAACAGGGCCAGGACGACGGCGAGTCCGCCGAGGGTGGTGTAGAGCAGGGGCATCAGCTTGCGGTCGGCGAACCTGCCGCCGATCAGGTTGCCGAGGAACATCCCGATGCCGAACAGCACCAGCAGCCAGGTGACCGCGCCGTCGGAGTAGCCGGCGACGTTGGTCATCATCGGCGCGATGTAGGTGATGGCGGCGAACACCCCGCCGAAGCCGAGCACCGTCATCGCCATCGCCAGCAGCACCTGGGGGTTGCGGAAGGCGGTGAGCTCGCCGCGCAGCCGGGTGCCTTCGGCGCGGGGCAGAGCCGGGACGAGCTTGGCGATGCCGAGCAGGCCGACCAGGCCCAGGGCGGCGACGCCGACGAAGGTGGTGCGCCAGCCGACGGCCTGGCCGACGAAGGTGCCCAGCGGGACGCCGACGATGTTGGCGACGGTGAGCCCGGTGAACATGGTGGCGATGGCGCCGGCCTTCTTGTGCGGGGCGACCAGTTCGGCCGCCACCACCGAGCCGATGCCGAAGAACGCGCCGTGGGCCAGCGAGGCGACGATCCGCCCCGCGAGCATCAGCGGGAAGCTCGGGGCGACGGCGGAGAGCAGGTTGCCGACCGTGAACAGGCCCATCAGCAGCATGAGCATGGTCTTGCGGCTGATCCTGGTGCCGAGCACGGTCATCAGCGGGGCGCCGATGACCACGCCGAGGGCGTAGCCGGTGACCAGCAGGCCCGCGGTGGGGACGGAGACACCGTAGTCACCCGCGATCCGGGGCAGCAGGCCCATGATCACGAACTCGGTGGTCCCGATTCCGAAGGCCCCGATGGCCAGGGCGAGAAGTGCGAGGGGCATGGCGCGTCCTCCTGCGATTGCTTGTGCGCCTTACGTGCCTCGACAATAGTTGCGCGCGCGGGCTAAGTGCAAGTGCGGGCATTTGCTCTCGACATTTGACCTGGCAGGAGGAGTGGCGGCCGGCGCCGGGGAGGCGGGCCCGCGATGGATACTTGCACAAGCACTATATGTGCTATGGAAAATATTTCAGGGCGAGGACTATCCTGGAGCCCTGCTCGTGCTCGGAAGGAGACCCGGACCGATGACCGCCACGGATCCCGCGCTGACCGCCCTCGCCAACGGATGGGCCGCCCTCTACGTCCTGTACGGCAGGATCGAGGCCCAGATCGAGCGCGCCCTCCAGTCGAAGCACGAGCTGAGCGTGCGTGAGTACTCGCTGCTCGACGTGCTCAGCCGCCAGCACGACGGCGAGGGCGGCCACCTCCAGATGAAGCAGGTCGCCGACGCGGTCGTGCTCAGCCAGAGCGCCACCACCCGGCTGGTCTCCCGGCTGGAGGACCGCGGCCTGCTCGCCCGCTACCTGTGCCCGACCGACCGCCGCGGCATCTACACCAACGTCAGCGCGGACGGGCTGGCGCTGCTGGAGGCGGCCCGGCCGACCAACGACGCCGCGCTGCGCGAGGCGCTCGACGAGGCCGCCCGCAACCCCGAACTGGCCCCGCTGGTCGCGGCGGTGGAGGCGGTGGAGGCGCCGGCGGCACTCCGGCGGCCCTGAGCGGACGGCCCGCGGCGGATCCCCGGCGGTCCTAGAAGAACACCCCGCACCGCAGCAGCACGTTGGCGTACGGCCGGGCCTCCCCGGTGCGCACCACCAGGCGCGCCCCCGCGCTCAGCTCCTTCAGCGATGCGTGCGGCACGTACGCCAGCTCGGGGAAGGAGCCGTTCAGCAGCCCGTCCGCGGCGGGGTTCGCCGCCCGCACCTCCTGCGCCGCGGTCGCCGCCTCGATCACCAGCTCGTCCAGGAGCCCGGCCAGGACGTCCTCGAACGACGGGATCCCCGCCCGGAAGGCGAGGTCGACCACCCGGGGCCCGGCCGGGATCGGCATCCCCGCGTCACACACGAGCACCCCGTCGCCGTGCCCCAACTCGGCTACGGCAGCGGCGAGATGGCGATTCAGGATCCCGCCCTTCTTCACAGCGCCCCGACCTCCTCGGCGGTGGGGAACGACTCCTGGGCCCCCCGCCGCGTCACGGCGACGGCGCCCACCCGGGCGGCGTACCCGGCGGCCTCCGCCGGGGCGGCGCCCGCACCCAGCTTCCAGGCCAGCGCGGCGGTGAAGGAGTCGCCGGCGCCGGTCGTGTCGACGGCCTCGACCTTCACCGACGCGACCCGCACCACCTGCTCGGCGGTCGCGACCAGCGCACCCTCCGCACCGAGCGTCACCACGACGGACCTGGGCCCCCTCGCGAGCAACTCCCGTGCCCACGCGGCGGGATCGTCGCCGACGGCCCCGCCGCCCAGGAGCACCCGGGCCTCGTGCTCGTTGACGATCAGCGGGTCGCAGGCCGCCAGCACCTCGGCCGGCAGCGCCTGCGGCGGCGAGGGGTTCAACACGAACCTCGTGCCGGACGGCAGCTGCCGCACCACCTCGACGACCGACTCCAGCGGGATCTCCAACTGCGCCGAGACCACCCGGGAGGCGCGCAGCAGGGGCCCGGCGGCCCGGACGTCCGCCGGTGTGAGCCGCCCGTTCGCGCCGGGCGACACCACGATGCTGTTGTCCCCGGACGGGTCGACGGTGATCAGCGCGACGCCGGTCGGGGCCCCGCCCACCAGGACGCCCCGGGTGTCGACGCCCGCGCCGCGCTGCGACTCCAGCAGCAGCCGCCCGTTGGCGTCGTCCCCGACCCGGGCGAGCAGCGCGGTGCGCGCGCCGAGGCGCGCCGCGGCGACCGCCTGGTTGGCCCCCTTGCCGCCGGGGTGGACGGCGAGGTCCGACCCGAGCACCGTCTCCCCGGCCCCGGGCCTGCGCTCGACGCCGATCACGAGGTCGACGTTGGCCGAGCCGACGACCAGAACGTCGTAGTCGTACATGAAACTCCCCAATCGGGCGATCCGAACGGGGCGGCCGGGGTCCCGCTTCCGCGGGCTCCCCGGCCGTCCCCTCTTCCCTGTCTCAGCCGGTGAACCCGGCCACGGTCTCCTTCGTGACCACCTTCACCGGCACCTTGACGGTCTCCTCGACCTTCTCCCCCTTGATCGCCTTGACCGCGTTGTCGACGGCGATCCTGCCGAGCTGCGAGGGCTGCTGGGCCACGGATGCGTACAGCGTGCCCTGCTCGACCGCCTTGAGCCCGTCGGGAGTCCCGTCGAAGCCGATGACCTGCACGGACTCCCCGGCCTTGGACCCGAGTGCCTTCACCGCGCCGAGTGCCATCTCGTCGTTGGCGGCGATGACGCCCTGGACGTCCGGGTGCGCCTGGAGCAGGTTCGACATGACGTCGAGGCCCTTGGTGCGGTCGAAGTCGGCCGGCTGCTGCGCGACGACCTCGATCCCCGGGTAGGCCTGGAGGCCCTTGGCGAAGCCCTCGGCCCGCTCGCGCGCGGCGGAGGTGCCGGCCAGGCCCTGGAGGATCGCGATCCTCCCGCTGCCGCCGAGCTTGTCGGCGAGGGCCTTCGCGGCCTGCTCGCCGCCGGCGACGTTGTCGGAGGCGACGAGTGCGGCCAGGTCGGCCTTGTTGACGCCGCGGTCGACGGCGATGACCGGGATCCTCGCCTTGTTCGCGGCCGCCACGGAGTTGCCCGCCGCGTCGGAGTCCACCGGGTTGACGACGATCGCCCCGAGCTTCGAACTGGTGAAGTTCTGGAGCTGGTTGGCCTGCTGCGAGGCGTCGTTCTGCGCGTCGGTGACCGTCAGGTCCACCCCCAGCTTCTTCGCCTCGTCCTGCGCGCCGGAGCGGATCTGCACGAAGAACGGGTTGTTGAGCGTGGAGAGCGAGAGGCCGATCTTCCGGGTGGCGGGCTTCGGGTCGCCGTGCAGGAACGAGGTCGCGCCCACGACCGCCACCGCCACGACGGCCGCGAGCCCGTAGGTGGCGACCTGCCGGCCCCTGCCGCCGGGCGCGCCGGTCCCCGTGGGAGCGGCCCCGGCCTTGCGCCGCACCGTGTCGAGCAGCACCGCGAGGGCGATGACCACACCGATGACGACCTGCTGCCAGAACGCGGAGACGTTCAGCAGGTTCAGCCCGTTGCGCAGCACCGCGAGGATGAGCGCGCCGATCAGCGTCCCCGACGCCTTGCCGGTGCCCCCGGCGAGGGAGGCGCCGCCGATGACGACGGAGGCGATGGCGTCCAGTTCGTACCCGGTGGCGGCCTGCGGCTGGGCGGAGGAGAGCCGGGAGGCCAGGACGACGCCGGCGACCGCGGCGAACACCCCGGACAGCGCGTAGATCGCGAGCTTCTGCCGCGGCACCCGCAGGCCGGAGAGGCGGGCCGCCTCCTCGTTGCCGCCGATGGCGTACATCGAGCGGCCGATGTAGGTGCGGCCGAGGACGAACGCGGTGATGAGCCCCATGGCCACCATCACGAGCACCGGCACCGGCAGCCAGCCGCCGAGCGTGTCGCCCAGGTGGGAGACGGAGGCCGGGAAGGCGATCGGCGAGCCGTCCGAGAGCACCAGCGCCAGGCCGCGCGCCACCGACAGCATCGCGAGCGTCGCGATGAACGGCGGCAGTTTGCCGTAGGAGATCAGGAAGCCGTTCACCAGGCCGGCGGCCACGCCCGTCGCCAGCGCCAGCAGCACCGCGACGGCCACCGGCACCCCGTGCGAGGTGGCGCTCCAGGCCAGCACGGTCGCCGACAGCGCGGCCACCGAACCGACCGACAGGTCGATGCCCGCCGAGACGATCACGAAGGTGACGCCGAAGGCGAGGACGGCGGTCACGGCCGCCTGGACGCCGACGTTGAGCAGGTTGTCGGTGGTGAGGAAGTCGCCCGACAGCGCCGACATGGCGATGACCAGGGCGATCAGCGCGGTCAGCGCGCCGTTGTCGAGCAGCAGCCGGCGCAGGGCCGCGGCGCCTCCGGCGCCCGTACCGCTCGTGAGCGTTTCAGCGGCCACGGGGGGCCTCCAGTTCGGTAGTGGGGTTGCTCACGGCCAGCGACATGACCGCGTCCTGGGTGGCCTCCTCGGCGGACAGCTCCCCCGCGACCCGGCCCTGGGCCATCACCAGCACCCGGTCGCTCATCCCGAGCACCTCGGGCAGGTCGCTGGAGACCATCAGGACGGCGGCCCCGGCGGCCGTCAGCTCGTTGACGAGCTGGTAGATCTCGACCTTGGCGCCGACGTCGACGCCGCGGGTGGGCTCGTCGAGGATCAGCACCCTGGTGTCGGCCAGCAGCCACTTGCCGATGACGACCTTCTGCTGGTTGCCGCCGGAGAGCGTGCGGACCCGCTGGTCGAGCCCGGCCATCCGCACGCCGAGCTGCCCGGCGATCCGTGCGGCGGCGGCGTGCTGCCCCTTGAGGTCGACGATCCCGGCCCTGGCCGCGGACCTGAGGGTGACGAGTCCGAGGTTCTCCCCGACCGACTGGTCGAGCACCAGCCCCTGTCCCTTGCGGTCCTCGGGCACCAGCCCGATCCCGGCGGTCATGGCGGCGCCGATGTCGTGCCGCCGCAGCGGAGCCCCGCAGACCCGGACCGTGCCGCGGTCGTACGGGTCGGCGCCGAAGACGGCCCGGACCACCTCGGTGCGGCCCGCCCCGACCAGCCCCGCGACGCCGACGACCTCGCCGGCCCGCACCTCGAAGCTGACGTCGTGGAAGGCGCCGTCCCGGGACAGCCCCTCCACGGACAGCAGGGTGGCGCCCGTGACGGCGCGCTCGCGCGGGTACTGCTGCTCGATGGAGCGGCCCACCATCAGCCGGACGAGCTCCTCCTCGGGCGTGTCGGCGGGCACCCGGCCGACCGACCTGCCGTCCCGGATGACCGTGACCCGGTCCCCGAGGGCGGCGATCTCCTCCAGGTGGTGGGTGATGAAGACGATCCCGACGCCGTCCTCGCGCAGCCCGCGCACGATCGCGAACAGCTTCTCGACCTCGTCGGAGGTCAGCACGGCCGTCGGCTCGTCCATGATCAGGACCCGCGCGTCCAGGCTCAGCGCCTTCGCGATCTCGACCATCTGCAGGCGCGCGATGCCGAGTTGACGCACCGGCGTGCGGGGCGGGAGGTCGAGCCCGACGCGCTCCAGCAGCTCCGCGGCGGCCGCCTCCATGCTCTTGCGGTCGATCATCCCGAACCGGCGCGGCTGGCGCCCCAGGAAGATGTTCTCGGCGACCGTCAGATCGGGGACGAGGTTGAACTCCTGGTAGATGGTGGCGATCCCGAGCCGCTCGGAGTCCTGCGCGCCCTGGATGCGGACCTCCTCGCCGCCGACCAGGATGCGGCCCTCGTCGGGCTCGTGGGCGCCGGAGAGCATCTTGATCAGGGTGCTCTTGCCCGCGCCGTTCTCCCCGAGCAGCACATGGACCTCGCCCCGGCGCAGGTCGAAGTCGACGCCGTCCAGCGCGACCACCCCGGGGAAGGACTTCCGGATGCCCTCGATGCGCAGCAACTCGTCCGCGTCGCTCACGACCGGCTCCTGTTCGTAGCGGGGTCCTCGCCGCAGGAGCGGCGGACGACGAGACGGGCGGGCAGCGTCACCGACCGCGGCGGCCGTCCCTCGATGCGGTCCACCAGGGCGCGCACGGCGGCCCGGCCCAGCTCGCCCGTGGGCTGGGCGATCGCGGTGACCGGCGGGTCCGTGTGCACGAACCAGCGGATGTCGTCGAACGCGGCGAGGGCGATGTCGTCCGGCACCCGCAGGCCCCGGGCGCGCACGGCGTCCAGGGCGCCGAGCGCCATCAGGTTGTCCGCCGCGAACACGACCTGCGGGGGCTCGGCGAGGTCCAGGAACCGCTCGGTCACCCGCCGGCCGCTGTCGGCCTGGAAGTCGCCCTGGCCGATGTAGCGGTCGGGCAGGTCGAGGCCGTGCTCCTCCAGCGCCTCGCGGAACGCCGCCACCCGCTCCTGCCCGGTCGTGGTGGCCGCCGGGCCGGCGATGATCGCCAGCCGCCGGTGCCCCAGCCGGTGCAGGTGCGCGACGAGGTCCCGCACAGCGCCCCGCCCGTCCGCCCGTACCACCGGCACATCGACTCCGGGGATCCACCGGTCCACGAACACCATCGGCGTCCCGGAGCGGGCGGCGTCCAACATCAGCGGCGACCCGCCGTCGGTGGGCGAGACCAGCAGCCCGTCGATCCGGCGGTCCAGCAGCGTCCGTACGTGGTGGTCCTGGAGGTCCGGCCGCTCGTCGGCGTTCCCGATGATCACGCTGTACCCCAGCGCCCGCGCCTCCTCCTCGACGGAGCGCGCGAGCTCGGTGAAGTACGGGTTCAGCACATCGCTGATCACCAGCCCCAGGGTGCGGGTCTGATCGGTGCGCAGCGAGCGCGCCACGGCGTTGGGCCGGTACCCGAGCGACGCGACGGCGGCCAGCACCCGCGCCCGCGCGTCCTCGCTCACCGACGGGTGCTCGTTCAGGACGCGCGAGACCGTCGCGACGGACACGCCTGCCTCGGCGGCGACGTCCTTGATGCTCGCCATAGCCGTCCCACCTCCTTGTGGAATCGATTACATCGACGCGTTGCGACGATTGGAATCGATTACACGGGCTCGGGGCAAGAGGCGGGCGGGTGGCTGAAACCTGATCGTGATGAACGCCGTGCCGGCGTCGGCTCCTCCTCCGCTCCTCTTCCGTCCGGGTGTGCGGGCGTGCGGAAGGGGCCCACCCCCTTGGCGCGGGGGTGGGCCCCTTCAGTAGTGCCGGCCGCGTCGACCGGACCGGGCCCGTGACCGTCGAGTCGGCCGCGGGTCGGGGGTGGCGCGAGGGGGGTCGGTCACCCGTTGGGGTTGACCGGGGTGCTGCTGGCGGAGGGGTGCCAGTCGAACTGCTGGTAGCTGTTGGCGCTCGCGCCGGGGGTGGAGCCCATGAGGTGGTACGAGCCCCTGGGCCCCGGCATGCCGGTGGCGAGCAGGCAGGCGTTGGCGGCGTTGCAGACGCTGTGGTCGGTGCCGAACGTCCAGCGCTGGTTCGGGTCGCCCGCGTTGCAGCCGTAGGCGGCGGCGTCCGGGGATCCGCTGGGGCCGTCGGCGACGTGGGCCCACAGGCACCGGCCGTCGTTGGTGCTGTGGATGAGGCCGTCCGGGCTCCAGAACCAGAACTGGTTCCAGGTGCCCATGCACGGCTTGATCACGACCGGTCGGCCGTCGCCGCTGCCCTGCCGGTACTCGTCCATACAGAAGTAAGTGCCGTTGTCGGACGGTGGCTTGTAGAGGGCGACGAGGGTGCCGTACGCCAGGGGCTGCGGGTTGGCCGGGGTCGCCGCCTGCGCGGCCCCCGGCAGGGCGAAGCCCAGACCGAGTGCCATGCCGCACGCCGCGAGGGTCCTCTTGATGCGCTTCACCAGTTCAACTTCCTTCCAAGGAGCCGTGCTTGGGGTGGAGGGAGTGCTGCGAACGGTGCCCGAGAGGTGCCAGGGCATAAGCAGAGGTACGCGGCTGGATGCTATTCCATTCATATGAGTTGACGTCAACAGTTCAGAACATCGTGACGGGAACCCGACACTGACGCTCCGTCACCGGCGCTGCCCCGCGAGCACGGAGGCGGCCGGCGGGTGCCGTCGCCTGCCTCGGAACCGTCGCCCTCGCCCGGCGAACCGCCACGGGCGGGATCGAGGCCTCCTGGTCGCCGGACACTCCCTGCACCCCCGATGAGGTCGCACTCGGCTACTCGCTCGTCGGCGCCTACGGAGTGGGATCGCCAGGTGTGCTGAAGTCCGTCATCGGGCACGGAGGGGCGCCTTTCTAGGCCCTTCCCTCGTACACCGGTCACGCGCGGCTGGGACACTTCAGCCGCGCGTGACCCGTGAACTGCTGCTGCTCAGAACGAACTTGCCGTGTCACGGGCGCCACCGAGCCTCTTGGCCTTCTCGAGAGATTCCCCCGCATATGTTCCGCGGGCCGGGGCACCCGGATCTCCGACACCGACTTCGGAGGTCGAGATGGTTCCCCTTCTTCTTGTTCTGCTCCTGGCCCTGATCCTCTTCGGCGCGGGCTTCGCCCTGCAGGTCCTGTGGTGGGTGGCGATCGTGGTCCTGGCCGTGTGGCTGCTCGGGTTCCTGGTCCGCAGTACCGGCGCCACCGGCAGTCGCGGCCGCTGGTACCGCTGGTAGCCCCTCCCCCGTGCCGGCGCCCACGACGAGACCGGGACTGCGCGGCAGCGCGGCAGCACGGCAGCACGGGACGAACGCACGGTGGCGGGGCCCGACTTCGGCCCCAACCGACACTGCCGCCCCTGATCCGCTCGACCGAGACCTCAATCTGACGGACAGTATAGAAGTCGCCACGATCGGTGCCCGTCGATCTATG
>NZ_JBFBGS010000064.1:0-54067 GCF_040684795.1 Kitasatospora sp. NPDC089797 | reverse complement strand
CCGCTGCTGCGCCGCTGCCGCGCGGTGCGGACCCGCGGCCACGGCATCCACGTCACCGGGCGCTGAAGGGCGGAACCTCCAGAGTCGGTAGGAACCCTCACGCTCGGGAGGCTGCCGGGAATCCTACCGACCTGAGACGCCGCCCCCCCCCCTCCGCAAGGGGGGTGCGGGGCGGCTCGCGTGCTTCTGGGGGTAGGAAATCCTGGGGAGTCTCCAGGGGGAATCAGGGAGCCAGGGAGCCCCCGGGGAGGATTTTTCTGAGGAATCCCGAGGAAGCGTGAGGAATCCCGAGGAATCCAAATCCCCTGTTCAGAGCCCTACCGTCAGCACTCGATGACGTTGACCGCGAGGCCGCCGCGCGAGGTCTCCTTGTACTTGATCTTCATGTCGGCGCCGGTCTCCTTCATCGTCTTGATCGCCTTGTCCAGCGAGACGTGGTGGCGTCCGTCGCCGCGCAGCGCCATCCGGGCCGCGGTGACGGCCTTGACCGACGCCATGCCGTTGCGCTCGATGCAGGGGATCTGGACCAGGCCGCCGACCGGGTCGCAGGTGAGGCCGAGGTTGTGCTCGATGCCGATCTCGGCGGCGTTCTCGACCTGCTCGGGGGTGCCGCCGAGGACCTCGGCCAGGCCGCCCGCGGCCATCGAGCAGGCGGAGCCGACCTCGCCCTGGCAGCCGACCTCGGCACCGGAGATGGAGGCGTTCTCCTTGAAGAGCATGCCGATGGCGCCGGCCGCGAGCAGGAAGCGGACGATGCCGTCCTCGTCCGCCCCCGGGATGAAGTTCAGGTAGTAGTGCAGGACCGCCGGGATGATGCCCGCCGCGCCGTTGGTGGGCGCGGTGACCACCCGGCGCCCGGAGGCGTTCTCCTCGTTGACCGCCATCGCGTAGAGGGTCACCCACTCCATCGCGTTGGCCGGCCCGATCCCCTCGGCGCGCAGCGTCCGGGCCGCGGCCGCGGCCCGGCGGCGCACCTTCAGCCCGCCCGGCAGGATGCCCTCGCGGCTCATGCCGGCCCGCACGCACTCCTGCATCACGGACCAGATCTCCAGCAGCCCGGTGCGGATCTCCTCCTCGCTGCGCCAGGCCTTCTCGTTCTCCAGCATCAGGCCGGAGATCGACAGCCCGGTCTCCCGGGTGAGCCGCAGCAGTTCCTCGCCGGTGCGGAAGGGGTAGCGCAGCGCGGTGTCGTCGGGCTTGACCCGGTCCGCGCCGATCGCGTCCTCGTCCACGACGAAACCGCCGCCGACCGAGTAGTAGGTCTTCTCCAGCAGGGTCGAGCCGTCCGCCGCGAACGCCCACAGGGTCATCCCGTTGGCGTGGTAGGGCAGCGAGCGGCGCCGGTGCAGGATCAGCTGGGTGTCGGGGTCGAAGTCGATGGGGTGCTCGCCGAGCAGGCTCAGCCGCTTCTCGACGGTGATCCGCTCGACGTCCTTGTCGGCCTGGTCGACGTCCACGGTCCGGGGCGAGTGGTTCTCCAGCCCCAGCAGGACGGCCTTCGGGGTGCCGTGGCCGTGGCCGGTGGCGCCCAGCGAGCCGTAGAGCTCGGCGCGCACACCGGTCACCCGCTCCAGCAGGCCCTCGGTGCGCAGCCGGCGGGCGAACATCCGGGCGGCGCGCATCGGGCCGACGGTGTGGGAGCTCGACGGGCCGATGCCGATGGAGAAGAGGTCGAAGACGCTGATGGCCACGGGGACGTCCTTGTCTGGTCTCGTGGAAGGACAGGCAGGCGGGGATGACACGGGACGGGGCACCGCGCGCACTGTCCAGTGTGCGCGGTGCCCCGGGGTCCCAGGTGCACCGGCGGGGTGAGGCCGGTCACCTCATCCCGAACGGGATCACTCCTGGTTGGCCAGGGTGGGGTAGAGCGGGTGCTTCTCGGCGAGGGCGGTGACCCGGGCCTTCAGCGCCGCGGCGACGGTGGCGTCGAAGCCGGGCTTGAGCGCCTCGGCGATGACGTCGGCGACCTCGCGGAAGTCCTCGGCGGCGAAGCCGCGGGTGGCCAGCGCCGGGGTGCCGATCCGCAGGCCCGAGGTGACCATCGGCGGGCGCGGGTCGTTCGGGACGGCGTTGCGGTTGACGGTGATGCCGACCTCGTGCAGCCGGTCCTCGGCCTGCTGCCCGTCGAGCTCGCTGTTGCGCAGGTCGACCAGGACCAGGTGGACGTCGGTGCCGCCGGACAGCACGGTGGCGCCGGCCTCCGCGACGTCGGCCTGCAGCAGGCGCTCGGCCAGGATGCGGGCGCCGTCCAGGGTGCGCTGCTGGCGCTCCTTGAACTCCTCCGAGGCGGCGACCTTGAAGGCGACGGCCTTGCCGGCGATCACGTGCTCCAGCGGACCGCCCTGCTGGCCGGGGAAGACCGCGGAGTTGATCTTCTTGGCGTACTCGGCCTTGGACAGGATGACGCCGCCGCGCGGGCCGCCCAGGGTCTTGTGGGTGGTGGTGGTGACCACGTCCGCGTACGGCACCGGGTTCGGGTGCAGACCGGCGGCCACCAGGCCGGCGAAGTGCGCCATGTCCACCATGAGCAGCGCGCCGACCTCGTCGGCGACCCGGCGGAACGCGGCGAAGTCCAGCTGGCGGGGGTAGGCGGACCAGCCGGCGATGATCAGCTTCGGCTGGTGCTCCTTGGCCAGGCGCTCGACCTCGGCCATGTCGACCTGGCCGGTCTTCTCGTCGACGTGGTACGCGACCACGTTGTAGAGCTTGCCGGAGAAGTTGATCTTCATGCCGTGGGTCAGGTGACCGCCGTGGGCCAGGTTCAGGCCCAGGATGGTGTCGCCCGGCTGGATCAGCGCGAACATCGCGGCGGCGTTGGCCTGCGCGCCCGAGTGCGGCTGGACGTTGGCGTGCTCGGCGCCGAACAGGGCCTTGATGCGGTCGATCGCGATCTGCTCGACCACGTCGACGTGCTCGCACCCGCCGTAGTAGCGACGGCCGGGGTAGCCCTCGGCGTACTTGTTGGTGAGCACCGAGCCCTGGGCCTCCATGACCGCCACCGGGGCGAAGTTCTCGGAGGCGATCATCTCCAGGGTGGTCTGCTGGCGGTGCAGCTCGGCGTCGACCGCGGCGGCGATCTCCGGGTCGAGGGCGTGCAGGGACTGGTTCAGAACCGTCATGGTGTGGTCTTCCCGGGAGGAGGGGGGAAAGGGGCCGGGCAGGGGCGGGGCGACCGCCGGGCGGCCGCCCCGGTCGGGAGCGTCAGCCGCCGATGAAGGCGGTGTAGGCGTCCGCGCTGAGCAGCTCGTCGGTGGACTCCACCCGGACCTTGAACAGCCAGCCGCCCTCGAACGGGGCGCTGTTGACCAGGCTGTTGTCGTCCAGGACGTCCTGGTTGACCTCGGTGACCTCGCCGGTCACCGGGGAGAACAGGTCGCTGACCGACTTGGTGGACTCCAGCTCGCCGCAGGTCTCGCCGGCGGTCACCGCGTCGCCGACCTCGGGCAGCTGCACGTAGACGATGTCACCGAGCGCGTCGGCGGCGTGCTTGGTGATGCCGATCGTCGAGACACCGTCCTCGGCGGCCGTCAGCCACTCGTGCTCCTTGGTGTACTGCAGGTGCTGGGGGTTGCTCATGGCGTCATTCTCCAGGATGGGAAGCGGGCACGGCGCAGCGGGCCGCCGCGCGGACGGCTCCGGGATGCGTCGATCGGGAAAACGGGGGCGGCGACGGCCTCGCCGGGCGCGTCAGCGGGCGCGCTTGTAGAACGGCAGCGCCACGACCTGGACCGGCTCGTGCTTGCCGCGCACGTCCACCGCGACGGTGCCGCCCGGGGTGGCGTGGGCCGCGTCCACGTAGGCCATCGCGATCGGCTTGCCCAGGGTCGGGGACGGCGCCCCCGAGGTGATCCGGCCGATCGGCGCGCCCTCGGTGGAGACCACCGTGTACTCGGCGCGCGGCACCCGCTTGCCCTCGGAGACCAGGCCGACCAGCACCTTCGGCGGGTTGGTCTCGGCCGCGGCGGCGGCCAGTTCCAGGGCCTTGCGGCCGACGAAGGCGCCCTCGTTGGTGGTCTTGTCGAAGCGGACGACCCGGCCCAGGCCGGCGTCGAACGGGGTCAGGTCGGTGGACAGCTCGTGCCCGTACAGCGGCATGCCGGCCTCCAGGCGCAGCGTGTCGCGGCAGGACAGGCCGCACGGGACCAGGCCGCGGCCCTCGCCGGCGGCGGTCAGCGCCTGCCAGACGGCCTCGGCGTCGGCCGGGGCGCAGAAGACCTCGAAGCCGTCCTCGCCGGTGTAGCCGGTGCGGGCCAGCAGCACGTCATGGCCGGCCACGGTGGCCGGGAGGATCGCGTAGTACTTCAGACCGGGCAGGTCGGCGTCGGTGGTCCCGGCCAGGATCGCGGTGGCCTCCGGGCCCTGCACGGCGATCAGCGCGTAGGTGTCGCGGTCGTCGGTGACGACGGCGTCGAAGCCCTTGGCCCGGGCGATCAGCTCGTCCAGGACCAGCTGGGCGTTGGAGGCGTTGGCGACGACCAGGAAGGCGTCCTCGCGCAGGCGGTAGACGATCAGGTCGTCCAGGATGCCGCCGTCCTCGGCGCAGATCATGGTGTAGCGGGCGCGCAGCTCACCGAGGGCGGAGACGAAGCCGACCAGCGCGTGGTCCAGCATCTCGCCCGCCTGCGGGCCGGTGACGGTGATCTCGCCCATGTGGGAGAGGTCGAACAGGCCGGCCTTGGTGCGGACGGCGAGGTGCTCCTCGCGCTCGCTGCCGTA
The DNA here is from genome assembly GCF_040684795.1 of Kitasatospora sp. NPDC089797. Lineage (NCBI taxonomy): Bacteria > Bacillati > Actinomycetota > Actinomycetes > Kitasatosporales > Streptomycetaceae > Kitasatospora > Kitasatospora sp. NPDC089797. The sequence continues at coordinate 49,351 of NZ_JBFBGS010000064.1, read as the reverse complement.
GCGCAGCGGCATGTCCCAGCCGGCGAAGTCGGTCATGGTCGCGCCGAGGGCGCGGTGCAGCGCGTCGAGAGCGGTGAAGCGGAGGGACGACATGGCCAGGAACTCCTCGGTCGGGGCACTCAGGGGTGCACGCGCCGGACCGGACCCGTTCGGGGCCGACCCCTGCGCGCGGGCATGCGGCGGCGTGGGTCTCCCCATCTGTCGTCGGACCTGAGAGCTTCACCGCCCGCCTGCCCTCGGCTGTGACCAGCATCAGCTGGTTCCAGCATCGGGGACAGGACGGCGGCTTGCACCGTGGGTGGGCGCGCGACCGGGCCGTGCGCCGCTTTCCAGATGTGCCTAACCCGCGCGGTAGGGGGGCCTGAGAGATTCCGGGGAGGACTTGCTCCTTCGGCGCCGGCTGTGCCTCCTGAGGGGCACTCCGGGCTCTCCCGCGCGGGTTCGAGCGGCCGGTGTGGAGTTGTGGGGGCCCGCGGCGCATGCCGTCGGACGCGCACATCATGGCACGTCCGCGCGCGCGAGGGGAGGGGGGACCCGGTCACACGGCAGACGGGCGAACGCGAGCCCTAAACTTCTCCGCGTCGGCGCAGCAGTGGGCGGCCGACCGGCACGAGGGCGGATCGCGGCGCATGGGGTACCCGGTGGAGCAGCAGCAGGGGTGGGGCGGGCCGGAGGCGGCGCCGTCGGGCGGTGCGTGGCCGGCGAACGAGCTGGAGCAGGTGCTGACGGCCGCGCTGGGCGATCCCGGGGCGACGCCGCGGGTGATCGAGGTGCTGGCCCGCAGCCAGGTGTGGATCCCGCTGCCGGCCGGGGGCGACCCGGCCGGGCAGGCGCTGGACCTGCCGACCGTCGAGCTGGCCGGGGCCCCGTACGTGCCGGTGTTCTCCTCGCAGGAGGTGTTCCTCCAGCAGGCGCCGGGGATGGCCTTCGCGGTCGCCCCGGCCTGGGAGTTCGCCCGCGGGCTGCCGCTGGGAGTGGGCATCGCGGTCAACCCCGAGGCGGCGGTGGGCATCCCGGTGCCGCCGCAGGGCGTGGCCGAGCTGCGCCGCGGCCCGCGCGACGACCGGTGGGAGCAGGCCGGGGACGCGGTGGAGGCGCCGTCCGGCGGCCGGGTGGCGCTGCGCGAGCCGGTGCCGGGCGAGGACCCGGAGCACTTCCTGGCCGCCTGCCGGGCCGAACTGTCGGCCCTGCCGGGGGTGTTGACCGCGCGCCGGGCGCTGGCCAGCATCGAGGGCGAGCCGACGGTGATGTTCGTGGGCGTGCAGTTGGATCCGGCGGCCCCGGCCGACCCGGGTGCGGTGAACGAGGCGCTGGGGCGGGCGCTGGGAACCGCGCCGCTGCCCGGCGGCGTCCACCTCGTACTGCTCGACCTCGCCGACGACCCGGTGGTCGGGTGGCTGCTCACCCAGGTCATGCCCTTCTACACGCGGGTGTGAGCGGGGATCCTTCACAGGCACGTCGCCGTGGCGGCGGCCGGTGCCGCGCCATAGGGTGCGTGCAGGCGGCTGACGGGCCGGCGGGTTCAGGAAAGAGGCGCGGCGAGGTGGGCGCATGAGTGCGGGAACGGGAGCGGGCGGGGTGCCGGGGCCCTGGGGCCAGGCTCCGGCCGGGCGCCCGGGCGCGGATCCGGGCGCGTTGGAGCAGGTCCTGCGCGAGGTCGCGCCGGAGCGCTTCGACGCGTACGAGCGGCTGCTGCACGCGCTGGCCGAGGGTCGGGTCTGGATGCTGCTGTGGCACGGCACGCCGGGCAGCCCGGACGCGCAGTACGGGAACATGGAGATCAGCGGCCACGGCTACGCGCCGGCCGTGACCTCGCCCGAGCAGCTGACGGCCTCGGGCTGGGCCCGGGCCCACGAGGTCGTCTCGGGGCGGGAGATCGCCGCCTCGCTGTACCGCACCCGCTGGGGCCTCTGGCTGAACCCGCACGCCCCGGGCGGCGGGGTCGGGGTGCCGTGGGCGGACCTGCGGCGGATCGCCGCGGGCCTGGACCGGCTGCCGGCCGGTCCGTTGAAGCTGAGCGAGCCGCAGGTGAACGCCCAGCCGTTCTTCGCGCTGCTGGAGCGGCAGGCCGGTGAGGTGCGCGCGGTGCGGGCGCTGCGCCGGGCCTGGGTGCAGCCCGCGGTGGGGGAGCCGTACCTGGCGATCGGCCTTGACCTGTACGAGAGTTCACCGCCGGCGGTGGAGGCGGTGCGGGCACTGATGCAGCGGGCGATCGCGGTGGCCCCGGAGGGGCTCGCGGTGTCCACGGTGGCGATGGCGGACGAGTACGACCCGGTGGCGCTGTGGATGCGCGCCAACGCGCGGCCGTTCTTCGACCGGGAGGCGGGGCGTCCGCCGTCGGGCCCGTACCCGCAGGGCGCGCCGTACCCGGGGCAGTCGCTGCCGGGACAGCCGGGGCCGGGGCGGTCGGTGGCCGGGCCGGGGTACGCCCCGTACGGCACCCAGCCGCCGGCGCCGGGCTGGGGGCAGCCCCAGCGGCCGTGGCCCGGATACCCGGGCCGTTGATCGGCGAAACCCCTTTTCGATAAAAGCTCCAGCACGAAGCCGACTTGATGGGTCATCAGGTCGGCTTCGGTGCTTTCCGGACGAATTTTCCGGCCTTGATACGGGCACATCTTGACATGGCAGTTACAGCCGTGTGAAGAGGTATATGCCGAAGATCGGGGAGGTGCATGCAGGCAGATCACAGTTGGGCATCTGTCGGTTGGCAGGGCTGGCGCAAGCCAGTTCGGATGGCAGAGAGTTCTGCGCAACGCATAGCGCGTACTGGAAACCCCACGAAGGTGAACGCGCCCGCCGACCGCTCGATCCACGCGATGCCCATCCCGCGTGGTGGCAGTACCCGTGCACGACGTACTGCCGCGAACACCCGCTCCTAGCACCTCCGCACGTCCGCAGCCGTACCGCCGATCCCGGCGCCCGGCGCCCGTGGGCCGGCCACCGTCGGCGAGGGGACCAACTGACCATGACCGCAACCATCTCCACCGCCGGGAACGGACCGGAGGCGCCGTCCTCCCCGACCCCGGTCAAGACGATCGAGGGCCGTTCCCTCGGTCGGATCGCCTGGACCCGCTTCAAACGGGACAAGGCCGCCGTCGCCGGCGGCATCGTGGTGATCCTGCTGATCCTGCTGGCCGTCCTGTCCGGGCCGCTGGAATCCGTGTTCGGGCTCGACCCCGACGCGTCGAACACCGACCTGCTGGACGCCAACCTCGGTGGGATCCCGCTCGGGGACTGGGGCGGGATGAGCGCGGACCACCCGCTCGGCGTCGACCCGCTGCAGGGCCGCGACCTGCTCGCCCGCGTGATCGACGGCTCCTGGGTCTCCCTGCTGGTCGCCTTCGGCGCGACCGTGCTGTCCAACACCATCGGCACCGTGCTCGGCGTGATGGCCGGCTACTACGGCGGCTGGGTGGACACCCTGATCAGCCGGCTGATGGACGTCTTCCTGGCGTTCCCGCTGCTGCTGTTCGCCATCGCGATCTCCGCCTCGCTCCAGGGCGGCGCGTTCGGCCTCCACGGGCTCCCGCTGCACATCATGGTGCTGATCTTCGTGATCGGCTTCTTCAACTGGCCCTACATGGGCCGGATCGTGCGCGGGCAGACCCTCTCGCTGCGCGAGCGGGAGTTCGTCCACGCGGCCCGCAGCCTCGGCGCCCGCGGCCCGTTCATCCTGTTCAAGGAACTGCTGCCCAACCTGGTCGGCCCGATCCTGGTCTACTCGACCCTGCTGATCCCGACCAACATCCTCTTCGAGGCGGGGCTGAGCTTCCTCGGCGTCGGCATCCAGCCCCCGCAGTCCTCCTGGGGCGGCATGCTGGCCGACGCGAAGAACTACTACCAGGTGGACCCCCAGTACATGGTGGTCCCCGGTGTGGCGATCTTCATCACCGTGCTCGCGTTCAACCTGCTCGGCGACGGGCTGCGTGACGCCCTCGATCCCAAGAGCAACTGACCCACGAGCGACTGACTCGGCGTCAGGCATTCCCTCCTCCACATCCTCAAGGGGTTGATCCCACCATGCGTAGGTCCCGCACCGTCGCGCTGACCGCCCTGGCCGCCGCCGCGGTCCTGGTCGTCACCGGCTGTACGTCCAGCTCCAAGAGCGGCGACGGCAGCTCCTCCTCCTCGTCCGGCTCCGGCGACGCGAGCGGCGCCGACGCGGCAACCAAGCAGATCGTCAACGTCTCGGACAAGAAGGGCGGGACGGTCACCTACGAGATGAAGGGCACCCCGGACTCGCTCGACCCGGGCAACACCTACTACGCGTACATCTACAACTTCGCGCGCCTGTACGGCCGTCCGCTGACCACCTTCAGCCCGGGCGCCGGCGCCGACGGCAACAAGCTGGTCCCGGACCTGGCCGAGTCGATGGGCCAGGTCAGCCCCGACGGCCTGACCTGGACGTACAAGCTGCGCGCGGGCCTGAAGTACGACGACGGCACCCCGATCAGCTCCAAGGACGTCAAGTACGCCGTGGAGCGCTCCAACTTCGCGCCCGAGGTGAACTCCAACGGCCCGACGTACTTCCACGACCTGCTGGTCGACAACCCGACGCCGTACCAGGGCCCGTACAAGGACAAGACCGGCGACCTGAAGTCGATCGAGACGCCGGACGACACCACGATCGTCTTCCACCTCCAGCACCCCTTCGCCGACTTCGACTACCTGGTCAGCGCCCCGCAGACCGCGCCGGTCCCGCAGGCCAAGGACACCGGTGCCGACTACGTGAAGCACGTCGTCTCCTCGGGCAGCTACAAGTTCGAGTCCTACGAGGACGGCAAGCAGGCCGTCCTGGTGCCGAACACCAACTGGGACAAGAGCACCGACCCGATCCGCAAGCAGCTCGCGGACAAGATCGTGCTCAAGATGAACGTCGACCAGGCCACCATCGACAAGGACCTGATCGCGGGCAACGCCCAGGTCGACCTGGTGGGCGGCGGCGTCGACCCGCAGACCCAGGCGCAGATCCTGCGCGACCCGAAGCTCAAGGCCAAGACCGACAACGCCTACGGCGGCCGCCTGGTCTACATGGCGATCAACTCCAAGGTCGCGCCGTTCGACAACATCGACTGCCGCAAGGCCGTCCAGTTCGCGATCGACAAGGTCGCGGTGCAGACCGCGCTCGGCGGCCCGATCCGCGGCCAGGTGGCCAGCACCGTGCTCCCGCCGGACATCCCGGGCCACCAGGACTTCAACCTGTACGAGACCAAGGACAACAAGGGCGACGAGGCCAAGGCCAAGGACTCGCTGAAGGCCTGCGGCAAGGACGGCGGCTTCAGCACCGTCCTGACCGCCCGGACCGAGCGCGCCACCGAGGTCGCCGCGGCCACCCAGATCCAGGCCCAGCTGAAGAAGATCGGCATCAACGTCGAGATCCAGCAGTTCCCGCAGGGCAAGTACCTGACCGACTCGGCCGGCGCGCCGCAGTTCACCCAGGACCACAACATCGGTCTGATGATGATGCAGTGGGGCGCCGACTGGCCGACCGGCTACGGCTTCCTCCAGCAGATCGTCGACGGCCGCGCGATCAAGCCCTCCGGCAACAGCAACCTCGCCCAGCTGAACGACCCGGCCGTCAACAAGCTGATCGACGACGCCGCGATCAACCCGGACAAGGCCGCCCGCGAGAAGATCTACGGCGACATCGACAAGAAGGTCATGGAGTCCGCGGTCTACGTCCCGCTGACCGACTTCAAGGTCTTCCTGTACCGCCCGGACAGCGCGACCAACCTCGCCTCCACCTCGGCCTTCAACGGCGAGTACGACTACCTGAACATCGGCAGCAGCAAGTAAAGAGCCTGGCTCCGCATCCCTGAAGGCAGGTGAAGGCAGCGGCGCCCGCCGCCGTCCGGCAGATCCCGGACGGCGGCGGGCCGCCGGAGCCGCCCAACTGTGTTTGCCTACATCATCCGCAGGATCCTCGCGGCCCTGGTGCTGCTGCTGGTCGTCAGCGCCGTCACCTTCGCGATCTTCTTCCTGCTCCCGCGCCTCGCCGGTGAGACCAGCGACCAGCTGGCCGCGCAGTACATCGGGAAGGACCCCGGCCCCGCGGCGATCGCGGCGGTCAAGCAGAACCTCGGGCTGGACCAGCCGCTGTACACCCAGTACTGGCACTTCCTGAAGGGCCTGTTCGCCGGCGCCGAGTACAAGTTCGGGCCGGAACCGGCCACCTGCCACGTGCCCTGCTTCGGCTACTCCTTCAAGAGCCACCTGGAGGTCTGGCCGCTGATCACCAGCCGGATCCCGGTCACCATCTCGCTCGCCATCGGCGCGTCGGTGCTCTGGCTGGTCTCCGGCATCACCACCGGCGTGATCTCCGCGCTCAAGCCGCGGTCGATCTTCGACCGGCTCTCGATGGGCGTCGCGCTGGCCGGCGTCTCGCTGCCGGTCTTCTTCACCGGCGCCCTGCTGCTGACGGTGTTCAGCTACGAGTGGCCGATCCTGGACAACCTGCACTACGTCGACTTCACCGACGACCCGCTGATGTGGGCCCGCAACCTGATCCTGCCGTGGATCTCGCTGGCCTTCCTCTACTCCGCGCTCTACGCCCGGCTCACCCGCGCCGGAATGCTGGAGACCATGAGCGAGGACTACATCCGCACCGCCCGCTCCAAGGGTCTGGCCGAGCGCAAGGTGGTCGTCCGGCACGGGCTGCGCTCCGCGCTCACCCCGATCGTCACCATCTTCGGCATGGACCTCGGCCTGCTGCTCGGCGGCGCCCTGATCACCGAGCAGGTCTTCTCGCTCAACGGCGTCGGCCAGTTCGCCGTCCAGGCGATCAGCGACAACGACCTGCCCAAGATCCTCGGCGTCACCCTGCTCGCCGCCTTCTTCATCGTCGTCTGCAACCTCGTGGTCGACCTCCTGTACGCCCTCGTCGACCCCCGCGTGAGGCTCTCGTGACCGACCTCCAGAAGACCCCGGCGGACACCGCCCCGGCCGGCCCCGCCACCGACGCGGCCGCCGGGGCCGCCCGGCCCCCGCTGGGGGACCCCTTCCTGTCCGTCCGCGACCTGCGGATCCACTTCGACACCGACGACGGCCTGGTCCGCTCGGTGGACGGGGTCAGCTTCGACCTGCACAAGGGCCGCACCCTGGGCATCGTCGGCGAGTCCGGCTCCGGCAAGTCCGTCACCTCGCTCGGCATCATGGGCCTGCACCGCTCCAAGCGGGCCCGGATCAGCGGCGAGATCCGGCTGGACGGCGAGGACCTGATCGCCGCCGGACCGGACCGGGTGCGCCAACTGCGCGGCCGCGAACTGGCGATGATCTTCCAGGACCCGCTGACCGCGATGCACCCCTACTACACCGTCGGCGCGCAGATCGTCGAGGCGTACCGGGTGCACCACCCCCAGGCGAGCAGGAAGCAGGCCCGGACCCGGGCGATCGAGATGCTCGACCGGGTCGGCATCCCGCAGCCCGACCGCCGGGTGGACGACTACCCGCACCAGTTCTCCGGCGGCATGCGCCAGCGCGCGATGATCGCCATGGCGCTGGTCAACGACCCCTCGCTGCTGATCGCCGACGAGCCCACCACCGCCCTGGACGTCACCGTCCAGGCGCAGATCCTGGACCTCATCCGCGACCTCCAGCAGGAGTTCGGCTCCGCCGTCATCATCATCACCCACGACCTCGGGGTGGTCGCCGAGCTCGCCGACGACATCCTGGTCATGTACGGCGGCAAGTGCGTCGAGCGCGGCCCCGCCGAGAGCCTCTTCGACGCGCCCGAACACCCCTACACCTGGGGCCTGTTGGGCTCGATGCCGCGACTGGACCGGGAGCTCCAGGAGCGGCTCGTCCCGGTCCGGGGCACCCCGCCCAGCCTGATCAACGTGCCGTCCGGCTGCGCCTTCCACCCGCGCTGCCCGTACGCCGCCCTGACCGGCGGGCGCTCCACGGGCGAGGTTCCGACGCTGACCGAGGCCGTGCCCGGACACCTCGCGGCCTGCCACCTGGCGGTCGACGAGCGGCACCGCATCTTCGCCGAAGAGATCGCGCCCCGGCTGTGAGCCCGGCCCCGTACCACCTTTCTGGAGAGAACCGATGACGGACACTCAGGGGGCCACGATCCCTTCGCCGGCGCCCGCCGCCGAGCGCGAGCCGCTGCTCAAGGTGACCGGCCTGACCCGGCACTTCCCGATCCGCGGCGGACTGCTGCGGCGCCAGACCGGCGCGGTGCGGGCCGTCGACGGCATCGACTTCACCGTCAACGCCGGCGAGACGCTGGGCGTCGTCGGCGAGTCCGGCTGCGGCAAGTCGACCATGGGGCGGCTGGTCACCCGGCTCGACGAACCGACCGGCGGGACCATCGAGTTCGAGGGCACCGACATCACCCACCTGAGCGTCGGCGGGATGCGCCCGCTGCGCCGGGACATCCAGATGATCTTCCAGGACCCGTACTCCTCGCTGAACCCCCGGCACACCGTCGGCACCATCGTCAGCGCGCCGTTCAAGCTCCAGGGCGTCCAGCCCGAGGGCGGGGTCAAGAAGGCCGTCCAGGACCTGCTGGAGCTGTGCGGACTCAGCCCCGAGCACTACAACCGCTACCCGCACGAGTTCTCCGGCGGCCAGCGCCAGCGCATCGGCATCGCCCGGGCGCTCGCCCTCAAGCCGAAGATGATCATCGCGGACGAGCCGGTCTCGGCGCTGGACGTCTCCATCCAGGCCCAGGTGGTCAACCTGCTGGACGACCTCCAGCAGGAGCTCGGCCTGACCTACCTGATCATCGCCCACGACCTCTCGGTGGTCCGGCACGTCTCGGACCGGGTGGCGGTGATGTACCTCGGCAAGATCGTCGAGATCGCCGACCGGGACTCGCTCTACCGCAGCCCGATGCACCCGTACACCAACGCCCTGATGTCCGCCGTCCCCGTCCCGGACCCGCGCCGGCGCCACTCCGCCGGGCGCGAGCGGATCCTGCTCAAGGGCGACGTGCCCTCGCCGATCAACCCGCCCAGCGGCTGCCGCTTCCGCACCCGCTGCTGGAAGGCCCAGGACGTCTGCGCCTCGCAGGAGCCGCCGCTGACCGCGCTGAAGACCGGGCACCAGGTCGCGTGTCACTTCCCTGAGCGCAGCGAGGGGAACGACTAGCACCGCCCGGAGCGCGGCGAGGGGAACGACCAGCGCCGCCCGGAGCGCGGCGAGGGGAACGACCAGCGCCGCCCGGAGCGCGGCGAGGGGAACGACCAGCGCCGCCCGGAGCGCGGCGAGGGGAACGCCCAGCGCCGCCCTGAGCGCGGCGAGGGGAACGCCCAGCGCCGCCCCGACCGGCACGAAGGCCGCCCGACCCCGGAGAGGGGCGGGCGGCCTTCTCGCCGTGTCCCGGTGCGGCCGGTCGGCCCCGGCGGCCCGCGGCCGCCACGAGACGATTTCATCCGGACTGTGACCATGGTCCGGAAAGTCGCGCCGGATCGGGTACACATGGACGGTGAGTTCGCAGATCTTCCCCGCCGACGTGCAGCAGTCGCTGGACCTCGTCGGCATCTTCGTCTTCGCGCTCTCCGGAGCGCTGCTCGCCGTCCGCAAGAACATGGACATCTTCGGGATCTGTGTGCTGGCCGAGGTCACGGCCCTCGGCGGCGGGGTGATGCGTGACCTGGTGATCGGGGCGACGCCGGTGGCCGCCTTCACCAACCTCGGCTACTTCGTCACCCCGCTGGCGGCCGGGCTGGTGGTGTTCTTCCTGCACCCCGAGGTCGAGCGGATCAACCGTGCGGTGCAGACCCTGGACGCCCTCGGCCTCGGGCTGTTCTGCGTCACCGGCACCGCGAAGGCGCACGACTACGGGCTGGGCGCGGTCGCCTCCGTCGCGCTCGGCATGGTGACAGCGGCCGGCGGCGGGGTGATCCGCGACGTGCTGGCCGGGGAGATCCCCTCGCTGCTGCGCTGGGACCGCGAGATCTACGCCGTGCCGGCGCTGGTCGGCGCCGCCCTGGTGGCGCTGCTGATCGGTGCGGACCGGCTCACCGGGGCCACCGGCACCGCCGCCGCGCTCACTGCCTTCGGGCTGCGGATGCTCGCCCTGAAGTACGGCTGGCGTGCCCCGCGGGCCTGGCACCGCAACGGTTCTCGCACCAGCGAGGAGTAGGCGAGCCGCCGTAGGCGAGCGAGATCGCCTCGGCGGTGCAGAGCAGCTCCGGCAGCATCCGGGCCAGCTCGGCCGGTGGCACCCGGCTGGCCGGGGCGCTCAGCGCACAGGCCGCGACCGTCCGCCCGCCGCTGCCCGCGACCGGCGCGGCCACGCAGGTCACCGGCTCCCGGTGCTCGGCCGACTCGGCCGCCCAGCCCCGTCGGCGCACCGCCGCCAGCTCGGCCTCCTCGCCCGGCCCGGCCGGCGCCAGTCCGGCGAGCAGCACCCGCCCGACCGCCGTCCCGGTCACCGGGGCGCGGCGCCCGATCCGGGGCGGTCCGGTGTCGGCGGGCCCGGCCACCTCGTCCAGGTAGAGCACCTCGCCGTCGGCCAGCACGGCCAGCCGGACGGTGTAGCCGCAGCGGGCGTTGAGCGCGGCCAGGTAGGGCGCGGCGACCTGTCGGACGTCGAAGTCCTCCAGTGCCCGGTGGGCCAGCGACAGCACCTTGCCGCCGACCCGGTAGCGCAGGTCGGGCTGGCGGCGGACGAAACCGTGCTCCTCCAGGGTGCGCAGCAGCCGCAGCGCGGTGGACTTGTGCACCCCGAGGCGGCCGGCGGCCTGGTCCAGCGAGAGCGGTCCGTCGCCGAGCGAGCCGAGCAGGGTCAGCGCGCGGTCGACCGACTGCGACATAGCACCCCCTGGACCTCGTGCGAGACGTGTCCGTCAGGCTAACCGCTGGGCGGTGCAGTGGTACAAACCAGTGCCGGACGCCGGTGTCCGCGCGGTGGCCGGATCAACGCGGGCTCTGGATCGGGGCGCCGGGGCGCCCTCTACAATCGGGGGGTTATGCCATACCTGGACCATGCGGCGACCACGCCGATGCTGCCCGAGGCGATCGCCGCGATGACGGCGCACCTGGGGGTGGTCGGCAACGCCTCGGCCCTGCACGCGGCCGGCCGCCGGGCCCGCCGGGTGGTCGAGGAGTCCCGCGAGTCGCTGGCCGACTCGCTGGGCGCCCGCCCGAGCGAGATCGTGTTCACCGGTGGCGGCACCGAGTCCGACAACCTGGCGGTCAAGGGCCTGTACTGGTCCCGCCGGGACGCCGACCCGGCCCGCACCCGGGTGCTGTGCAGCCCGGTCGAGCACCACGCGGTGCTGGACGCGGTGCACTGGCTCTCCGAGCACGAGGGCGCGACGGTGGAGTACCTGCCGGTCGACGGCCACGGCCGGGTACACCCCGAGGCGCTGCGCGGCGCGATCGAGCGCGACCCCGCGTCCGTCGCCCTGGTCACCGTGATGTGGGCCAACAACGAGGTCGGCACCGTCCAGCCGGTGCGCGAACTCGCCGCCGTGGCGGCCGAGTACGGCATCCCGATGCACGCCGACGCGGTGCAGGCGCTCGGCCAGGTCCCGGTCTCCTTCGCCGACTCGGGGCTCACCGCGCTCACCGTCACCGGGCACAAGGTCGGCGGCCCGTTCGGCATCGGCGCGCTGCTGCTCTCCCGCGGTGCCGCGCCGGTCCCGCTGCTGCACGGTGGCGGCCAGGAGCGCGACGTGCGCTCCGGCACCCTGGACGCCCCCGCCGCCGCCGGTTTCGCGGCCGCCGCGGCCTGGGCCGTCGAGCACCGGGCCGAGCAGGCCGTGATGCTGGGCGCGCTGCGCGACGAGCTGGTGGCCGGGGTGCTGGCGGCCGTGCCGGACGCGGTGCTCAACGGCGATCCGGCGGGGACGGGCCGGCTGCCCGCCAACGCCCACTTCTCCTTCCCCGGCTGCGAGGGCGACGCGCTGCTGATGCTGCTGGACGCCCAGGGCATCGAGTGCTCGACCGGCTCGGCCTGCTCGGCCGGGGTGCCGCAGCCCAGCCACGTCCTGCTGGCGATGGGCGTCGACCCGCTGCTGGCCCGGGCCTCGCTGCGGTTCTCGCTCGGCCACACCTCGGTGGGGGCGGACGTCGCGGCACTGACCGGGGCGATCGCCCCGGCCGTCCAGCGGGCGCGCAACGCGGGCCTGGCATCCGTGCGGCGCTGAGATCGACTCCGGGAACAGCCGCTCCAGCACGTACGCTTGTCGGCATCATGACTGACTTCCCGGGGGCCCCGACCACACCGTCCACCGGCCGTCTGCGCGTGCTCGCGGCGATGTCCGGCGGAGTCGACTCCGCCGTCGCCGCGGCCCGTGCCGTCGAGGCCGGCCACGAGGTGACGGGCGTCCACCTGGCGCTGTCCGCGAACCCGCAGTCCTTCCGCACCGGTGCGCGCGGCTGCTGCACCATCGAGGACTCCCGGGACGCCTGGCGGGCCGCCGACGTGATCGGCATCCCGTTCTACGTCTGGGACCTCGCCGAGCGCTTCCGCGAGGACGTGATCGACGACTTCGTCGCCGAGTACGCCGCCGGGCGGACCCCGAACCCCTGCCTGCGCTGCAACGAGAAGATCAAGTTCGCCGCGCTGCTGGACAAGGCGATCGCGCTGGGCTTCGACGCCGTCTGCACCGGCCACTACGCCCGCGTCGTCGACCTGCCCTCCGGGGAGCGCGAGCTGCACCGCGCGGTGGACGGCGCCAAGGACCAGTCCTACGTCCTCGGCGTGCTGGACGCGGAGCAGCTCGCCCACTCGCTCTTCCCGCTCGGCGACACCACCAAGGAGGAGATCCGGGCCGAGGCCGAGCGCCGCGGCCTGGCCGTCGCCAAGAAGCCGGACAGCCACGACATCTGCTTCATCGCCGACGGCGACACCCAGGGCTTCCTGGCCCGGCACCTGGGCACCGCCACCGGCGACATCCTCGACGTGGACGGCACCAAGCTGGGCGAGCACGACGGCGCGTACGGCTTCACCATCGGCCAGCGCAAGGGCCTGCGGATCGGCCGCCCGGCCGCCGACGGCAAGCCGCGCTACGTCCTGGACATCTCCCCGGTGAACAACACCGTCACGGTCGGCCCGGTCGAGGGCCTGGACGTCACCGCCCTGACCGCGATCCGCCCCCGCTGGTGCGGCACCGAGCCGCTGACCGAGGGCCGCTACACCGCCCAGCTGCGCGCCCACGGCGAGGAGGTGCCGGTCACCGCCTCGATGGTCGACGACACCCTGCACGTCCGCCTCGACGCCCCCGCCCGCGGCATCGCCCCCGGCCAGGCCGTGGTCCTCTACGACGGCACCCGGGTCATCGGCTCCGCCACCATCGCCACCACCGAGCGCCCGGCCGTGCACGCCTGAGGACGGCGGGTGACGACGCCGGTGGAAGGGACCGCGCGATGAACGAAGGCGCCCGGGGCGAGGCCCCCGACGAGCGCGGAGGGACCGGGCCGGGGGAGGCCGCGCCCGGGGAGACCCGGCGCAAGGACGCCCGGCGCAACCGGGAGGCCCTGCTCGACGCGGCGGCCGCGGCCTTCGTCGCCGCCGGCGTGGAGGCTCCGGTGCGCGACATCGCCGCCCGGGCCGGCGTCGGGGTGGGCACCATCTACCGGCACTTCCCGACCCGGGCGGACCTGGTCATCGCCGTCTACCGGCACCAGATCGACGCCTGCGCCGGGGCCGGCCCGGCCCTGCTGGCCGAGGGCCCCACCCCGCACGCCGCGCTGGCCCGCTGGATCGACCTCTTCGTCGACTTCCTGGTCACCAAGCACGGGCTGGCCGCCGCGCTGCAGGGGGACAACGCGACCTTCGACGGTCTGCACGCCCACTTCCTGGACCGGCTGCTGCCGGTCTGCGCCGAACTCCTCCGGGCCGCCGAGGCGGCCGACGGGATCCGCCCCGGCCTGGACGCCTACGCGCTGCTGCGCGGCGTCGGCAACCTCTGCATCGGCGCCGACAGCGACCCCCGCTACGACGCGCGCCGACTGGTGCGGCTGCTCGTCGCGGGGCTCCGCCCGGAATGACGGTGGGCGGGGGCGGCCGGGCGTGATAAACCAGACGACACTATGAACATCTGTGTCTTCTGCTCCGCGTACTCGCTCGACGACCGCTACTCCGCCCCCGCCGCCGAGTTCGCCCGGCTCCTCGGGGAGGGCGGGCACACCCTGGTGTGGGGCGGTTCCAACGCCGGACTGATGGGGCTGCTCGCCGACGAGGTCAAGGCCGCCGGCGGCCGGCTGGTCGGGGTCATGGTCGAGATGCTGAAGCACAAGGGGTACGCCGGCGCCGACGAGCTCGTGATGACGGCCGATCTGGCCGAGCGCAAGCGGGAGTTGGCGGCCCGCGCGGACGCCGTCGTGGTGCTGGTCGGCGGCCTGGGCACGATGGACGAGGTCACCGAGGTGCTGGAGCTCAAGAAGCACGGGATCTTCGACAAGCCGGTCGTCCTGCTGGACACCGAGGGCTTCTACGCGGGCCTGCGCACCCAGCTGGAGCGGATGGACGCCGAGGGCTTCCTGCCCCGGCCGCTCGCCGAGCTGGTCGGCTTCGCCGACACACCGGCCGAGGTGTTCGCGCAGCTCAAGGCCTGAGAGGATCGGGACCATGGCTGCACATCTGATCACCGGCGCCGGCTCCGGCATCGGCGCCGTCCTGGCCGGGAAGCTCGCCGAGCGGGGGGACGAGCTCTGGCTGCTCGCCCGGGACGCCCGGCGGGCCGGCGAACTGCGCGACCGGTTCCCCGGCGCCCGCACCCTGGTCGGGGACCTCGGCGAGCCCGGCAAGCTGTCCTGGGCCTTCGGGCACCAGGCGCTGCCCGTCGAGCTGGACTCGGTCCTGCACGTGGCCGGCGCGGTGGAGCTGGGCACCGTGGGCGAGCTGCCGGTGAAGGCCTGGCAGGACACCCTGAACGTCAACCTGGTCGCCCCCGCCGAACTGACCCGGCTGCTGCTGCCCTCGCTGCGCCTCGCCAGGGGCCACGTGGTGTTCGTCAACTCCGGCGCCGGCCTCACCGCCCACGCCGAGTGGTCGGCCTACGCGGCGAGCAAGCACGGCCTGAAGGCGCTCGCCGACGCGCTGCGCCAGGAGGAGCACGCGAACGGCGTCCGGGTCACCTCGGTCTACCCGGGCCGCACCGCCACCGCGATGCAGGCCAAGGTGCACCAGCAGGAGGGCAAGGAGTACGACGCCGGCCGCTGGATCGAGCCGGAGTCCGTCGCCCGGGCGGTGCTGGCCGCCCTGGACGCCTCCCGGGACGCCGAGATCACCGACCTCACCGTCCGCCCCGGGTACTGAACCGGAGCACCGGCGCCGCGCACTGGTGACACGGCACTAGGCTCGGACGGGTGACCACCGGACACCCCTTCCCCGACCTGCGCGGCGCCGCCACCGGCGTCGGCTCGCTGCCCGGCACCGACGCCCGGGAGGCCGCCAGGACCGCCACCGGCGCGCTGGAGCACCTGCCCTTCCTGCCGGAGCTGCCCGCCCGCGGCCCGGGCGCCGACATGATCGGCCGCGGCGCCGGCCTGCTGGTCGAGCTGTTCGCGCAGACCGAGCCGAGCGGCTGGCGGTTCACCGACCACCCCGGCCGGGACACCCGGCGGGCCCGCTCCTGGCTCGGTGAGGACCTGGACGCCCTGGAGGAGTTCACCCAGGGCCACCGGGGCCCGCTCAAGGTGCAGGCCGTCGGGCCGTGGACGCTGGCGGCGAGCATCGAGCTCAAGCACGGCGAGAAGGCGCTCGCCGACCACGGCGCCTGCCGGGACATCGCCGGCTCGCTCACCGAGGGGCTGCGCCGGCACCTCGCCGAGGTGCGCCGGCGCGTCCCGGGCGCCGAGGTGGTCCTCCAACTGGACGAGCCCTCGCTGCCCGCCGTGCTGGCCGGCCGGGTGCGGACCGCCAGCGGCTTCCAGCGGCTGCGGGCGGTCGACCGGCAGGTCGCCGAGGAGGTGCTGCGGGAGCTGGTCCGCGGCCTGGACGCGCCCGTGGTGCTGCACTCCTGCGCCCCGGACGTCCCCGTCCCGCTGCTGCGCCGGGCCGGCGTCGCCGGGATCTCGCTGGACTTCTCGCTCCTCACCGAGCGCCAGGACGACGACCTCGGCGAGGCGGTGGAGGGCGGCACGGTGATCCTCGCCGGTGTCGTCCCCGCCACTGACCAGGCAGTGTCCGACCCGGCCGGTAGTGTCCAGGGGATCAGGACCTTGTGGCGCAGGCTCGGGTTCGCTCCGGAGCTGCTGGGCCGCCGCGTGCTGGTGACGCCGACCTGCGGTCTGGCCGGGGCCTCCCCGGCGTACGCCCGCACGGCGCTGTCGCTCGCGGCGCGGGCGGCGCAGAGCCTGGTGGACAACCCGGAATGAGAACGTAGGAGGGCTTGCGGTGACGGCTGTCGAGGGCTGGGAGGACGTCCCGGCGGAGGTGCGCCGGCGGCACGCCGACCTGGCGAAGGAGATCACCGACCACCGCGCCCGCTACTACGAGCAGGACGCGCCCGTCGTCAGCGACGCCGAGTTCGACGCGCTGATGCGCGAGCTGGAGGCGCTGGAGGCCGAGCACCCGGCCCTGGTGACGCCGGACTCGCCGTCGCAGCGGGTCGGCGGCGCGCCCACCGCGCTGTTCGCCGAGGTCGAGCACCGCGAGCGGCTGCTCAGCCTGGACAACGCGATGGACGACGAGGAGCTCGGCGCCTGGGCGGACCGGGTCGCCGGCGAGCTGGACGGCATCGACTACCACTACCTGTGCGAGCTCAAGGTGGACGGCCTGGCCGTCAACCTCACGTACGAGAACGGCCACTTGGTGCAGGCGGCGACCCGCGGCGACGGCCGGGTCGGCGAGGACATCACCGCCAACGTCCGCACCATCAAGGAGATCCCGCACCGGCTCAGCGGCGAGGACGTCCCCGAGCTGGTGGAGATCCGCGGCGAGGTGTACTTCCCGACCGAGGAGTTCGACGCGCTCAACGCCTCCTTCGCGGCGGAGAACGAGCGCCGCCGGCAGGAGAACGAGGAGCGCGCCGCGGAGGGCCGGCGGCCCCGGGCCCTGATCCGGCTGTTCATGAACCCCCGCAACGCCGCCGCCGGTTCGTTGCGCCAGAAGGACCCGCACGTCACCGCCTCCCGCCCGCTGCACATGGTGGTGCACGGCATCGGGGCCCGGGTCGGCTTCGACATCGACAACCAGTCGCACGCCTACCGACTGCTGCACGACTGGGGCCTGCCCACCGCCCGGCACAACCGGGTGGTCGGCACGCTGGCCGAAGTGCGGGCCTTCATCAAGCACTTCGGCGAGCAGCGGCACTCGGTCGAGCACGAGATCGACGGCGTCGTGGTCAAGGTCGACGAGATCGCCCTCCAGGGCCGGCTCGGCGCCACCTCCAAGTCCCCGCGCTGGGCCATCGCCTGGAAGTACCCGCCGGAGGAGGTCACCGGCAAGCTGGCCGAGATCAAGGTCGGCATCGGCCGCACCGGCCGGGCCACCCCGTACGCGGTGCTGGCCGAGCCGGTGAAGGTGGCCGGCTCGATGGTGCAGTACGCGACGCTGCACAACCAGGAGATCGTCAAGGCCAAGGACGTCCTGCTCGGCGACACCGTCGTGCTGCGCAAGGCCGGCGACGTGATCCCCGAGATCCTCGGCCCGGTCTACGACCTGCGGGACGGCACCGAGCAGGCCTTCGTGATGCCCTCGCACTGCCCGGAGTGCGGCACCGAGCTGCGCCCGATGTCCGAGGGGGACATCGACCTGCGCTGCCCGAACGCCCAGCACTGCCCGGCCCAGATCCGGGAGCGGATCGCCTTCCTCGGCGGTCGGTCGTGCCTGGACGTCGAGGGGCTGGGCTACGTCGCGGCCACCGCGCTGACCCAGCCGCTGGAGCCGGCCGAGGCGCCGGTGCGCAACGAGGGCGACGTCTTCGGGCTGACCGAGGAGCAGCTGCTGCCGATCAAGGTGCTGGTGCGCGACCAGAAGACCGGCATGCCCAAGCTGGACGACCGGACGGGCACGGAGAAGGAGGTCTTCTTCTTCGCGACCACCAAGGGGGAGCCGAAGAAGTCGTTGCAGACCCTGCTGGACAACCTGGAGGGGGCGAAGGACCGCCCGCTCTGGCGCTTCCTGAACGGCCTGTCGATCCGGCACGTGGGCCCGGTCGCGGCCCAGCAGCTGGCCCGGGAGTTCCGTGACCTGGACAGGGTCTTCTCGGCCACCGAGGAGGAGCTGGCGGCGGTCGAGGGCGTCGGTCCGACCATCGCCCGCTCGATCAAGGAGTGGTTCGAGGAGGAGTGGCACCGCGAGATCCTGGAGAAGTGGCGCGCCGCGGGCGTGCGCTTCGTCGAGGAGTTCGCGGACGAGGAGGAGGCGGAGCGTCCGCTGGAGGGCCTGACGGTGGTGGTGACCGGAACGCTGGCCGGCCACACCCGGGACGGCGCCAAGGAGGCGCTGACCTCGCGCGGAGCGAAGGTGACCGGTTCGGTTTCGAAGAAGACCGACTTTGTGGTCGCCGGCGACAATCCGGGATCCAAGTACGACAAGGCCGTTCAGCTCGGACTGCCGGTGCTGGACGACGCGGGCTTCGCCGTGCTGCTCGCCGACGGGCCGTCCGCCGCCCGCGCCCACCTGGGGCTTCCGGAGCCGGAGCCGGCCGCGGAGCCCGCGCAGGCCGCCGCGGAGGGCTGATCCGGGACGGCCCCGATCGGCCGGGGGCCGGATCCGTGTTGTTATCGTCCTGATGCAACGTCATCGGGTGTCGTCCCGTGAAAGCGGGCATTGTGTCACTGTGCGACACCCGGGCGCGGTGGCGCGTTTCCGGTTGTCCGAAAGTCTGCCCACCGGGTGGACCCCGGCATACCCTGGAGCGCAACAGAGTGTCAGCAGGGGTGGGGGCACCGGCTGAGCCGGTGCTCCTCGGGGTCGCTCCATGCCCGGCAGCTGTCGGTACCGGCACGGTGCCTCACCGTAAGGCGGCCTGACGGGGCGGGCCCGACGGAGGACAGGGCTTATGGATCGTACGACCGGCGGCGTGCCCACACGCCCGCCGCAGGGGGTGGCAGGTGCGGTCCTGCTGCTCGGCGTGCTGCTGGCCGGAGCCGCGCCGCTCATCCCGCTGGCCGTCCTGGTCTACCGGTACGAACCCGAACTGCTGCCGCTCTTCGCGGTGCCGCTGGCCGTCCTGGTGGCGGCCTGGCGGATCGCCCGGGATCGCGCCCGCGACCAGCTGACCGACCCGCTGACGGATCTGCCCAACCGTCAGGCCCTTCTGCTCGCCGCCCAGGAGGCGATCGCCGAGCGCGAGGAAGGGTGCAGCGTCGGTCTCATCCTGCTTGACCTCGATCGATTCCGATCACTCAACGACACACTTGGTCATACGGCCGGTGACCGGTTGCTGGTTCACATCGCCCGCCGACTGCACCGGGCGCTGCGCTCCGGCGGGCCGGCCGGCAGCGCCACCCGGGAGTCCATCGACGACGTCTTCGCCGGCCTGCCCCGGCACTACCGCCGCGGCCGCCCGATGGTGGCCCGGATGGGCGGCGACGAGTTCGCCGTCCTGCTCCCCGGCATCAACTGCCCGGACAGCCTGGAGCGCGTCGCCAAGGCGCTCATCGCCGAACTCGCCGCCCCGATCCGGCTGGACGGGCTGCTGCTGGTGCTGGAGGCCACCGCCGGCGTCTGCGTCCACCCGCAGCACGCCCAGGACGCCGAGTCGCTGCTGCGCCGCGCCGACGTCGCGATGGGCCACGCCCAGCGCGAGTGCAGCGGGGTGGCCCAGTACGACGAGACCCAGGACGCCGACACCCCGTACCGGATCGGTCTGCTCGGGGACCTCCGCCGGGCCCTGGAGACCGGCGAGGTGCAGCTGCACTACCAGCCGAAGGTCGCCTTCGACGGCCGGGTGGTCGGCCTGGAGGCGCTGCTGCGCTGGGAGCGGCCCGGGCAGGGGAAGGTCTCCCCGGACGAGTTCGTCGGCCTCGCCGAGTCCAGCGGCCTGATGCCCCGGCTCACCGACTACGTGCTGGAGGCGGCCGTCGGCCAGCTCGCCTACTGGCGCGACCAGGGCCTCCAGGTACAGGTCGCGGTGAACGTCTCGCCGCGCGACGTGCTCAACCCCGGGTTCGCCCAGCGCGTCGCCGGCCACCTGGTCCGCCACCAGGTCCCGGCCCACGCGCTCCAGCTGGAGATCACCGAGCGGCTGCTGCTGGACGACTCGCGGCGCGCCGCCGACACCCTCGCCGAACTGCGCGGCTACGGCGTCGGGATGTCCCTGGACGACTTCGGCACCGGCCACTCCTCGCTGGTGCGGCTGCGCAGCCTGCCGGTCGGCGAGCTGAAGATCGACCGCTCCTTCGTCTCCCGGATGGTCGCCGACGACCACGACGCCGCGGTGGTCCGCTGCTCGGTGGAGCTGGCCCACTCGCTCGGCCTGACCGTGGTCGCCGAGGGCGTCGAGGACGACGAGACCTGGGAACGGCTGCACTGCATGGGCGTGGACGCCGTCCAGGGCTGGCTGGTCTCGGCCGCGCTGCCCGCCGAACAGGCCACCGCCTGGCTGCGGGTGCACCGCACCACCGGCGCCCCGACGGTGGAGCGCTTCGGCCCCGCGTCGCAGCTCCCGCCGGTCGTCAAGCCGGTCGACCGGCCCACCGGGATCAAGCCGGCCGCCCAGCCCGGCGCGCTGCCCCCGGTGCTGCCGCCGACCCTCCCGCCGGTGCTGCCGCCCGCCCTCCAGGCGGTGCCGCGCACCCAGGCCGTGGCGCGCACCCAGGCGCTGCCGGCCGCGCAGATCGGCTTCCGGGCGCCGGGCGCGGCGGGCTGGGCCCGCACCGGGCCGCAGTGAGGACAGCGGCGCGGACCGCGCCGGAGGCCGCGGTGTCGGGGGCGCGGGTCCACTCGTTGGCCGGTGGCCGGGTCGGGCCCCATAGGATGGGGTGCAAAGACCACGAGGACGGAGCGCCGAACCCGGCTGCTCCTGCCCGGGCCCGGCACCGCCGCAGGCGTCGCCGGGTCTCACCAGAACTCACCCTGAGGATCGCTGCATGCCTGGCATCACGCGCGAGGAGGTCGCCCACCTCGCCCGGCTGTCGCGTCTTGAGCTGAAGCCCGAAGAGCTGGACCACTTCGCCGAGCAGCTCGACGTGATCATCGGCGCGGTCGCCCGCGTTTCCGAGGTCGCCGGACAGGACGTCCCGCCGACCTCCCACCCGCTGCCGCTGACCAACGTCATGCGCGCGGACGAGGTGCGGCCCTCGCTCACCCCGGAGCAGGCGCTGTCCGGCGCCCCCGCCGCCGAGGAGCAGCGTTTCCGTGTGCCGCAGATCCTCGGGGAGGACTGACCGAGATGACCGAGCTGATTCACTACACCGCCGCCGAGACCGCGGGCGCCATCGCCAAGGGCGAGGTCTCCGCCGTCGAGGTCGCCCAGGCGCACCTGGACCGCATCGAGGCCGTCGACAAGAAGGTCAACGCCTTCCTGCACGTCGACACCGAGGGTGCGCTGGCCGCCGCCAAGGCCGTCGACGAGAAGCGCGCCAAGGGCGAGGAGCTGGGCCCGCTGGCCGGCGTCCCGCTCGCGCTGAAGGACGTCTTCACCACCAAGGGCATCCCGACCACCTGCGGGTCGAAGATGCTGGAGGGCTGGATCCCGCCCTACGACGCCACCCTGACCACCCGTCTCAAGGACGCCGGCGTCGTCATCCTCGGCAAGACCAACATGGACGAGTTCGCGATGGGCTCCTCCACCGAGAACTCCGCCTACGGCCCGACCGGCAACCCGTGGGACCTCACCCGCATCCCCGGCGGCTCCGGCGGCGGCTCGGCCGCCGCGCTGGCCGCCTTCGAGGCCCCGCTGGCGATCGGCACCGACACCGGCGGCTCGATCCGCCAGCCCGGCGCCGTCACCGGCACCGTCGGCGTCAAGCCGACCTACGGCTCGGTGTCCCGCTACGGCCTGGTCGCCTTCTCCAGCAGCCTGGACCAGGGCGGCCCGTGCGCCCGCACCGTGCTGGACGCGGCGCTGCTGCACGAGGCGATCGCCGGGCACGACCCGCTGGACTCCACCTCGATCGACGCGCCCGTCCCGGCCGTGGTCGAGGCCGCGCGGATGCGCGACGTCCGCGGCATGCGGATCGGCGTCGTCAAGGAGTTCGCCGGCGAGGGCTACCAGGCCGGCGTGATGCAGCGCTTCGACGAGTCGGTGGAGCTGCTGCGCGAGCTGGGCGCCGAGGTCGTCGAGGTGTCCTGCCCGTCCTTCACCCTGGCGCTGCCGGCGTACTACCTGATCGCGCCCTCGGAGTGCTCCTCCAACCTGGCCCGCTTCGACGCCATGCGCTACGGCCTGCGGGTCGGCGACGACGGCTCGCGCTCGGCCGAGGAGGTCACCGCGCTGACCCGCGAGGCCGGCTTCGGCGACGAGGTCAAGCGCCGCATCATCCTGGGCACCTACGCGCTCTCCTCGGGCTACTACGACGCCTACTACGGCTCGGCCCAGAAGGTCCGCACGCTGATCTCGCGGGACTTCGACGCCGCCTTCGCCGGCGTGGACGTCCTGGTCTCGCCGACCACGCCGACCACCGCCTTCCCGATCGGCGAGCGCGCCGACGACCCGATGGCGATGTACCTGGCCGACCTGTGCACGATCCCGTCCAACCTGGCGGGCAACGCGGCCATGTCGCTGCCGGTCGGCCTGGCTCCGGAGGACAATCTCCCGGTCGGCCTGCAGATCATCGCTCCCGCGATGGCGGACGACCGCCTGTACCGCGTGGGCGGCGCCGTCGAGGCCGCACTCAACGACAAGTGGGGGCACACCCTGCTGGAGGAGGTACCGGCACTGTGAGCAAGATCGAGAAGGCCAAGGCCCCGAGCTCCGTCAAGACCCCGGGCTCGAGCTCCCTCAAGGGCTTCAAGCACAGCAAGCCCGGCCTGTGGCTGTCCATCGGCACCAGCGCGTTCGGTGCGGTCTCCGTCGTCAAGGACGTCCGCAAGGCCCGCGAGGAGAGCGACACCCTCAAGCTGGTCAACGCCCTGGTCGGCGCCGCCGCGCTGATCACCGGCACGGCCCTGCTGGTGCGCGAGCTGCGCCAGCTCGCCTCCGACGACGTGCTGCTGGGCTGACGCCCCGGCCCGGCCCCGCGTGCTGTGCGGGGCCGGGCCCGTACCTCCCAAGCTTCAAGTGAGAAGGGACGCTGTGAGCGTCATGAACCTGGTCTCCTACGAGGACGCTCTCGCGTCGTACGACCCGGTGATGGGCCTTGAGGTCCACGTCGAGCTGGGCACCAAGACCAAGATGTTCTGCGGTTGCTCGACCGAGCTGGGCGCCGAGCCGAACAGCCAGACCTGCCCGACCTGTCTGGGCCTGCCGGGTTCGCTGCCGGTGGTCAACGCGGTGGGCGTGGAGTCGGCCGTCAAGATCGGCCTGGCGCTGAACTGCGAGATCGCCGAGTGGTGCCGGTTCGCGCGGAAGAACTACTTCTACCCGGACATGCCCAAGAACTTCCAGACCTCGCAGTACGACGAGCCGATCGCCTTCAACGGCTACCTCGACGTGCAGCTGGAGGACGGCTCGACCTTCCGGGTGGAGATCGAGCGCGCCCACATGGAGGAGGACACCGGCAAGTCCAGCCACGTCGGCGGCGCCACCGGGCGCATCCACGGGGCCACCCACTCGCTGCTCGACTACAACCGGGCCGGCATCCCGCTGATCGAGATCGTCACCAAGCCGATCGTCGGTGCGGGCGAGCGCGCCCCCGAGGTCGCCAAGGCGTACGTGGCCGAGCTGCGCGAGCTGATCAAGGCGCTGGGCGTCTCCGAGGCCCGGATGGACAAGGGCCAGATGCGCTGCGACGTCAACCTGTCGCTGCGCCCGAACGGCACCGAGACCTTCGGCACCCGCTCGGAGACCAAGAACGTCAACTCGCTGCGCAGCGTGGAGCGGGCCGCCCGGTTCGAGATCCAGCGGCACGCGACCGTGCTGACCGACGGCGGCACCATCGTCCAGGAGACCCGTCACTTCCACGAGGAGGACGGCAGCACCACCTCGGGCCGGATCAAGGACAACGCCGAGGACTACCGCTACTTCCCCGAGCCGGACCTGGTGCCGGTGGCCCCCGCCCGGGCGTGGGTCGAGGAGCTGCGGGCCGGTCTGCCG
The DNA here is from genome assembly GCF_040684795.1 of Kitasatospora sp. NPDC089797. Classification (NCBI taxonomy): domain Bacteria; kingdom Bacillati; phylum Actinomycetota; class Actinomycetes; order Kitasatosporales; family Streptomycetaceae; genus Kitasatospora; species Kitasatospora sp. NPDC089797. Next base: position 25,304 of record NZ_JBFBGS010000064.1, on the reverse strand, counting down.
GAGCTGCCGCGGGTGCGTCGCGCCCGGCTGCAGGCCGAGTGGGGCCTGTCCGACAAGGACATGCAGTCGGTGCTCAACGCCGGTGCGGTCGAGCCGATCCTGGAGACCATCGCGGCCGGCGCCCCCGCCGACCAGGCCCGCAAGTGGTGGATGGGCGAGCTGGCCCGTCGCGCCAACGAGACCGGCACCGAGCTGAGCGAGCAGCCGATCACCCCGGCGCAGGTCGCCCGGGTCACCGCGCTGGTCGCCGAGGGCAAGCTGAACGACAAGCTGGCCCGGCAGGTCATCGAGGCCGTGCTGGCCGGCGAGGGCGAGCCGGACGAGGTCGTCGAGAAGCGCGGCCTGGCCGTGGTCTCGGACGACTCCGCGCTGGGCGCCGCCGTCGACCAGGCCATCGCCGAGAACGAGGCGATCGCCGCCAAGATCCGCGACGGCAAGGTCCAGGCCGTGGGCGCGCTGGTCGGCGCGGTCATGAAGGCCACCCGCGGCCAGGCGGACGCGGCCCGGGTCAAGGACCTCATCCTGGAGCGGCTCGGCGTGGAAGGACAGTAGACCCGGCCTGGAGCGGCTCGGCGTCTCGGCCTGAGCAGCTCCGCGGTCTGAGCTGTCAAGGCGGCCTTCCTAAGGCGTCTAAGGCATCTAAGGCCCTCTAAGTAAGGCCTAAGGCCCCATCTCACCTACGTATCTAGGTGAGATGGGGCCTTAAACCTTTTTTCGCGCCCCATCTAAGGCGTCCGGCCTTCGGAAGATGGGGCACGCTCCCGATGTGGCACCCCCTGCTGGGGGAGGAAGCTCTTACTCGTCAGGGAAACGAAGGTGAAACCCGAGGGGGAACCCGAAGTGATCGAGTACCAGCTCATCCAGCAGCAGGCCCACGAGCTCGAGCTCCGCGCCGAGCACGAGCGCCTGGTCCGCGAGGCCCGCCAGGCCCGCCGGCTGCGCCGCCGTCCGGTGGCCGCCCGCTTCCAGCGGCGCCCCGTGCGTCAGCCGGAGTGCTGACGGTGCGGCACCACGGCGGTGTCGAGGGAGTTGCGGAGGGGGAGGCGCTGCGGGAGAGCGCCTCCCCCTCCGGGCGTCCACCCCGTTCGCCTGGGGAGATAACCCCTCTCACCCGCGGCTCCGGCTATGGCATGCTCGCCTCCATGCAGCAGATATCGGTCAGTCCCGTCTTCGTCGGCCGCGGCAGCGAGATCACCGAACTGACCGATGCGCTGCGCCGGGCCGGCAGCGGCAGCCCGCAGGCCGTGCTGATCGGCGGCGAGGCCGGCATCGGCAAGACCCGGCTGCTGGAGGAGTTCCTGCAGCGGGCCGCCGACGGGGGAGCGGTCACCACGCTCGGCCGCTGTCTGGAGGTCGGCGCCGAAGGACTGCCGTACGCGCCGCTGGCGGCCGCGCTGCGCCGGCTGCACCGCTCGCACGGCGCCGAGTTCGAGGCCGCGGCGGCCGGCAGCGAGGGCCATCTCGCCCGCCTGCTCTCCGAGTTCGGCGAGGCGGACGGCGAACCCAACGACGAGTACGGCCGGGCCCGACTGTTCGAGCACACCGCGAGGCTGTTCGAACGGTTCGGCGCGGAACGTACCCTCGTGCTCGCCGTCGAGGACCTGCACTGGTCCGACCGCTCCACCCGTGAGCTGCTCTCCTTCCTGGTGCGCACCCTGCACCGCTCCCGGGTGCTGCTGGTCGCCACCTACCGCACCGACGACCTGCACCGCCGCCACCCGCTGCGCCCCTTCCTGGCCGAGCTCGAACGGCTGCGCACCGTCCAGCGGTTGGAGCTGGCGCGGTTCGTCCGCCGCGAGGTCGCGGCCCAGCTGGCCGGCATCCTCGGCACCGCCGCCCCCGACCGCCAACTGGTCGACCGCATCCTGCGCCGCTCGGAGGGCAACCCGTTCTTCGTCGAGGAGCTGGCCACCGCCTTCGAGGACGGCTGCGGCGCCGGGCTGACCGACTCGCTGCGGGACATCCTGCTGGTCCGGGTCGAGGGCCTGGACGAGGCGGCCCAGAAGGTGGTGCGGATCGCCGCCGAGGGCGGCTCGCACGTCGAACACGCGCTGCTGGCCGCCGTCCTGGCCGGTGACGAGGAGGCGCTGATCGAGGCCCTGCGGATGGCCGTCGGCGCCAACATCCTGCGCCCGGACAGCGAGGGCGAGGGCTACCGCTTCCGGCACGCGCTGGTCCGCGAGGCGGTCTCGGACGACCTGCTGCCGGGCGAACGGCACCGGATCAACCGCAAGTTCGCGCTCGCCGTGGAGGCGCAGCCGCAGCTCGTCCCCGCCGACGCGCTGCCGGCCCGGCTGGCCAACTACTGGTACCACGCGCACGATCCGGCCCGCGCCCTGCCGACCGCCCTGGACGCCGCCCGGGCGGCCCGCCGGCGCAATGCCTTCGCCGAGCAACTCGGCATGCTGGAAAGGGCCCTGGAACTCTGGGACCTGGTCTCCGAGGAGGTGCTGGCGCATACCCTGCGCCCGTACGACTGGGCCGAGACCTACCCGCCCGGCGCCTGTGACCACAGCCCGGCGGACGCCGACTGCGACCGGATCCAGCTGGTCGACGTGCTGGCCGAGGCGGTGGTCGCGGCCCGGCGCTGCGGCGACCGCGAGCGCGGGCTGAGCCTGGCCAAGCGCGGCCTGCGGCTGGTCGACGAGGTGGAGCACCCGGTGCGCGCGGCCTGGTTCCGGATCAACCGGGCCCGGATGCTGGGCAATCTGCGGCGCTCCGGGGACGACGAGGAGATCGCCCGCGCGCACCGGCTGGTGGAGGACCTGCCGCCGTCCGCCGTACAGGCTGAGGTGTTCGCGCTGGCCGCCGGGGTGGCGGTGGTCCGCAAGCCGCGCGCCGAGCACATGGAGCTGGCCGAGCGGGCGATCCGGATCGCCCGGGAGGTCGGCGCCCACTCCGTCGAGGTACACGCCCGGATGACCCTCGGCAGCCTGCGGCACGACCTGCTCGGCGACGCCGAGGGCGGGCTGGCCGAGCTGACGGCGGCGATCGAGCGGGCCCGGCAGCTGGGCATCCCGGACCTCCTGCTGCGCGGCATCAACAACCTGGCCAGCATGCAGCGCGGACTGGGCCGGGCCGAGGAGGCCGTCCGGCTGGCCCGGGAGGGCCTGGAGTTCGCGGACGGCAACGGGCTGCGGCGCAACATCGGCAACATCCTGGCCGGCAACCTCGTGGAGGCGCTGGCCGACCTCGGGCAACTGCGGGAGGCCGAGGAACTGCTCGCCGCCAGCGAGCTGATCAGCCTGCCCGGCTCGCACGCCGAGTTCCTGGACCGGATGCGCGGCGACCTCGCGGTGCTGCGCGGGGACCTGCCCACCGCGGCGACCATGCTGGCCCGGGCCCGGGCGGCCAACCGGGTCGGCCAGGCGCAGCACGGCGTGCCGATCAGCCGGCTGGCGGTGCGGATCGCCGCGCACGGCGGGCGGCCGCTGGAGGCCCGGGCGGAACTGCTCGCCGCGCTGGCGGAGGGCGGGCGGCTGGGCTACGACTCCGACGTCTACCCGCTGCTGGTGGAGGGCGCCGCGGTGGAGGCGGACATGCTGGGGCTGCCGGCGGCCGGACCGGGCCGGGCCGGGGTGCTGGCGGCGATCGCCGAAGCGGCCGCCGGGCTGCGGCCCCAGTCGCCGCTGCACCAGGGCTGGGCCCGGTTGCTGGAGGCCGAGCTGGCCCGGGCGGCGGCCGCGGACACGACCGACCAGTGGGACCGGGCGGTCGCCGAGCTGCGGTCGACCGGCCTGCCGTACCCGCTGGCGCTCGCCCTGCTGCGCGCGGCCGAGGCCCGGGTGCGGGCCGGTCGGCGGGAGGACGCCACCGAACTGCTGCGCGAGGCGGCCGAACTGGCGGGCGTCCGGGGCGACCGGCCGCTCGGGGCGCAGGTCACCGCGCTGGCCGAGCGGGCCGGGCTCGGTCTGGCCCCGGCCGGGCGCCCGGCGGCCGCGGTGGCGCCGGCCCCGGCGGTCGGGGACTCCTTCGGGCTCACCCCCCGTGAGCGGGACGTGCTCCGGTTGCTCGCGCGGGGCTGGACCAACCGGCAGATCGCCGAGGAGCTGTACATCTCTCCGAAGACCGCAAGCGTGCACGTGTCCAACATCCTGGGCAAGTTGGAGGTCGGCGGCCGTGGTGAGGCCGCCGCGCTGGCCCACCGGCTGCGGCTGTTCCCCGACGACCTGGCCCCCTCGGGGCGGTGAAACCGCAGGTCGCCGACCGTACGCGGGTGATCGGCGACCACCCCGGGCGGGGTGGCCGGGCGCCGTCGCGTGCTCCCGTGCGCGCCGCGTGAGCCCCTGCCCGCGCGCCGCCGCCAACCGGGCCGATCGGTCGGAACCGGGTGCATTTCCGCGCCCTGGCGCCATTACTCTAAGTTGAGTGTGCGTGTCATTGAGTGACGGAATTGGTGTAGGGTCCCGGTCGGGAGCATCGGTGCGGTGCGGCGGCCCGGAGGCCGCCCGCCCCCTGGGCCGCCGTCCCGACGGGGCCCCAGGCCGCCGCGTACGGTCGAGAGCTGCGCGGCCGGTGGTCCGTGGCCGGGGCGCCGGGCCCCGGGCCGGAGGGGGAGAGGCCGAGTGAGCTCCACCGATACGGTGCTGCCCGGCGCCGGTCGACCGGGCGTACCGCCCGTCGACGCGTCCGTCGCCGATCTGCCCGGGGTGGTCGGACGCGGCCCGCTGGGCCGGCTCCGGGGCAGCGGGACGCTGCCCGGGCTCGCCCTCGGCGGATTCTGCCTGGCCTATGCGACGGGCGCCTCGGCCGGTTGGGGCTCGCACCAACTCGCCGTCTTCATGGGTGACTTCGGGCTCGCCGCGGCTGCCCTGGCGGCCGCGCTGTCCTGTCTGGTGTACGGCTGCACGGTCGGTGGCCACGCCCGCCCGGCCTGGCTGCTGTTCGGCCTCTCCTCGCTCACCGTCGCCCTCGGCAACGGCACCTGGGGCTGGTACGAACTGGTGCTGCGGGTCCAGTTGCCGCAGGGCACGCTCGCCCAGTACGCCTTCCTGCTGTTCGCCCCGCTCGCCATCACCGGCGTGCTGGTGCTCGCCCAGCACCCGCGCTCCGCGGCGGGCTGGCTCTGCCTGCTGCTCGACGGCTGGCTGATCGCCGGCTCGCTGTTCACGCTCAGCTGGAGCCTGGCGCTCGGCCGGATCGCGGCCGTGGGGCACGGCTCCCCGCTGCTGCTGGCCCTCAACCTGGCCTACCCGGTGCTGGACATCCTGCTGGTCAGCCTGGTGGTCGGGCTGCGCTTCGGCGGCCGGGACGGCAACCGGGCGGCGGTGCACACCGCGATGGTGGCGCTCGCCGTGACGGTCACCTGCGACGCCCTGTTCACCTCCCCGGAGCTGCACAGCAACTACCACTCCGGCGACCTGCTGGACGCCGGCTGGTTCGCCGGCAGTCTGCTGCTCGCCTGGGCGCCGTGGTCCCCGCGGCGGCGCCGCCCGCTGCGCGAGCACCCCTCGGCCGGCGGCCTGCCGCGCCGCCGAGTGGCCACCACCTTCAGCGCGCTCACCCCGTACGCGGCGGCCGCGGTGTGCACCGCCGGAATCCTCTACAACGCCGTCGGCGGGCGCCAGTTGGACCGGGTGGTGGCCGCGGCCGCGTGCACCGTCGGGCTGGCGCTGATCCTCAGGCAGGGCGTCATGCTGCTCGACAACCTGTCACTGGCGCAGGAGCTCGCCCACAAGGAGGCGCACTTCCGCTCGCTGGTGCAGGGGTCCAGTGACGTCATCATGATCGCCGGGGCGAACGGCGTGCTCTCGTACGTCTCCCCGGCGGCGCTCGGCGTCTACGGGCGGGACCCGGAGGAGCTGGTCGGCGGCAACCTGCTGGACCTGGTCCACCCCGAGGACGTGGACCGGGTGCTCGCCGAGGTCCGCCGCTACCTCGCGCGGGTGCGGCTCGCCGCCCACCGCACCCCGGGCGCCGTCGTCCCCTCGGCCCGGGTGGAGTGCCGGATCGGCTCCGGCGTCGGCGAGTGGCTGCACGTCGAGTCGACGGTCAGCCGGCACCGCGACGGGCTGCTGCTGAACAGCCGGGACGTCACCGAACGCGTCATGCTCCAGGCCCAGTTGCAGCACAACGCGTTCCACGACCCGCTCACCGACCTGCCCAACCGGGCGCTGTTCACCCAGCGGCTGCGCGGCGCCCTCGGGACCCGTGGCCAGCAGGGCGGGACGGGCGCGGGCATCGCGGTGCTCTTCCTCGACCTGGACGGCTTCAAGGCCGTCAACGACAGCGCCGGGCACCAGGTCGGCGACGAACTGCTGGTGCAGGCCGCCCGGCGGCTGCAGGGCGCCGTCCGCTGCGGGGACACCGTCGCCCGGTTCGGCGGCGACGAGTTCGCCGCGCTGGTCTGCGGCCCGCTCGGCCGGCTCCAGGTCCAGGAGCTGGCCGACCGGCTGCGGCTCGCGCTGTCCGAGCCGTACTGGATCGGCGGGGTGGAACTCGGCGTCGCCGCCAGCATCGGCATCGCCTTCGGCACCCCCGAGCGCGGCCCGGCCGCCGACCCCCGGGCCGCCGCCGACGAGCTGATGCGCAACGCCGACCTGGCGATGTACCGCGCCAAGTCGGAGGGCAAGGGCCGGGTGGTGCTCTACGCCCCCGCGATGCGGGCCGACCTGGAGCGCCGCACCGAGCTGGAGGAGCGGCTGCGGGTGGCCGTCCGGGAGGGCGGCTTCACCCTGCTCCACCAGCCCGTGGTGGACCTCGCCAGCGGCACGGTGACCTGCGTCGAGGCCCAGGCCCGCTGGCGTTCGGCGGGCGGCCTGCTGCTCACCCCGGCCGAGTTCCTGCGCTCGGCCGAGCACGGCGACGCGGCGACCCGGTTCTCCCGCTGGCTGGTGCACGAGGCGGTCACCGCCGCCGCCGACCGGCGCGACCTGTCCGGCCGGGGCCGCGGCGCGCCGGTGCCCGTCCCGGTGGCCGTCCGGCTCTCGGTCGAGCGGCTCTGCTCGCCGGGCCTGTACGAGACGGTGGCCGCCGCGCTGCGCGACAGCGGGCTGCCGGCCGGCGAGCTGGTGATCGAGGTGGCCCGGATGGGCCCGGACCCGCTGGCCGACGAACTCGGCCGCCGGCTGGCCGCGTTGCGCAGACTCGGGGTCTCCACCTGGCTGGCCGGCTACGGCGCGGGCAGCGGCTCGCTGGGGGCGCTCGCCCGGCTGCCGCTGGACGGGCTCACCCTGGACCGCACGCTGGTCCAGGAGTTGGGGGAGTCCGCGCTCAGCCGTACCCTGGCCGGGCACGCGGTGCGGCTCGGCCGGGACCTCGGGATGGTCACCGCCGCCGAGGGGGTGGACCTGCCCCGGCAGGTCTCCGTGCTCCAGGAACTGGGCTGCCGGCTGGCCCAGGGCTCGGCCTTCGCCCCGCCGCTGGACGAGACCCGGCTGCGCCGGGCGCTGGCCCGCCGCGGCTACCCGCTGCCCAAGCCGCTCGGCCCGCTCTCCGCCCGTCGCGCCCAGCCGGCCGCGGACACCCGGACGGGTGGCCGGCCGGACGCCCCGGGCGGACGTGTCGTACCTCACCACGGGGCCTGCGACCTGCCCGAACACCAGGCCGTCAGCGGTCCGGCGGCCGGTCCGCATGGCGAGACGGTCATCCCACCTGCTTGACACGCCACCCCGGACGGGAGGAAGGTCGTTGCCATGCGCACCCGAATTCTCGTACTTGGCGGGCGCGTCGGCTGAGTGGGCTCGCACGCCCCGCTCGTGACAGACCGACGCGCCACCCCTCGCATGCCCTTGGGCACGAGGGGTTTTTTGTTGCACTGACGCTGTTCCCACCGCAAGACCCCTGGCCCCGGCCGACCCGAAGAGTCCGACGCACCGGATCGAGCGGGACGATCGAGGCAGAGCCGGCGATCGGCCCGGACCGGGACCCCACCCTCGCAGCACCGGGGCCCGCAGCACCGGGTCGGCAAGAACCGAGAAGAGACAGGCAGATGACCGAGCACGCCGCATCCCCCCGCCGCGGGGACAACCCGGCCGCCCACGCTCCCCAGCACGTCGTCGAGACCATGACCGGAGCCCAGTCGCTCATCCGCTCGCTCGAGGCCGTCGGAGCGGACACCGTCTTCGGCATCCCGGGCGGGGCCATCCTTCCCGCGTACGACCCGCTGATGGACTCCGTCAAGGTGCGCCACATCCTGGTCCGGCACGAGCAGGGCGCCGGCCACGCCGCCACCGGCTACGCCCAGGCGACCGGCCGGGTCGGCGTCTGCATGGCCACCTCCGGCCCCGGTGCGACCAACCTGGTCACCCCGATCGCCGACGCCTACATGGACTCGGTGCCGATCGTCGCGATCACCGGCCAGGTCTCCTCCAAGGCGATCGGCACCGACGCCTTCCAGGAGGCGGACATCTGCGGCATCACCATGCCGATCACCAAGCACAACTACCTGGTCACCGACCCGGCCGAGATCCCCCGGGTGATCGCCGAGGCCTTCCACATCGCGGCCACCGGCCGCCCCGGCCCGGTCCTGGTCGACATCGCCAAGGACGCCCTCCAGGCCACCACCACCTTCCGGTGGCCGGTCGAGACCGCGCTGCCGGGCTACCGCCCGGTCACCAAACCGCACGCCAAGCAGATCCGCGAGGCCGCGAAGATGCTGGTGAGCAGCAAGCGTCCGGTGCTGTACGTCGGCGGCGGCGTGCTCAAGGCGCAGGCCACCGCCGAACTGCGGATCCTCGCCGAGCTGACCGGCGCCCCGGTCGTCACCACCCTGATGGCGCTCGGCGCCTTCCCGGACAGCCACCCGCAGCACCTGGGCATGCCCGGCATGCACGGCTCCGTCCCGGCCGTCACCGCGCTGCAGAAGTCGGACCTGCTGTTCACCCTCGGCGCCCGCTTCGACGACCGGGTCACCGGCAAGCTGGACAGCTTCGCCCCGTACGCCAAGATCGTGCACGCGGACATCGACCCGGCCGAGATCGGCAAGAACCGCCCGGCCGACGTGCCGATCGTCGGGGACGCCCGCGAGGTGCTGGCCGATCTGATCGTCGCCGTCCAGGCCGAGTTCGACGCCGGACACAAGGGCGACTACGCGGAGTGGTGGGAGAAGCTCGACGAGTGGAAGCGGACCTACCCGCTGGGCTTCGAGTCGGCCCCGGACGGCCGGCTCTCCCCGCAGCAGGTCATCGAGCGGATCGGCCAACTGGTCGGCCCGGAGGCGATCTACGCCGCGGGCGTCGGCCAGCACCAGATGTGGAGCTCGCAGTACATCCGCTTCGAGAAGCCCGGCACCTGGCTCAACTCCGGCGGCGCCGGCACCATGGGCTACGCCGTCCCGGCGGCGATGGGCGCCAAGGCGGGCCGCCCGGAGTCGGCGGTCTGGGCCATCGACGGCGACGGCTGCTTCCAGATGACCAACCAGGAGCTGGTCACCTGCGCCCTGAACGACATCCCGATCAAGGTCGCGGTCATCAACAACGGCTCGCTGGGCATGGTCCGGCAGTGGCAGACGCTGTTCTACAACCAGCGCTACTCCAACACCGTCCTGCACTCCGGCCCGGAGCACGACGGCATCGCGCCGCCGGCCCAGGGCACCCGGATCCCCGACTTCGTCCTGCTGTCCGAGGCGATGGGCTGCGTCGGCCTGCGCTGCGAGCGCCCCGAGGACCTGGACGCGGTCATCAAGCAGGCGATGGAGATCAACGACCGCCCGGTGGTCATCGACTTCATCGTCCACCAGGACGCGATGGTGTGGCCGATGGTCGCGGCCGGCACCAGCAACGACGAGATCCAGTTCGCCAAGGGCGTCCGCCCCGACTTCGGCGACGACCTCGACTGACGGCCCCTTCCCAGAACGACTGAGGAACCACATGTCCAAGCACACCCTCTCCGTCCTGGTCGAGAACAAGCCCGGCGTGCTCGCCCGCATCGCCGCCCTGTTCTCCCGTCGGGGCTTCAACATCGACTCCCTCGCCGTCGGCCCGACCGAGCACCCGGACGTGTCCCGGATGACGATCGTGGTCAACGTCGAGGACCTCCCGCTGGAACAGGTCACCAAGCAGCTCAACAAGCTCGTGAACGTGATAAAGATCGTCGAACTCGACCAGTCCGCTGCGATCCAGCGGGAACTGGTCCTGGTGAAGGTCCGCGCCGACAACGAGACCCGGTCGCAGATCGTCGAGATCGTCCAGCTGTTCCGTGCCAAGACCGTCGACGTGTCGCCGGAAGCGGTGACCATCGAGGCCACCGGCAGCTCGGACAAGCTGGAGGCCATGCTCCGGATGCTGGAGCCTTACGGCATCAAGGAGTTGGTCCAGTCCGGCCTGGTCGCCATCGGCCGCGGCGCGCGCTCCATCACGGACCGCTCGCTGCGCGCCCTCGACCGCAGCGCCTGACCCGCGCTGCTCAGTCCGTCAGTAGCAAAGACCCGCACCCGCGCCGGGTGCACCTACGGTAGGAACCGCGCACCCGGCACCCATACGCAAGGAGATGTGCCCCCGTGGCCGAGCTGTTCTACGAAGACGACGCCGACCTGTCCATCATCCAGGGCCGCAAGGTCGCGGTCATCGGCTACGGCAGCCAGGGCCACGCCCACGCGCTGTCCCTGCGCGACTCCGGCGCCGACGTCCGGGTCGGCCTGAAGCCCGAGTCCAAGTCCCGTGCCAAGGCCGAGGAGGCCGGCCTGCGCGTGGTCACCCCCGCCGAGGCCGCGGCCGAGGCCGACGTCATCATGATCCTGGTGCCGGACCCGATCCAGTCCGACGTCTACGAGGCGGACATCGCCCCGCACCTGAAGGCCGGCGACGCCCTGTTCTTCGGCCACGGCCTGAACATCCGCTTCGGCTTCATCAAGCCCCCGGCGGACGTCGACGTCTGCATGGTCGCCCCGAAGGGCCCGGGCCACCTGGTCCGCCGCCAGTACGAGGAGGGCCGCGGCGTCCCGGCGATCGTCGCGGTCGAGCAGGACGCCTCCGGCAAGGCCTTCGACCTGGCGCTGTCGTACGCCAAGGGCCTGGGCGCCACCAAGGCCGGCGTCATCAAGACCACCTTCACCGAGGAGACCGAGACCGACCTGTTCGGTGAGCAGGCCGTTCTCTGCGGTGGCACCGCCGCCCTGGTGAAGGCCGGGTTCGAGACCCTGGTCGAGGCCGGCTACCAGCCGGAGATCGCCTACTTCGAGTGCCTGCACGAGCTGAAGCTGATCGTCGACCTGATGTACGAGGGCGGCCTGGAGAAGATGCGCTGGTCGGTCTCCGAGACCGCCGAGTGGGGCGACTACGTCACCGGCCCGCGGATCATCACCGCCGACACCAAGGCCGAGATGAAGAAGGTCCTCGCCGAGATCCAGGACGGCACCTTCGCCAACACCTGGATCGCCGAGTACAAGGCGGGTCTGCCCAAGTACAACGAGTACAAGAAGGCCGACGAGGACCACCTGCTGGAGACCACCGGCAAGAAGCTGCGCTCGCTGATGAGCTGGGTCAACGACAAGGCCTGACCCCGCTTTTTGCAACGCTCTTTTGTCACGCCCTTGTACAAGTAGGCTGCTCTCGTCCGGGTGATTTCGCCGGACGGGAGCAGCCTGCTACCCAGCCCGTCGATACACTCCGAGTGCGCGTCAGGCCCACAGCGTCGTGCGTCTACCTACGCGGCATGCCACCTTCCCCGCCCTCACACGCCACCTCCGTGCGCACCGGGGAACCGGACAGTTAAGGACCACTGTCGTGAGCAAATCCGTCGTTCTGATCGCCGAAGAGCTGTCGCCCGCCACCGTCGACGCCCTCGGGCCCGACTTCGAGATCCGCCACTGCAACGGCGCCGACCGCACCGAGCTGCTCACCGCGATCGCCGACGTGGACGCGATCCTGATCCGCTCCGCCACCAAGGTCGACGCCGAGGCGCTGGCCGTCGCCCGCCGGCTCAAGGTGGTCGCCCGGGCCGGCGTCGGCCTGGACAACGTGGACGTCGCGGCCGCCACCAAGGCCGGCGTGATGGTGGTCAACGCGCCGACCTCCAACATCGTCACCGCCGCCGAGCTCGCCTGCGGCCTGCTGATCTCCGTCGCCCGCAACATCGCCCCGGCCAACGCGGCGCTCAAGCAGGGCGAGTGGAAGCGCAACAAGTACACCGGCGTCGAGCTGAGCGAGAAGACCCTCGGCGTGGTCGGCCTCGGCCGGATCGGCGTCCTGGTGGCCCAGCGGATGTCCGCGTTCGGGATGAAGATCGTCGCGTACGACCCCTACATCCAGGCCGCCCGCGCCGCGCAGATGGGCGTGAAGCTGGTCTCGCTGGAGGAGCTGCTGGCGGTCTCGGACTTCATCACCGTCCACCTCCCCAAGACCCCCGAGACCATCGGCCTGATCGGCGACGAGGCGCTGCACAAGGTCAAGCCGAGCGTGCGCATCGTCAACGCCGCCCGCGGCGGCATCGTGGACGAGGAGGCGCTCGCCGCCGCCCTGCGCGAGGGCCGGGTGGCCGGCGCCGGCCTGGACGTGTACGCCAAGGAGCCGTGCACCGACTCCCCGCTGTTCGCCTTCGACAACGTGGTCGCCACCCCGCACCTGGGCGCCTCCACCGACGAGGCGCAGGAGAAGGCCGGCATCGCGGTCGCCCGGTCGGTGCGGCTGGCGCTGGCCGGCGAGCTGGTGCCGGATGCCGTCAACGTCCAGGGCGGCGTGATCGCCGAGGACGTCCGCCCGGGCCTGCCGCTGGCCGAGAAGCTCGGCCGGATCTTCACCGCGCTGGCCGGCGAGGTGGCCGTCCGGCTGGACGTCGAGGTCCGCGGCGAGATCACCCAGCACGACGTGAAGGTGCTCGAACTGTCCGCGCTGAAGGGCGTGTTCGAGGACGTCGTGGCGGAGACGGTGTCCTACGTCAACGCCCCGCTGTTCGCCCAGGAGCGCGGCGTCGAGGTCCGGCTGACCACCTCCAGCGAGAGCGCCGAGCACCGCAACGTGATCACCGTGCGCGGCACCCTGGCGGACGGCGAGGAGATCGCCATCTCCGGCACGCTGGCCGGCCCGAAGCAGACCCAGAAGATCGTCGGCGTGGACACCTTCGACGTGGACGTCGCGCTCACCGACCACATGGCCTTCTTCAAGTACGAGGACCGCCCCGGCGTGGTCGGCGTGCTCGGCCGCCACCTCGGCGACGCGGGCATCAACATCGCGGGCATGCAGGTCGCCCGGGACGGCGGCAGCGCCCTCGCCTCGATCACCGTGGACAGCGAGATCCCGCAGGACGTGCTGGCGGCGATCGCCGCCGAGATCGGCGCCCGCTTCGCGCGCTCGGTCGACCTGGGCTGAGCCCCACCGCCCCGACAGGGCCCGGACCGCCGTTCCCGCGGCGGTCCGGGCCCTGGTGCGTGCTCCCGGGTGACGGCCGTCTCAGATACTAGGAAATCCAAGTATTCGTGCAGACACGGCCGGGGCCGGGTCGTACCGTGGAAGGGCCAGACGGTGTGCCGCCCCTGTAGCCAGGGTGTGCGGCCCGTGTGCGCGTGCGCCCCGACGGGCAGGCGACCCCTGCTCCGCGCTCCCGCCGTCGCCCGCCGCCCCTCCCGGGGCGCGCTCCCCGCGACGGCCCCCCGACCCCTCCCGCCGCGCCCGACGCGCGCCGCTTCCAAGGAGCCCGGTATGCCCGCCACCGCCGACCGCCACGCCACTCCCGCCGCCACCGCCACCCCGGTCCGCGCCCCGCGCCGCCGGCGGGCCGCCGAGCGGAACCCCTTCGCCGCCGCCGCGCTGCAGCGCTCGCTGGACCGCCGCGACAACGGCGGCGTCACCGGCCACAGCTGAGCGGCACCGACGATGGCGTTCATCCGCCTACTGGGCCGATCAGGTCGGTTCCGGGTCACCCCGTAGAGTGCAACCGAGGTCCATCCGAGGGAAGTTGCTCGCCGAGCTCGCCGCGATCATCCTAATTTGGGGCCCCCGGAAGGGTGATCGACGTCCGCGCGGGCGGGCGTCAGCGACCTCCTCGGTATGCGGATCATTCCCCCTTGCCGGGGAGAGGGTCCCTCGTGCGCCTGCCTCCCGTCCGCCGACCGCTCGCCCGGATCGGCCTCACCCTGACCCTGCTCGTCGGGACCGTGGCGCTCGCCGCCGCCCCGGCCTCCGGCGGTCCACCGACGGCCGGGCCGCCCTCCGGGCGCCGGACGTCCGTCCTGCTCGAACTCACCACCGAGGCGGCCGCCCCCGCCTGGCGGCGGGCCGGCGAGAGCGCCCGACGGGCCCAGCGCCCGGCGGAGACCGTCCGCCAGGAGGCCGCCCGGGCCGGCGCGGGCCAGCGGTCCCGGGCCGGTGAGGCGCTCGACCGGCTTGCCGACGCCGTCCACCGGTCGGCGCCCGCCGCCCGCGAGCTCTACCGCACCCGCACCCTGCTCACCGGACTGGCGGTCAGCGCCCCCGCCGAGCAGCTGCCCGCGCTGCGGGCCCTGCCCGGGGTCCGGGCCGTCCACCCGATCGTGAACAAGCAGCGCGACAACGCCTACTCCGTCCCGCTGACCGGTGCTCCCGGGGTGTGGGAGGGGGCCGGCGGGAACACCGGCCAGGGCGTGCGGATCGGCATCATCGACAGCGGCATCGACTACACCCACGCCGACTTCGGCGGCCCCGGCACCGAGGAGGCCTTCCGCTCGGTCGAACGCGGCAAGCCCGCGCCGGCCGCGCTGTTCCCCAACGCCAAGGTCGTCGGCGGCAAGGACCTGGTCGGCGACGACTACAACCCCGACCCGAGCGCCCCGAACCACCAGCCGGTGCCGCACCCCAGCGACAACCCGCTCGACTGCGTGCGCAACGGGCACGGCACCCACGTCGCCGGGACGGCCGCCGGCTACGGCGTCACCGCCGACGGCCACCCGTACACCGGCCCGTACCGCTCCGGCCTCGACCCGGCCTCGTTCCGGATCGGCCCCGGCGCCGCCCCCGGCGCCCAGCTGTACGCGATCCGGGTGTTCGGCTGCGACGGCTCCACCGACCGGCTCGCCCAGGCGCTCGACCTGGCCGCCGACCCGAACGGCGACGGCGACCTCGGCGACCGGCTCGACGTGGTCAACCTGTCGCTGGGCAGCCGCTTCGGCAGCCCCGACGACGCCGACTCGCTGGCTGTCGACCGGCTCGCCGAACTGGGCACCGTGGTGGTCGCGGCGGCCGGCAACGAGGGCGACGTCTACGGCGTCGGCGGCAGCCCGGGCACCGCGGTGCGGGCGATCACCGTCGCCGCCTCCGTGCACGGCCACGCCGACGTCGACGGCATCACCGTGCTCGCCCCGGCCGCGCAGGCCGGGGTCGTCCCGGGCCACTGGAGCGAGCGCTACCAGGGCTGGAGCAGCACCGAGGTGAGCGGCGGGCTCGCCGTGCCGGTCGACCAGACGGACGGCTGCGCCGACTTCAGCGAGGCCGACAAGCAGCGGCTGAAGGGCCGGATCGCGGTGCTCAGTTGGACCACCCGCGACCCCGACCGGGCCTGCAACTCCGGCCCGCGCGCCGACCACGCCGCCGACGCCGGGGCGATCGGCGCGCTCTACGCCGCCGACACCGACCACCTCGCCGAGATCTCCGGCAACGACCGGATCCCGGCCGTCCTGCTCGGCCGCGCCGACGGCGAACGGCTGCGGCAGGCCGCCGCCGACGGCGACACCCGGGTCCGGCTGGCCACCCCGGGCAACCCGCTGCACGGCTCGGTCGCCCAGAACCAGCCCGCCCGGGTGGACACCCTCACCGACTTCACCTCCCGCGGCATCGGCGTGCCCGGTGTGGTCAAGCCCGACCTCGCCGCCCCCGGGGAGGGCATCTGGTCCGCCCTGGTCGGCAGCGGCGCCGGCGGTCAGCGCGAGAACGGCACCTCGATGGCCACCCCGCACGTCGCCGGGCTGGCGGCGCTGGTCCGCGCCGCCCACCCGGACTGGCCGGTCGAGCAGGTCAAGGCCGCGCTGATGAACACCAGCACCGACACCTACCTCGGCGACGACCACGGCGGACCGGTCTACGGGCCCGAGCGCACCGGCGCCGGGCGCGCCCGGGTCGACCAGGCCGTCCGCACCCCCGTGGTCGCCTACGCGACGGGGGAGGACGCCCGGCCGGGCAGCGTCGGGGTCTCCTACGGGCCGGTCGCGATCAGCGGGCCGACCGCCCTCGACCGCACCGTCGAACTGAGCAACCACGGCCCGACGCCGCTGACGTACCGGACCGGCTACGCTGCGGCCACCGAACTGCCGGGCGCCGCTTTCGCGGTGACGCCGGCCCGGGTGGAGGTCCCGGCGGGCGGCACCGCGCAGGTGCGGGTGACGCTGTCCGTGCCCGGGCGGCTGGGGCGCGCACCGGACCCGACCATCGACACCGTGCAGGGCGGCCGGGCCCGCAGCTACCGGGGTGAGATCTCCGGGCAGGTGCTGTTCACCCCGGCCGACGACACCGGCCTGCCGCAGCTGCGCGTCCCGGTGCTCGCCGCCCCCCGCCCGACCGGCGACCTCGGCGCCACCGCCTCCGTCCGGACCGCCCGGGACGGCACCCTGGTCACCCTCGGCGGCAGCGCGGCGCCCGGTGCGGCGCCCGGTCTGATCAGCGCCCTCGCCCTCGGCGGCGAGGGCGCCCGCTGGCCCGACTGCCCGTCCGGCGGCGGCAAGGCCGTCGGCCCCGGCGCGGGGGTGCGCCCCGAGGGCGCCCCGGAGGCGGCCGACCCGCCGCCGGACCTCTGCGTCGAGCACCCCGGCGACCGGGTCGCCGACCTGCGGGCCGCGGGCGCGGCCGTCGACTCCGACCTGCTGTACGTGGGCGCCCGGCTGTGGGCGCCGGCGGCCACCCCGGTCGGCGTGTACGGGGTGCGGGTCGCGCTGGACACCGACGGGGACGGCGTCACCGATGTGATCCTCAAGGCCGACCGGCTGCGCGGCAGCGACGTCCTGGTCTCCCGGGCCCTCGACGCCCGCACCGGGGCCGAGCTCGACGTCCAGCCGCTCAACGCCCACTGGGGCGACACCGACACCGGGCTGCTGGACAGCGACGTGGTGGTCCTCCCGGTCCGGCTGAGCGCCCTGCCCGGCGTCACGCCCGGCCACAGCACCGTCCACTACGGCGTCTGGACCGGGGTCACCGGCCCCGGCACGCCCGACCCGGCCGACTCCTACGCCACCATCGGCCTGAGCGGCACCCGCCCGACCGTCCCGCTGGACGTCCTGCAGCCGGCCCTCACCGTCCGGGCCGGGCTCACCGGGCCGGTCGCGGTGGTCGCCCCGGCCGGCCCGGGGACCGTCCTCGACGTGCACCGCGTCCCGGGCGACACCTCCCGGCTGCTGCTGCTCCACCACCTCAACCCGGCCGAGCGCCGGGCCGAGGTGGTCGACCTGCCGTGATCCCGCGGTGGGTGACCGCCCGGCGGTGACCCAGCCGCGAACGGGCGGTCCGTCGACTCCGGTCGGCGGGCCGCCCGTTCGCCGTCGGTGGCCCGGCGCGGCCCGCTACCGTCCGGTCGCGGCCGCCCGGCGGCGTTCCCGGCGGGGGGTGTGGGCGGGCCGCCGCCGGGCGAGCCGGGCGAAGCCGGCGACCAGGGCGAGGACGGCGGCGGTGCCGGAGGTGACGGTGAGGCCCTCGGTCAGGCCGGGCGGGCGGAAGGCGCAGGAGATGCGGTCGGCACCGCCGCCGAGCGGGACGCCGATCATGCCGAGCACCGGGGTGGGCGCGGCGCTGCCGCCGCCGTCGACCGCGCAGGTCCAGCCCTCGGTCGCGGGGACGGAGACCAGCGCCGTCCCGGTGGAGCCCGGGGGGAGGGCGGCGGTGAGGGTGTGGCCGCCGGCCTCGACCCGGGTGGCGCCGGTGGCGGTGAGCCGGGTGACGGCGGCGGCCAGGGCGTCGGTCCGCAGGCAGCCGATCGGGCGGGCGGGGACCTGGCTGACCGCGTCCGACCGCAGCGTCACCCGGACCACCCCGTCGGCCGGGACGGTCCCCAGCCGGTGCACGGCCACCGCCGTGCTGGGCTGCTCGCCGTCGCTGCGGTAGTCGGTGCCCAGGCCGCTGACCGTGCCGGAGTACCAGAGGGCGTGGAAGTACGCCGTCGAGCCCGGGGTGCAGGCCGCGGTGAACACCGTGCCCTCCGTGCCGCCCGGCACCGACCAGCCGCTGGTGCCGTGCAGGGTCGGCGCCGGGCCGCCGGCCGGGACGGGCAGCGGGGCGTCGTACACCTGGCTGCCGAGCAGCGACTCCTGGCGGGCCCACACCGAGGAGGTGCCGGTCCGGGCACCCGGCGGCAGCACGGTGACCAGCGGCGGCGCGGGCGCCCGGACGGCGGCGAAGCCGTGCGGCGGCGGCCCGTCGTCCAGGTGGGCGACGACCCCGAACAGCGCCTGCCCGACCGGGTCGGTGACGCTCCCGGTCTGCCGCCCGCCCGCCGTCCAGCCCGCGCCGAGGTCGTGCAGCAGCAGGGCGGTGACGGTCGGCAGGTAGCCGCTGGAGTAGCCGCCGCCCTGGCCGTTCAGCAGCAACGGGTCGTTCGGGGTGTAGGCGTGCGGGCCCGGGTCGCTGCGCCCGTCCGGCCAGTCGGCGCCGGCCCGCACGGCGGCGTGCCCGGCCCGCATCGCCGAGGGCGGGACGCTGTCGTCGGGCGTCGCGCCGAACGCCGTGTACCCGGACCAGACGGCGTTGCCGAGCACCGCGCCGCCGAGCATCCAGGTGGCGAGGGCGCTCGCCCGGCGGTCGGTGTGCCGGCGGTCCAGCAGCAGGAGCGCGGCGAGCACGACGGCCCCGCCCACCCCCAGCAGCACCCAGGTGGAGGCGTGCACCGGGTGCCGGGCGGCCGCCAGCGCGGCCACCGCCGCGACCAAGGCGGCACCGCCGGCCAGGGTGAGCCGGTCCGGCCGGTGGGCGAGCGACACCCAGCCGGCCAGCACCAGCAGCCCGCTGAGCGCGAAGGCGGCCCGGTACGGCCCGCCGGCCGGGATCGCCAGGCCGTGCCAGACCAGGACGGTCGGGGTCCAGACGAAGGTGGCCACCACCAGCAGCAGCGCCGTGCACCAGACCGCCCGTTCCCGGACCCGCACCCGCCGGTTGAACGGAAGCCCGCACACCAGCAACAGCCCGAGCACCCCGATCGCCACGTCCGGCAGCGGCTGCCCGCCGCTGGTGGCGGGCAGCAACTCGGCGAGGTGCCCACCGAGCCCCGCGGGGCCGGGCGACTGCACCGGGGACTCCGGCTGGGCGCCGCCCGCCGCCCGGACGGCGACGAACAGCACGGGGGAGGCGAGCAGGACCCCGGTCAGGGTCAGCGTGACGGCCCGCCCGGTGGCCCTGGCCCGGTGCCGGACGGTGCGCGGGGTCGCGAACAGCCGTACGGCGAAAAGGAGTCCGGCGATCAGGGTGGCCAGCGCGGCGGTGTACAGGTTGCCCGCCCAGGCGAGCGCGACGCACAGCGCGCCGGCCACCCAGCGGCGCTCGTGCAGGCACCAGTCCCCGACCAGGCCGAGCAGCGGCAGCGAGACCAGGCCCCACAGCCACATCGGCGCGCCCCCGCCGACGTCCAGCACCCAGGCGCACAGCCCGTACCCGACGGCGGTGAACACCCGCAGCCAGTGCGGGCCGGGGTGCAGCCGGCCGAGCAGGTGGGCCATCAGGGCGGTGCCGAGGCCGATGGTGGCCAGGGTGACCAGCAGGACGGCGAGTTGGCCCTGGCTGCGGGGGAGCAGGGCGGTCGGCCAGGAGAACGGGTTCATCAGGTAGGCGAAGAAGTCCGCCAGGAACGGCGCGCCGTAGCCGCTGTTCCAGTTGAACAGCAGGTCGCCGGAGGCCTGCCCGTGCAGCAGGTCCCACAGGTGCGCGTGGTACGGCACGGCCACCGCGCCCGCCCCGGCCGGCCACCGCCCGCGCACCACCGCCGCCAGCGCGAACCCGCTCATGGCCAGCCCGGCCGCGACCCCGCAGACCAGCAGCTCCCGCCGCCGCTCGCTCCTCACCCGTGCGCCCCGTTCTGCCAGGAATCCCGGACCACGCCACCCTAAACGCGCCCCCGGCGCACCGCGGCCCGCACGCGCTCCCTCGGAGGAGTGGCGTCCGGGGGCTCCTTGCCGAGTAGCCTGGGAGGGCCACCAGGATGCCCGTATGGGAGGAACCATGAGCATCGCGCCGTACCCCGACTGGATCCGGCCTCCTGCTGGTGGCTACACCGCAGACGATCTCGACCGCCTGCCCGATCTCCCGCCGCATACCGAGCTGATCGACGGGAGCCTGATCTTCGTGAGTCCGCAGACCGCGTTCCACATGCGCACTCTCCGAAGGCTGGAGCGGGCCTTGGAGGCTGCGGCACCGGAGGGGTGGGACGTCTGGCGGGAGATGACGGTCAAGCTGGACCGCCGCAACCGGCCTGAGCCGGATCTGCTCGTCGTCGACGAGCAGGGGGTGACCGGCCCGAAGCAGACCTTCTGCGAGGCCGACGACGTCCTGTTGGCCGTTGAGGTCGTGTCCGAGGAGTCCGAGGAACGGGACCGGGAGACGAAGCCCCGAAAGTACGCGGCCGCGGGCATCCAGCACTTCTGGCGGGTGGAGAGCGGTGATGACGGGAACCCGATCGTCTACACCTATGAACTGGATCCGGCGGCGCGGAAGTACTTCCCGACCGGTATCTTCCACAAGCAGTTGAAGGTCGATCAGCCGTTCCCGGTCGAGATCGACCTGAGTTGATCGTCCGGATGCTGGACGTGAGGTGTCAGTCCCTGGGACACCGCAGTAAGGTCCGAGCATGTCTCGCACGATTCGTCTCGCAGTTGTCCCCGGTGACGGCATCGGCCAGGAAGTGGTGGCCGAGGGCCTGAAGGTCCTGAGGGCCGTCCTTCCCGCCGACGTGAAGCTGGAGACCACCGAGTACGACCTCGGGGCCCGGCGCTACCACCGGACCGGGGAGACCCTGCCGGACAGCGTGCTGGAGGAGCTCAAGGGCTCCGACGCGATCCTGCTGGGCGCCATCGGGGACCCGAGCGTCCCGTCCGGGGTGCTGGAGCGGGGCCTGCTGCTCAAGCTGCGGTTCGCCTTCGACCACCACATCAACCTCCGCCCCGGTCGGCTGTTCCCCGGGGTGACCTCCCCGCTGGCCGGTCAGCCGGAGATCGACTTCGTGGTCGTCCGCGAGGGCACCGAGGGCCCGTACGTCGGCAACGGCGGCTCGCTGCGCACCGGGACGCCGCAGGAGGTGGCCACCGAAGTCAGCCTGAACACGGCGTACGGCATCGAGCGCGTGGTGCGCGACGCCTACCGCCGGGCCCAGGCGCGGCCGCGCAAGAAGCTCACCCTGGTGCACAAGAACAACGTGCTGGTGCACGCCGGCCACCTGTGGTCGCGGATCTTCGCCGAGGTCGGCCGGGAGTTCCCCGAGGTCACCACCGACTACCTGCACGTCGACGCGGCCACGATCTTCTTCGTCACCCAGCCCGAGCGCTTCGACGTCATCGTCACCGACAACCTGTTCGGCGACATCCTGACCGACCTGGCCGCCGCCGTGACCGGCGGCATCGGCCTCGCCGCGAGCGGCAACATCAACCCGAGCGGCGCGTTCCCGTCCATGTTCGAGCCGGTGCACGGTTCGGCGCCGGACATCGCCGGCCAGGGCAAGGCCGACCCGACCGCCACCGTGCTGTCGGTCGCCATGCTGCTGGAGCACCTCGGCTTCGCCGCCGAGGCCGCCACGGTGGAGGACGCCGTCGCGGCGGACCTCGCCGAGCGCACCGGCACCCGCAGCACCTCGCAGGTCGGCGACGCGCTCGCCGAGCGAGTATCCGGCTAGCGGGCCGGATCCAAGGAAGCGGGGCGCCGGCCGACCGGCCGGAACCCCGGCGGATCCGCCCAGCTGGGCCGGACCGCATAACCGCAGCTTGCAGCTCCCCAAGGAGCGGGCAACTGTTCGGCACGGCCCTCTGGATGCGAGTATCGACAGTGGGCCGTGCCGTTGTGCGTTCGTTCCGGCGTTGGATCGTCGGGACGTCCTTCGACGGTGGTGGCCCGAACGAACCCCACGGTGAAGGAAACAGCCATGAGCACGCCCACCCAGGCGCCCATCACGTTCGATCTCAAGCCCTCCGCCCACCCGCTCCCCGCGGCGGAGCGCGAGGCCCGGCTGACCAACCCCGGCTTCGGCCGCGTCTTCACCGACCACATGGTCACCATCCGCTGGACCGAGGGCCGCGGCTGGCACGACGCGCAGCTGGTCCCGTACGCGCCGGTGGAGATGGACCCGGCGAACATGACCCTGCACTACGGCCAGGCGATCTTCGAGGGCCTGAAGGCCTACCGTCAGGCCGACGGCTCGATCGCCACCTTCCGCCCCGAGGCCAACGCGCTGCGCTTCCAGGCCTCGGCCCGCCGCCTGGCGATGCCGGAGCTGCCGGTGGAGGCCTTCGTCGAGGCCGTCGAGCTGCTGGTCCAGCAGGAGCGGGCGTGGGTGCCGAACGAGCCGGAGCAGAGCCTGTACCTGCGCCCGTTCATGTTCGCCACCGAGGTCGGCCTGGGTGTCCGTCCGGCGGACTCCTACCTGTTCATGATCATCGCCTCCCCGGCCGGCGCCTACTTCCAGGGCGGCATCAAGCCGGTCTCGGTCTGGCTGTCCAAGGAGTACGTCCGGGCCGCGCCCGGCGGCACCGGCGCCGCCAAGTGCGCGGGCAACTACGCCGCCTCGCTGGTCGCCCAGGCCCAGGCCGCCGAGAAGGGCTGCGACCAGGTGGTCTGGCTCGACGCCGCCGAGCACCGGTGGGTCGAGGAGATGGGCGGCATGAACCTGTACTTCGTCTTCGGCGAGGGCGCGGACGCGAAGATCGTCACCCCGGAGCTGTCCGGCGCGCTGCTGCCCGGCATCACCCGTGACTCGCTGCTCCAGCTCGCCACCGACCTGGGCTACGCGGTCGAGGAGCGGAAGATCTCCACCGACGAGTGGCAGCAGGCCAACGCCGACGGCACCCTCACCGAGGTCTTCGCCTGTGGCACCGCCGCCGTGATCACCCCGGTCGGCTCGGTGAAGTCCGCCGCCGCCGACTGGACCGTGGGCACCGGCGAGCCCGGCCCGATCACCATGGAGCTGCGCCGCGCCCTGCTGGCCATCCAGGGCGGCCAGCAGCCGGACACCCACAACTGGCTGCACAAGATCGTCTGATCCGGCGGGCCGACGCGCCCCCGCCGGCCCGTCCGTTTCGGATCGCGAGACGGGCGGGCCGGATTCCGGATGGTGTGCCAGACTGCCGACGTGTCCTCGCTTTCGCTGATTATTGGCAGCAGGCGCGCCGGTCCGCAGTGACCGCTCCCGCAGGACCCGATGCGGAGCGACCACGAGCGTCCAGACCCGCGCGCAGACCTCTCGCACCCGCGAGGGGTCTTTTCGCTTTCCGGGGGCAGCCCCGGTGAGCGCACACTCCGGACCGGCCGACGGCCCCCACAAGGGGCCCGGGGACACCGGGGCCGCGCGCGGGATCCTGGACAGTGGAGCCGGGACGAGAATCCGGCCGAGCAGTACCACCTCCCCGAACGGAGAACCAGGGGTCATGACCGAGGTCAGCCGTACCGACGACAGCTTCCACGTGTTCGACACCACCCTGCGCGACGGCGCGCAGCGGGAGGGCATCAACCTGACGGTGGCGGACAAGCTGGCCATTGCCCGGCACCTCGACGAGTTCGGGGTCGGCTTCATCGAGGGCGGCTGGCCCGGGGCGAACCCCCGGGACACCGAGTTCTTCGCCCGCGCCGCCGCCGAGCTGGAGCTGCGCACCGCCCGCCTGGTCGCCTTCGGTGCCACCCGCCGGGCCGGCGGCAAGGCGGCCGAGGACCCGCAGCTGGCCGCGCTGGTCGCCTCCGGCGCACCGGTGATCACCCTGGTGGCCAAGGCCCACGACCGGCACGTCGAACTGGCGCTGCGCACCACGCTGGACGAGAACCTGGAGATGATCCGGGACAGCGTGGAGTTCCTGCGCGCGCAGGGCCGGCGGGTCTTCCTGGACTGCGAGCACTTCTTCGACGGGTACCGGGCGAACCGCGAGTACGCCCTCGCGGTGGTGCGCACCGCGCACCGGGCCGGGGCGGACGTGGTGGTGCTGTGCGACACCAACGGCGGCATGCTGCCGGCCGGCGTCCGGGACACCGTCGCGGACGTGATCGCGGCGACCGGCGCCCGGGTCGGCATGCACGCCCAGGACGACACCGGCTGCGCGGTGGCCAACACCCTGGCGGCGGTGGACGCCGGCGCGACCCACGTGCAGTGCACCGCGAACGGCTACGGCGAGCGGGTCGGCAACGCCAACCTGTTCCCGGTGGTCGGCGCGCTGGAGCTGAAGTACGACCGCCGGGTGCTGCCGGCCGGCCGACTGGCCGAGATGACCCGGATCTCGCACGCGATCGCCGAGCTGGTCAACCTGACGCCGTCCACCCACCAGCCGTACGTCGGCTTCTCGGCCTTCGCGCACAAGGCGGGCCTGCACGCCTCCGCGATCAAGGTCGACCCGGACCTGTACCAGCACACCGACCCCGAACTGGTCGGCAACACCATGCGGATGCTGGTCTCCGACATGGCCGGCCGGGCCTCGGTGGAGCTCAAGGGCAAGGAGCTCGGCTACGACCTCTCCACCGACCGCGACCTGGCCGGCCGGGTGGTGGCCAAGGTGAAGGAGCAGGAGAACCTCGGCTACACCTACGAGTCCGCCGACGCCTCGTTCGAGCTGCTGCTGCGCGACGAGGTGCGCGGAAGCCGGGACCGCTTCTACCGGCTGGAGTCCTGGCGGACCATCAGCGAGCAGGGCCCGGGCGGGGTTTCGGGCAACGAGGCGACCGTCAAGCTGTGGGCCAAGGGCGAGCGCCGGATCGCCACCGGCGAGGGCAACGGCCCGGTGAACGCGCTGGACCAGGCGCTGCGGGCGGCCCTGGAGGGCACCTACCCGCCGCTGGCCACCTTCGAGTTGGTGGACTACAAGGTGCGCATCCTGGAGGGCCAGCACGGCACCGGGTCCAAGACCCGGGTGCTGATCGAGTCCACCGACGGCACCACGACCTGGTCCACGGTCGGTGTCGCCGACAACGTGATCGCCGCCTCCTGGCTGGCACTTGAGGACGCGTACAGCTACGGCCTGATCCGGGCCGGGCTGGAGCCGACCGAGTAACCCGCCCCGACGCGCCCACGGCCCACGGGAGTTCATCGGCTCCCGTGGGCCGTGGGCGTGCTCGTCCGGTTCAGCGGAGTCGGGCGAGGAGGGCGTGTTCGACGAGGGTGATGAGGGCGCTCTTGGCGCTGTCCCGGCGGCGGGCGTCGAGGGTGATCACCGGGGTGTCGGGGCCGAGTTGGAGGGCTTCGCGGACTTCGTCGGCGGTGTGGGGCTGGTGGCCGTCGAAGCCGTTGAGGGCGACGACGAAGGGCAG